>CAZUUU010000083.1:0-13129 GCA_964622685.1 uncultured Methylibium sp.
CGGGGGCGAACGACGCCGGGTCGAGATCGCTCGGGCGCTCGCCGGCGACGCGCGCTTCATCCTGCTGGACGAACCCTTCGCCGGCGTCGACCCGATCGCCGTGATGGAGATCCAGCGCATCATCAGCTTCCTCAAGGCGCGTGGCATCGGTGTGCTGATCACCGACCACAACGTGCGCGAGACCCTGGGCATCTGTGACCACGCCTACATCATCAGCGAAGGCCGCGTGCTGGCCGAGGGCACGCCGCCGCAGATCGTCGAGAACCCGGATGTCCGCAAGGTCTATCTCGGCGAGCACTTTCGAATGTGATGACGTACCCCCCCGTTGCGGCTTCGCCGCTCCCCCCCGGGGGGGCGACGCTGACGGACCGGCAGAGCCGGATCCGTGGCGTCCGCTTGGCTGACCGTGCTGCACGCACAACCGTGGAGGTCCCGTGAAACCGGGTCTCCAGCTGCGCTTCTCGCAGCACCTCGCCCTGACGCCGCAGTTGCAGCAGTCGATCCGGCTGCTGCAGCTGTCCACGCTCGAACTGCACCAGGAAGTCGAGCAGATGCTCGAGCAGAACCCCTTCCTCGAGGTCGAGGAGGATTCGCCGACGCCCTTCGAGGCGCCGCTGCCCGAGCGCAACGCCACCACCGAGCGCCAGGCCGACGAGGCCTGGGAGAGCGGCGGCGCCGAGGCCGGCAGCGAGCCCGCCGACGCGGCCCCCGCCGAAACCCTGGAGCTCGGTGCGCCCGAGCGCGACGACTGGGAGAACGGCACCGAGTACGAGGACTTCGACGGCGTCCGCGAGACGCCGGGCAAGTCCTCCAGCAACGACGCCGGCGACGACTACGACCCGACCGAGCGCAGCAGCGCCGGGGTCAGCCTCCAGGACCACCTGCGCGAGCAGGTGCGCGGCATGCGGCTGTCGCCGGCCGACCGCGCGGCGCTGCTGGTGCTGATCGATTCGCTCGACGAGGACGGCTATCTCGCCGACCCGCTGGAGGAGATCGCCGAACGCCTGGCGGCCGGGCTGGACGACGGCAACGCGGACGCCGCCGAGGAACTGCTCGACCGCCTGCGCTGCGCGCTGAAGTGGCTGCAGAACCTGGAGCCGCTGGGCGTCGGTGCGCGCGACCTGTCCGAGTGCCTGGTGCTGCAGCTGCGCGCCGGTCCGCGCTGCGAGGCGCAGATGATCGCGATCCTGATCTGCAAGCACCACCTCGAGTTGCTGGCGCGTCGCGACGGCAAGAAGCTGATGGCCGCCACCGGCGCCGACGAGGACCTGCTGAAGGCCGCGCAGTCGCTGATCGTGCACTGCGAGCCCAAGCCCGGCCGGCCCTTCACCAAGGCCGAGGCCAACATCATCGTGCCCGACGTGATCGTGCAGAAGGCCGGTCGCGGCTGGCGTGTGGTGCTCAACCCCGACGTGATGCCCAAGCTGCGCATCAACGACCTGTACGCGCAGGCCATCAAGCAGCAGCGCGGCGCGCGCACCGAGTCCGGCGCGGGCCTGTCGGCGCGGCTGCAGGAGGCGCGCTGGTTCATGAAGAACATCCTGCAGCGCTTCGACACCATCCAGCGCGTCAGCCAGGCCATCGTCGAGCGCCAGAAGGCCTTCTTCAGCCATGGCGCGATCGCGATGAAGCCGCTGGTGCTGCGCGAGATCGCCGACGAGCTGGGCCTGCACGAATCGACCATCTCGCGCGTCACCACCGCCAAGTACATGAGCACGCCCTTCGGCACCTACGAGCTCAAGTACTTCTTCGGCTCCTCGCTCAACACCGAGGCCGGCGGCAATGCCTCCAGCACCGCGGTGCGCGCGCTCATCAAGCAGCTGGTCGCGGCCGAGGACGCCGCCAAACCGCTGTCGGACAGCCAGATCAGCCAGATGCTCGAGGAGCAGGGCATCCAGGTCGCCCGCCGCACGGTCGCCAAGTACCGCGAGGCGCTGAAGATCGCGCCGGCGAACTTGCGCAGGACGCTGTGAGCCGCGTAAGTGGGGCCCCGCGCAGCGGGGATCGAAGCGAGCGAACAGCGTCGCCGCGGCCGACCTCTCGCCGGTACCGAGTCCACGGTCGCTCGGAGGCCGCGCTGTGACTGCCATCGCGCTCTTCCTGCCCTGCGCCGCCGGCGTCGAGGGCCTGCTCGCCGACGAGGTCGCGCGCCTGCTGCCCGAGGCAGCGACGCGCTCGCGCCGCGGCGGCGTCGAGGTGCAGGGCGGCGCCCGCGAGGCGATGGCGCTCAATCTCGGCAGCCGCCTCGCGCAGCGCGTGCTGTGGCCGCTGTGCGATGCGCCCTACCGCCACGAGGACGACCTCTACGCGCTGGCGCGCACGCCGCACTGGGACGACTGGATCACGCCGCAGCAGACGCTCAAGGTCGACGTCACCGCGCAGCGCGCGCCGCTCAAGAGCCTGAACTTCGCCGCGCTGCGCATCAAGGACGGCGTCTGCGACGCGATGCGCGACGCGCACGGCGCGCGCCCCAGCGTCGACACGCGCCGGCCCGACCTGCCGCTGCTGCTGCACCTGTCGCCCGAGCACGCGACGCTGTATGCCGACACCTCGGGCGAGGCCCTCTTCAAGCGCGGCTGGCGCCAGGACCAGGGCGAGGCACCGCTGAAGGAGACGCTCGCCGCCGCGATGCTGGCCGCCGCCGGCTGGCAGGGCCGCGAAGACGACGGCCCGCTGCTCGACCCGGTCTGCGGCTCCGGCACCATTGCCATCGAGGCCGCGCAGATCGCCTGCGGCATCGCGCCCGGCCTGCAGCGCCACTTCGCCTTCGAGCGCCTCGGTCCCTTTCGCGACGCGGCCGGCAGGCAGGCCTGGCGCGAGCTGCGCGACGCGGCCCAGGCGCAGGTGCGGCAGAGCGCGGTGGCCATCGCGGCCGGCGACGTGTCCTTCCGCATGACCGACTTCGCGGTGCGCAATGCCGAGCGCGCGGGCGTGCGCGGCGCGATCGACTTCAAGACCGCCGACGCGCTGCAGCGCACGCCGGCCACGCCCACCGGCACGCTGATGCTGAACCCGCCCTATGGCGAGCGCATCGACCCCAAGGGTTCACGTGGGAGCGAGCGCGGGGGCGAGCGCATCGACCCCCAGGGCGCGCGTGGCGCGACGGCCCGCGAGGGCTTCGAGGACGGAAGCTCGGCGCCCGAGTTCTTCTCGCGCCTCGCCGCGCACTGGAAGCGCCACTACGGCGGCTGGACCGCCTGGGTGCTGAGCCCCGACATGAAGCTGCCGCAGGCGATGCGCCTGAAGGAAAGCCGCCGCGTGCCGATGTGGAACGGCCCCATCGAGTGCCGGCTGTTCCGCTTCGACCTGGTGGCCGGATCGATGCGCGAGCCCGCCCCAGCTTCCCCGGCCGACCCGGCCTAGCGCGTGATCTCCAGGTCGATCGCCGGCGACGCCGACATCGTCTGCAGGTCGGCGTTGCCGACCAGCTCGACGCGCAGCTTGTAGCGGCCCACCGGCGGCGCCAGCCAGACCTCGGTCTGGCCCTTGGGCAGGTCGATCAGCTCGGGCGGCGTGCCCGGCTTGTCGGCCCGCTCGGCGACCAGCCGGAAGTGGCCGACGCCGGCGTCCTTGATGTCGAAGTGCCCCACGTTCAGGCCCGAGGCATGCAGCCGCACGCGCAGCGGCGGCTTCAGCGACTCGCCGGTGCGCGGCTCGAGGATGGCGACGCCGGGCTTGACCAGGCTCTTCGGATCGACCGCGTCGTTCTTCTTCGTCACCGTGATCTTCATCGGCTTGCTGTAGATGAAGTACGGGATGTGCTTGTGGTCGGCCAGCAGCAGGCGCAACGTGTACTCGCCCGGCTTGAAGTTCAGCACCGTCTCCATCTGGCCCTTGCCGAAGTGGATGTACTGGTCGTTGAAGGGCAGCGGCTGCGTGAAGTCCAGCGGCAGGTCGCGGTTGACCAGCAGGTGGTGGTGGCCGGCGCCAGGCACCGGCTTGACGATGGGCGCCAGACCGTAGCGCGCCAGGCCGAACTTCAGCACGAAGGGCGTCTCGATGCGGTCGCCGTCCTTCAGGTTGGTGAAGTAGGTCTCGGGCTGCTGGCTGCGCAGCGGCGCGCTGAGCCAGGGGTGGTCGGCCGCGAGGGCCGGGGCTGCGCCCAGCACGAGGGCCAGGCACGAAACGATCCAGGGGGCATGTCGCCTCATCTTGGAGTCCTCCTTTGCACGCGGGGAATTGCAGGCGGAGAACCCAGACTGCGGCATCAGCCCACCAGGGGAGCGTCGGGCAACTCGTTCGGGTTGGCGTCGCCCGGCGCCAGGGGAAAGTATCGTCGCAACAGCGCGTCGACCGCGTCGACCGCCGCGGCCAGGCCGTCCTCGAAGCGCCGCTCGCGGAAAGCGTCGCCCATGCCGTCGGCGATGGCCTGCCAGGCGGCCGCGTCGACGTGGCGGTTGAGCCCGCGGTCGGCGACGATCTCGATGCGGTGCTCGGCCAGCAGCAGGTAGATCAGCACGCCGTTGTTGTGCTCGGTGTCCCAGACGCGCAGCTTGCCGAACAGCGTGATCGCGCGGTCGCGCGCGCCGAGGTCGCGCCACAGGTAGCCGAAGGGCAGCCCGGCCTCGACACAGACGCGGATCTCGCCGCTGTGCAGCCTCTCGCTGGCGTGCACGCGCTCCTCGATGCGCTTGAGCGCGACCGGGCCGAGCACGCGGCGCGCATCGTCCTCGTCGAGCCAGCCGTGGCGCAGCATGCGGGTGAGCTTGTTCATGCCTTCGTCCTACCAGTCGCCGGACGCGCCGCCGCCGCCGAAGTCACCGCCGCCGCCCGACGAGAAGCCGCCACCGCCGCCGCCACCACCCCCGCCCCATCCGCCACCACCGCCCCAGATGATCGGCGGGCCGCTGTCGACACCGCGCCGCCGCGCCGCACCGATGCCCAGCACGCCGACCAGCAGCAGCGCGACCACCGCCGCGACGCCGGCGATCGCCAGGCTCGCGGTCGCCACCCAGGCCAGCCCGCCGGCCCCGGCGCCGGTCGCCAGCGAACCGAGCTTGCGGCCCAGGATGCCGGTCAGCACCGCGCCGACGATGGGCACGCCCAGCAGGAAGAACAGCGCCAGGTCCTCCCACTGTGCACCGGCCTGCGCGTTGCGCGGTGCGGTCTGCGGCGCCGGCAGCGCCTCGCCGCGCACGCGCTGGGCCAGCTGGTCGACCGCGGCATTGAGCCCGCCCGCAAAGTCGCCGGCGCGGAAGGCCGGCGTCATCGCGCGCTCGATGATCTGGCGCGCCGCGAGGTCGGGCACCGCACCCTCCAGCGTCTTGGCGACCTCGATGCGGATCTTGCGATCGTCCTTGGCCACCAGCACGATCAGCCCATCGCCGACCTCGCGGCGGCCGATCTTCCAGGCCTCGCCGACGCGCTGCGCATAGGCCGCGATGTCCTCGGGCTGCGTGCTCGCGACCATCAGCACCACCAGTTGCGAGCCGGCCTCGCGCTCGAAGGCCGCCAGCTTGGCCTCCAGCGCGCTGACCTGCGTCGGCGTCAGCGTGCCGGTCTGGTCGATCACGCTGGCGCTGAGCACCGGCACCGGGCGCAGGTCCTGCGCGCCCGCCAGCCAGGCCCAGCCGAGCGCCAGTGCGGCGACGAACAGGCGCCCGAGGCGCATCACGCGACCGGAGTGGCGCGTTGCGGGAGCCTCACTTCGACGCCGGCTTCTCGAAGGTGACCGCCGGCGGCGCGGAGATCTGCGCCTCGTTCTGCACCGTGAAGTTGGCCTTGGTCTGGTAGCCGAAGACCATCGCGGTCAGGTTGCTGGGGAAGCTGCGCGCCAGCACGTTGTAGTCCTGCACCGCCTTGATGTAGCGGTTGCGCGCGACGGTGATGCGGTTCTCGGTGCCCTCGAGCTGCACGCGCAGGTCCTGGAAGCCCTGGTTGGCCTTGAGGTTGGGGTAGTTCTCGGTCACCACCAGCAGGCGGCTCAGCGCGCTGCTCAGCTCGCCCTGCGCGGCCTGGAATTTCTGGAAGGCCGCCGGGTCGTTGATCAGCTCCGGCGTGGCCTGGATGCTGGTGGCCTTGGCGCGCGCCTCGACCACCTTGGTCAGCGTCTCCTGCTCGAAGTTGGCCTCGCCCTTGACGGTGGCGACGATGTTGGGGATCAGGTCGGCGCGCCGCTGGTACTGGTTCAGCACCTCGGACCAGGCGCTCTTGGTCGCCTCGTCGAGGCGCTGGAAGTCGTTGTAGCCGCAGCCGCCGAGGGCCAGCGTGGCCAGCAGGGTCAGGGCGGCGAAGAGGCGTCGGAACATGTCGGGTCCTTTCGGGTTGAGGCCGCGGGCAGTGCCGGCAACGCCGCGCAGATGCCGCCGGCACCGGCCCTTTCAAGGGCTGCATGGCATGCTACCCGCACGAGTCGCCCCCACCATGACCCTCGACCCCCTAGGCGCCCTGCAAGCTGTGGCGCGTCCCGCGGCCGCGGCCCTGCGCCCGCCGCGCCTGCTGCTGGCCGGCGCCGGCGGTGCGCTGGGCCGCGCGGCCGTCGAGGAAGCGCTGGCGCGCGGCCGCTACGCCGAGGTCGGCGTGCTGACGCGCGCGCCGCTGCAGCCCGGCCTGCGCGGCCTGAAGGCCGTGCCCTGGACCGCGGGCGGCGCATTGCCGCCGGCCGACGTGGCGATCGTCGTCTTCGACCGCGGTCGCGACCACTACGGCCGCGACGAGGCCTGGCACCTGCCCGAGCCCGAGGACCTGCTGGCGCTGGCGGGCGGCCTGCACGCGGCCGGCGTGCACACGCTCGCGGTGCTGTGCCCGGTCTCGCCCTCGCTGCTGCCGCAGGCCCTGCAGCAGGGCCTGGCCGACCTGGACGAGCAGGCCGTCGCCGCGCTCGGCTTCGAGCGCCTGCTGTTCGTGCGGCCGACGCAGGACGCGCCGCGCGAGACGCTCGCGAGCTGGCCCGAGCGGCTGGCGCGCTGGATGCTCTCGCAGCTGCGCTACATGATCCCGCAGCGCGAGCAGCCGGTGCGCGCCGCGGCCGTCGTCGACTTCGTGTTCGAGGTGCTTCAGCAGTGGCGCGAGGCAGCGCCGGGGACGCGGGTGGCGGGGGCGCCGTTGTTGTGGGCGGCGGCGCAGGCGGGTGGGTCGGAGGGGGTGGTGCGCGAGTGGCTTGGGGACCGCCGTCCGGGTTGAGCCTGTCGGGGTCGGCTCAACCGCAACTAAAGTCGGTGCCGCATGTCTGCCTGACGACTGCCTCCACTAGGCCTTCGATGCAATCGCTGATCCTCATCTTCGTCGCTCACGCGCTGCTTCGATTCCCGGGAGATGGCCTCGCGCCTGCGGCAGTCGTGTCCTGCTTCCTGGCTCTGTGCATGCTGGTCGTAGCACGGTTTGGTGGTTGGACCTCGATGGCTGGCTCTTTTGCCTGGCTCAGAAGTCATCGTGGGTTTGCCTTGTTGCTGGCGGCTGGCGCGCTGATCTTGCTGGTAGTCAGCGGCTTAGCCTGGGGTGAGATTCCGCTCAATCACCTGCTTGCCTATCAAATCGAGGCCTTCTTCTTCGGGTACGCGTGCCTTTCTGCGCTTCACGCCTTCTGGGCAACCGGCATCGAGTCCATAGCATCCTGGTTTCGTCGATGAGACCGCAGGTGTCGAACCAAGCTGACGCCTTTGAGGTCGGCGCCCACCCTCCCTAGCGCTGCGCCGTCACCGCCCGCCTCGCCGGCGGCGGCGCCCACCCCGCGCGCAGCGTCTCCAACTGCTCCGCCCTTCGCTCCGCCGACAGCGGCCCGCGCAGGCTGCCCAGCACCCAGCCCACGCGCTCGGCGTCCACGTGCCGCTCGCCGGTCGATGCCGACTCGCGCAGGCGGCTCGCCAGCCACGCTGCCTCCAGCGGCGTGAGCTTCGCGGCCGTCTTGCGCAGGTAGTGGCGCGACGCGGCCTCGGCGCCGCAGACGCCTTCGCCCCAGGGCGCGATCTGCAGGTAGAGCTGCAGGATGCGGCCCTTGCCGAGCGTGCGCTCCATCTCCACCGCGTACAGCAGCTCGCGCAGCTTGCGCACCGCCGAGCGCTCGTCGCCGGTGTAGACCAGCTTGGCGAGTTGCTGCGTCAGCGTGCTCGCGCCCTGCACGGTGTTCACGCGGGCCGCGCCGACCTGCTGGTTGGCCGACCACGCGGCCAGCATCTGCGTGAGGTCGTAGCCGGCATGCTCGGCGAAACGCTGGTCCTCGGCCGCGACGACGGCGCGCGGCAGCCAGCCCAGCACGCGCAGGCCTGCGGCATCCGTAGCCGCCGGAGTCGCAGCGCAAGCCACGGCCGGCTCGGCGTTGAGCAGCTCTTCGGTCCCCAGGCCGTCGACCACGAAGCCGGCGATGCGCGGCCGCACGTCGAGGCGGCGCTCCGGCAGGCGCAGGCTCAGCGATGCGTTGATGCGGCCGTCGATGCGTGCGCGCGCCAGCTCGGGGATGGCCTCGGTGCCGAACACCGCATAGGCCTCGGCCAGCGGCGTTTCGGGCAGCAGCGCGTCGACGACCAGGCCGCTGGCAGTCAGCCGCGCCTTCCACGGCAACGACACGATGTGCTCGCCTTCGCCCAGCTCGAGCGTGCCGCTGAATCGTTCCTGCCCCTGGCGTTGCAGCAGCAGCTCGGCGCGTGGCAGTTGCAGCGGCGCGGCGCCGAAGGCGTCGAGCTGCACGACGCAGGGCGCGCACTCGCCGCGCAGCCGGTCCTGCGGCAGGCGCTGCCATTGCCAGCGGCCCAGCGGCGTGGCGGTGCTGCGGCCGTCCAGCCAGGCCTGGCCGAGCGGGTGCGTCGCCACGCGCAGCAGCGCCGGCACGCTGACCGGCCGCGAGAGCTGCAGGCCGCGCGGCCCGATCTTCAGCGTGGTCGTCCACTCGCCGGGCTGCGGCGCCAGCGCGTGCAGCGCCGCGGCCAGCAGCGCGATCGCCACCAGCACCAGCGTCGCCAGCACCGCCAGCGTGCCCATCCACCAGCGCGCGCTGCGCGTGGACATGTGCGCAGAGAGCGCTTCGCGACTCGGGATCTTCACTTCTCACTCCTGAAGGCTTGCCACGGGAACATCAACTTCGCTGTCGACTTCAACGACGGTCGTCACCGCTTGCCAGGGCCCGGTCGAGCGGCCCAGTGCGGCGGCCCAGAACCAGGCCGAGGTGTCGGTGAAGGCCAGGCCCTCCGCGTCCTCGATGCGCTCGCACACGCGCAGGCGCTGGCCGCCGCGCCGCGCCTCGAAGCATCGCCACAGCCGCTGCCGGTCGTCGCGCTCCAGGCGCGCGTCGGCGATCGCGTAGCCCAGGCCGCGGTAGCAGTCGGTGGCCGGGTGCAGCATGCGCGTGGGGCGCTGCACGTCGCGCAGCACCAGCAGGCGCTCGCCGTCGCTGAAGCGGCCGATCGCGCCGGGGAAGGCCGACGCGAAACGCTGCTCGACCGCGCTGAGCGCCAGCGGGCGCAGCAGGCGGCCGTCGAAGCGCTGCGGCCATTCGACGGCACGCGACACGGCGTCCGCGGTGCGCGACTCGCGGGCCAGCGGTAGCATCGCGCAGGCCGCCAGCACCGCGACGGCCGCGATCCGCACCCCGCCGCCCAGCGACTGCAACAGCGCGCGCAGCCGTACGCCCCACCCGCGTTCAAGCGCGATGCGCATGCTCGTTCTCCCGGGACTCGTCCCGCATCGTCCACAGCAGCACCGCGCTGCACACCACGCTCAGCACCACGAAGCCGATGGCCTCGTGCGCGCCCGAGCCCAGGCCCTGCGGCCGCGACTCCAGCGCCACCAGCACGCTGTTGCGCACCACGTTGCCCGCCATCACGATCAAGCCCACCACCGGCAGGCGCCGCAACAGCGCGCCGTCGCGCAGCCCCACCCAGCCGGCCGCGGCGAAGGCGCAGAAGTAGCCCAGCCACGCCATCTGCACGCCGGAGCACGGCGCGTCGACGATGACCAGCCGGCCCGCGACCGTCATCGCCGCGCCGCTGGTCGCGGCGTCCATGCCGGCCAGCTGCAGCGCCCAGGTCGACAACTGCGCCGTCAGCAGCCGCAGCGGATAGCCGGCATAGAACTGCAGCGAGGCCAGCAGCGGCAGCGCCAGCAGCACCAGCCCCGCCAGCGACAGCCGCGGCGTCTGCAGCGGCAGCCAGGCCGCGAGCGCCGCGCCCAGCGCCAGCGCCGCGATCAGCGACGCGGCCAGCGGCGGCAGCGCCCACAGCGCCGCCGTCGCGCCCGCGGTCAACCCCAGGCTCGCCGCCAGCCAGCCCGGCTGCGCGCGGTCGCGAAGGTCCGGCGCCAGACGGCCCAACAGGACCGCCAGCATCGCGATCGCCGCCAGGCCGAGCGGGTCGTCCGAGCCGTCGCCCATGCGCCCGGCGGCCCACAGCGCGTGCGGCCACAGCGCGGCGGCCTGCAGCGCCAGCCAGCCGCCGGCGGGCAGCGCGGCCAGGCCGGTGGGTTGCGTCAGTGAAAGACGTTGGTGCATCGATGTGCTCGGAGTTGTGGGGGAGCGGGCCCTTCGACAGGCTCAGGGCGAACGGAGCGTGGATCACCCTCGCCGTTCAAGCTGAGCCTGTCGAAGCCTGTCCTGAGCCCCGCCGAAGGGCCCAAGCGCAGTCCTCGGGCGCCGCGGGCGCCGCCACAGCGTGCGTGCGCTCGAGCCGCCGCGGTGCCAGGCCGCGCCGACCAGCAGCACGACCACCACCGCCAGCGCCAGCCAGCCCGACGCCTCGGGCGTGCTGGGCACCTCGGCGCCCAGGCTGCCGCCGACGGCCAGCTCGCTCACGCCCTTGGGCAGCGGCGAGGGCTGGTTCACCGCCGTCGCCTCGCCACCCGGGTTGCGCACGACCTGGTCGACCGCGATGAAGCTCGTGTACTGCGTCAGCAGGCTGTAGCGCAGGCCCAGCGCCATGATCGCGTCGCGCTGCGCGTCGCCGCCCTGCAGCGCCTCCTGGTCGGACAGCGAGCGGATGCGGTGGCGCGCCCACAGGTGACGCAGCGCCGCGGCGTCCGGGTCGGGCGTGGCGACCGGCAGCATCGCCTGCCAGGCACCGTGCGCAGCCTGGCCTTCGACCACCAGCTGGCCGCGCGGCTCGCCGCGCCACTTGCCGAACACCAGCACCGGCCGGCCGCCCAGCACGTCGGGCAGCGGCTGCGGTTCGACGTCGTAGGTCTCCAGGCCCTCGAAGCGCGCCTTCACCTGCGTGAGCACGGGCGAGTCGATCATGCGGCGCAGGCGCTCGGCCTGGGCCTTGGCCTGGTCGGGCTTGGTGACGATGAAGGGCTCGCCCTGGCCGGCACGCGCGATGCCTTCGATGAGGTGACGGTTGACCGAGCTGCCGATGCCGAAGGCGAAGACGTTGGTCTTGTCGAGGTTGCGGCGGATCAGCTGGAAGACCTCGCTCTCGACCGTGACGTAGCCGTCGGTCACGACGATCACGCTGCGCGACACCTCGGGCGCCTTGGGCAGCGCGGCCACGCGCTTGAGCGCGGGCACGATCTCGGTGCTGCCGTTGCCGCCCATCTGGCCGATGACGCGCAGCGCCTGGTCGATGTTGGCCTGCGTGGCCGGCACCGAGCTTTCGTTCAGCACGCGGTTGCTGCCCGAGAACAGCAGCACGTTGAAGGTGTCGCTGGGGCGCAGGCTGCCGATCAGGTGGCGCAGCAGGACCTTGGCGGTGTCCAGCGGGTAGCCGTGCATGGAGCCCGAGATGTCGACCACGAAGACGTAGTCGCGCGGCACGATCTGCGCGGTGGCGATGGCGCGCGGCGGCTCCACCATCGCGAGGAAGAAGTTCTCCTCGCCCGGCTTGCCGGGAAAGAGCGTGAGGCCCGAACTCAGGTGCTCGCCGGCGAGTTGCCAGTCGAGGATGAAGTCGCGATTGTTCCTGCTCCCTTCGTCATCGTCCGCGCTGCCGGCCAGCGCGACGCGTGCGGCGTTCGTTCCCTCGCCCTCGACCTCGATCCCGTGCGAGGACGAGCGCAGCGCGCTCACCGGCAGCGGCGAGGCGAAGGCGACGCGCAGGTCGAACTTGGTGGCCGAAGCTTCGCCGGCGCGGAGGTAGGGCACGGCGGTGAACGAAGAAGACCCACCCTCCGCCTTGGGCCGGTGGTAGCGCGGCCCCACGACCGTGGGAAACACGAACTGGTAGCGCCCCTCGCTGGGCGGCAGCAGCTCGGTGTAGCGCAGCTCCACCGCCACCTCGTCGCCCGGCAGGATGTTGGCCACGTTCATCGCGAAGACGTTGGGGCGCTCCTGCTCCAACAGCGCGGTGGTCTTGCCCTCGCGCTTGGCGGCTTCGAACTCGATGCGGGCGCGCTGCTTCTCGCGGATGTCGGCGACGATCAGACGGTCGCCGATGCGCACCTGCATCGCGTACACCGCCGCCTGCGTGGAGCCCGGGAAGACGTAGCGCGCCTCGATGGGACGCTGGCCCTCGTTGCGGTAGCGCTGCGTCACCGTGACGTCGGCGATGGCGCCGGCGATGCGCGCGTCGACCTCGGTCGCCTTCAGCGGCAGGCGGTCGGTGGTCGGGTCGTCGCTGCGGACCTGGAAGTACGGACTCTCGGCGCGACGCGCCTCGGCGTCGTCGGCCTGCGCCGGGATGGCGACCAGCAGCAGGGTCGCGGCGCAGGCGATGGCCAGCACGACGGCCCACAGGCGACCCGGCCGCGACAGCGGGCGTAGCGGGAGGCCGGGACGCAGGGAGAAGGGGGACATGCGCAACTCCTGACGAGGGTGGCGTGCCGCGGGGTGGGCACGGGGTCAGGATGCGCGGGGGGTGAGAAGGGGGTTGGAAGGGCGCGCGAGCGCTGGTTGAAGGTTGTGTGAAGTCAGCGTGAACTGCGAGTGCCGCACCGCCTTCAGGCAAACAAACCGCAGTTCAGAAAGTCGACCGCACTGAAACAAGCTGTGCCATGAAGGTCTTGTCAGACAACCATCTTGGAGAAGTACGGGAAGTACCGGTAGAAGTCACGGTAACTTGCCAGAGCTGCAACAGTCTTGTCGTCGCCACCATCCACAATGCGAAAGCCTAGGCGACGCATGATTGTCTTCGGCGTCCCGCGCTTCGGCAGCTGCTGATCAACGAAGAGGCGTTCTCGCAGAGAGAGTTATGGTATCTGGATCTGCTTTGGCGCAGTTGGGGCCGTCAGGATTTCTGTGTGTGAGGCGGCTGGGTGAATTGGCTGTTGGCTG
>CAZUUU010000084.1:0-13119 GCA_964622685.1 uncultured Methylibium sp.
GTCGACGATCTCCGGAAACTGCTTCTGCAGGATCGGCACGAACACCTCGTTGAGCGCGACCCCCAGCACGGCCGGCTCGTCGGGCGGCTTGCCGGTGTAGGTGGAGTGGTAGATCGGGTCGTCGCGATGGGTGATGCGGTCGATCTGGAAGACCGGGAACCAGTCCTGCTCGTTGTAGTAGCCGGTGTGGTCGCCGAACGGGCCTTCCAGGGCGTGCAGGTAGCCGCCTTTCTCCTTCAGCGGGATCCCGTGTTCGCTCCGTCCGACGTAGCCTGCATCGGCCGGCGGGATGTGCCCCTCGAGCACGAACTCCGCACTCGCCGGGACCTGGAGCTTGACATCGCCTTCGCCGACGCCCGAGTTCGCCAGTTCGGTCCGGCTGCCGCGCAGCAGGCCGGCGAACTGGTACTCGCTCAGGCTGTCCGGCACCGGCGTGACCGCCCCCAGGATCGTGGCCGGATCGGCACCCAGCGCGACCGCCATCGGGAAGGGCCGGCCCGGATAGGCCAACGCGAAATCGCGAAAATCCAGGGCGCCACCCCGATGAGCCAGCCATCGCATGATGGTCTGGCGCGGGCCGATCACCTGCTGGCGATAGATGCCCAGGTTCTGCCGCAGCCGCGGCGCAGGCCCCACCTGGGGGCCGCGCGTGATCACCAGGCCCCAGGTGATCAGCGGTCCGGCGTCCCCTGGCCAGCAGGTCTGCACCGGTAGCCGGCCCAGGTCGACGTCCCCCCCCTCCCAGGCCACCTGCTGGCACGCCGCGTGGCGCACGGTGGCCGGCTTCATGTCCCAGAGCGCCTTCAGCATCTGCAGCAACCGGCCGCCGTCCTTCAGACTGCGCGGCGGGTCGGGTTCCTTGAGGCTGGCCAGCACCCGGCCGACCTCGCGCAACTGGCCGACGTCATCTGCGCCCATGCCCTGGGCGACGCGCCGAGGGGTCCCGAAGAGGTTGGTCAGCACGGGAAATTTGTAACCAATGCCCCCTTGAGTCGGGCATCCGAAAAGCAGGGCCGGCCCCCCGGCCCGCAGCACCCGGTCACTGAGCGCTGTCATCTCGAGCCGCGCCGACACTGGCTCTGCGACGCGCCGCAGATCCCCCAGCTGCTCGAGGCCGGCGAGGAACTCACGCAGATCGCGGTATTTCATTCTCTGGAAGAATAAAGAGCTTGTTTGATAGTCTTGACTGGTTATTACAGGGCTACCTACACTCCGCCCCGCTAGGGATAACCCGCGCCGATCAAACGGCGCCACGCTGCAGATCATCCAGCCCTCGCCGGCTCTGCCACCAGTCCGGCCACATGTAACGGGCGGATTATCTCCGCGGGATCCAGGACCCGACCGGTCCGTTCCGCGCTCGTCGAAAGGAGAGGCATGACAGCGTTCCAGTCAGTACAACGGTCGCTCGCCCGATCGGCCGCTTCATTGGGCCGACCGCTCGCGGTCTTCCTCAAGGATGCCGGGCATGGCCTGCTCGAGGTCTGCCACAACTCATTGGCCCTGGTCGGCCTGGCCGTGGTTGCGCTTTCCATGTTTTTCGCGACCCGGGCCGATCTGAGGCACTCGCTCGAGGAGCGCGCGCTCGATTGGCTGCAATCGCGCCAGGAAGCGCGCGTCGAGGTCGACCCGTCGTCGGGCGCGGCCCTGGCCGTGGCGCTGGGCGACCGCGAAGCTGTCGGCCGCGCAACGGCCGTCGACCCGCGTGACCTCGACCGCCAGCAGGCTGCCGTGGCCTCGTGGCTGGCACGTCGCTATCGGGTCGCGCCCGAGCCCGTCAGCCGTCTGGTGCAGGAGGCCTGGCAAGTCGGTCAGCGCGCACGGCTCGACCCGACGCTGATCCTCGCGATCATGGCGATCGAGTCCAGCTTCAACCCCTTCGCCCAGAGTCCGGTCGGCGCACAGGGCCTGATGCAGGTCATGACACGCATCCATGACGACAAGTACGAGGCCTTCGGCGGCACGCATGCCGCCTTCGACCCGGTGACCAACCTGCGCGTCGGCGTGCAGGTGCTGAAGGAGTGCATCGCACGCGCCGGCAGCCTGGAGGGCGGCCTGCGCTACTACGTCGGCGCCGCCAACCTGCCCGACGACGGCGGCTATGCCGCCAAGGTGCTGGCGGAGCAGAGCTACCTGCGCTCCGTGGCATCGGGCCGCAGCGTCGCCGTGACGGCACCCTTGATCGTCACGCCGGCCGTGGTACCGGCGGCGACCCCGGCAGCACCGGACACCGTGCTGCCCGCCCCCGAAAGTCAACCGACCGCGACGGTCGCTCAGACGATCGCTCTGCGCTGACCGCAGGGAGCGCCCACGGGCGCTCCGCTACACTGCGGCCGCCGCGCGAAGGCGATAGGGCCACCCCGGGCCCGAGGTGGTCGACCACCGCGAAGCGCGGCCGGACGCCCCGCACCCGCCGCTCGCCTGCGCCACGCCCCGAAGCATCGATGACGTCGATGAAGCCGGGCAGGACACCGCTGACCGCAGAGGACGCCGCACCATGTTCGATCGATCGACTTCCACCGTCGCCCTGGTGGACCCCGAGGTCTGGGCCGCGATCCAGGCCGAGAACCACCGCCAGGAACAGCACATCGAGCTCATCGCGTCGGAGAACTACACCAGCCCCGCCGTGATGGCCGCCCAGGGCAGCCAGCTGACCAACAAGTACGCCGAGGGCTACCCCGGCAAGCGCTACTACGGCGGCTGCGAGAACGTCGACGTGGTCGAGCAGCTGGCCATCGACCGGCTCAAGCAGATCTACGGCGGCGCCTTCGCAAATGTGCAGGCCAATTCGGGTTCACAAGCCAACCAGGGCGTCTTCTTCGCGCTGCTGCAGCCCGGCGACACCATCATGGGCATGAGCCTCGCCGAAGGCGGGCACCTGACGCACGGCATGGCGCTCAACATGAGCGGCAAGTGGTTCAAGGTGGTCAGCTACGGTTTGAACGCCAGGGAAGAGATCGACTACGACGCGATGGAGCGGCTGGCCCACGAGCACAAGCCCAAGCTCATCATCGCCGGCGCTTCGGCCTACTCGCTGCGGATCGACTGGGAGCGCTTCGCCAAGGTCGCCAAGGCGGTCGGCGCCTACTTCATGGTGGACATGGCGCACTACGCCGGCCTGATCGCGGCCGGCGTCTACCCGAACCCGGTGCCCTTCGCCGACGTGGTGACGTCGACCACGCACAAGAGCCTGCGCGGCCCGCGGGGCGGCATCATCGTGACGAACAGCGAGGACATCGCGAAGAAGATCAACAGCGCCATCTTCCCCGGTCTCCAGGGTGGACCGCTGATGCACGTCATCGCCGGCAAGGCGGTCGCCTTCAAGGAGGCGCTCTCCCCCGAGTTCAAGGCCTACCAGCAGCAGGTGGTGAAGAACGCCGACGCACTGGCGCGCACGCTGGTCGAGCGCGGCCTGCGTATCGTTTCGGGCCGCACCGAGAGCCACGTCATGCTGGTCGACCTGCGGCCGAAGAACCTGACCGGCAAGGAAGCCGAAGCCATCCTCGGCGCCGCGCACATGACCTGCAACAAGAACGGCATCCCGAACGACCCGCAGAAGCCGATGGTCACCAGCGGTATCCGCCTCGGTTCGCCGGCGATGACGACACGCGGCTTCAAGGAAGCGCAGGCCGTGCAGACGGCGCACCTGATCGCCGACGTGCTGGACAAGCCGCACGACGAGGCCACCCTCGCGACCGTGCGAGCCAAGGTCGCGGCGCTGACCCGCGATTTCCCGGTCTATCGATGACGCCCTCGCGCGCGCACGGATCGACGCCGCCTGGCAGGCGCCACGGCTGAACAGCGATGCGCTGCCCCTTCTGCGGCCACGAGGACACCCAGGTCGCCGAGACCCGGGAGTCCGATGAAGGCGACGTCATCCGACGCCGCTGGCGCTGCCCGTCCTGCGACAAGCGCTTCACGACCTACGAGCGTGCCGAGCTGGCGATGCCGGCCGTGGTCAAGAAGGACGGCAGCCGCAGCGAGTTCGATCGCAGCAAGATCCGCGCGTCGATGCTGCTGGCCTTGCGCAAGCGCCCGGTGAGCACGGACCAGGTGGATGCCGCGCTCGGGCGCATCGAGGAGAAGCTGCTCGCCACCGCGGCCAACGAGGTGCCGTCGACCAAGATCGGCGAAATGGTGATGCGCGAGCTGAAGAAGCTCGACAAGGTGGCCTACGTCCGCTTTGCCAGCGTGTACCGCAGCTTCGAGGGCGTCGACGAGTTCAGCCGTCTGATCAAGGACATCTGAGGGTCGCAAGAGCGCCCCCCGCTCGCCCCTCCGCGGGGGGAATGCGGCCTCGAAGCCGCGAGCCTAGATTGCCTGCATCGACTGGCCGATGCGGCAAGGGGGCTCGCTTGAAACACGCACAACGAGGACTGACCTTCGTCGAGGCCGGCGCCACGCTCGCGATCCTCGCCAGCGCCGCGACGATCGCACTGCCCGGCTTCGGCGACGTGCTGCAACGTCGCCATACGGAGGGGGTCGCCAGCGAGCTCGCCACCGACCTGCAGTACCTGCGCTCGGAGGCGGTCGCACGCAACCAGTCGCTGCGCGCCAGCTTCGCGACGCTGCCCGGCGGCGGCAGCTGCTACGTGCTGCACAGCGGCTCGGCGGGGGACTGCAGTTGCCAGTCCGAGGGTGTGGCGAGCTGCAACCCCGGCGCGCAAGCGCTGAAGAGCATCCTGCTGCCGCCGGACAGCCGCAGCAGCATCCGCGCCAACGTCGCCTCCATCGTCTACGACCCGCGTCACGGCACCAGCAGCCCGGCGGCGACGATCCGTGTCGTCGGCCGCGACGGCCGGGCGATCCACCACGTCGTCAACATCATGGGCCGGGTGCGGTCCTGCTCGCCGGCCGGTGCGATCGGCGGCTACCGGGAGTGCTGACCCATGTGCCATCGCCGGTCCACCGCCCACCGCGGCTACAGCCTGATCGAGCTGCTCATCGTGATCGTCATCGCCGGAATCCTGGCGACACTGGCCTACCCGAGCTACGCCGCGCAAGTCAACAAGGGACGCCGTGCCGACGCGATCGCCGCGCTCTACCAGGTGCAGCACGCGCAGGAACGCTGGCGGGCCAACCACTCCAGCTATGCCGACGACCCGGCATTGCTGGGGCTGAGCGCATCCGCGGCCGATCGCTACCGGGTCTCGATCAGCGGCGCCTCGGCCCATGGCTACGTCGCCACGGCGACGGCGCAGTGGCCCGATGGCGCCTGCACGACGTTGAGCCTCGGCCTGCAAGGCGGCCAGGTCGTCCACGGTGCGTCGGGCGCGGCCACCCCCCGGTTGTGCTGGAACCGCTGAAGCAGGAGCGATCGCATGCACCGCCAACGAGGCCTGTCGCTGATCGAGCTGCTGGTCGGATGCACGGTCGGACTGCTGATCGCCGGCGGCGCCACCAAACTCTTCGTCGAGCACCTGCGCGACAGCCGCCGTCTGCTGCTGGAAGCCCGCCTGCACCAGGACCTGCGGGCGACCGCCGCGCTCGTCGCGCGCGACCTGCGTCGCGCCGGCTTCTGGCAGCAGGCCCTGGCGGCGACGGTGCCGCCGCGCCGCCCCAATCCCTACCGTGACGTGACGCCTTCGGCGGGGACCGATGCCGACGTCACGACCTACAGCTTCTCGCGCGATGCGGTCGAGAACGACCTCGTCGACCTCAACGAGGCGAGCGGCTTTCGCCTCGCCCAGGGCAGCCTGCAGACCTTGAACGGCGGGAGCTGGCAGGCGCTGACGGACCCCGCCGTCCTGCGCGTGACCCGCTTCGTCGTCTCGCCCCGACGCTTGACCGTCCCGCTCGGGCACCTGTGCCGGCCGGCCTGCGATAACGCCACGATGGCCTGCCCCAGCCTGACGGTGCGCAGCTACCACCTCGAGCTGCACGGCGAATCGGCCAGCGACACGCAGGTGCAGAGGCAGATCCACGAGGCGGTCCGTGTGCGCAACGACGAGTTCGCCGCGGTGGACTGCCCATGAAGCATCGCCCGTCGTCCCACGCGCACCGGCACGCCCAACGAGGCCTGGGCGCCCTCAGCGTGGCGCTGGTGCTGCTGTTCGCGATGACGATGGTGGCCTTCTTCGCCAATCGCTCGCTGCTGTTCGAGCAGCGCAGTTCGGCCAACCAGTACCGCTCGGTGCAGGCCTTCGAGGCCGCCGAGGCCGGCCTCGAGTGGGCCACGGCCCGGCTCAACGATCCGCGCACCATCGACGCGGCCTGCCAGCCGGTGACCGGCGCGTCCGGCACGGTCCGCTCGTTCCGCGCCCGCTACGCGCCGCTGACGGCTGGCCTCGCACTCGCGCCCGCCGCGGCAGCGCGACCCGGCTGCAGCCTGGGCGACACGGCGCTCACGTGCAGTTGCCCGGCCGACGACTCGGCGCCCGCGCTGCGTGACGACGCCCCGAGCTTCACGGTCGAGCTCGCCGCCGTGCCGGATGACCCGGAGAGCCTGCACGTCGTCTCGCGCGGCTGCAGCGGCCTCGGCAGCCAATGCGTGCCGGGCGCCGATCGAGGCCCGGCCGACGCCGTCGCCACGGTGCAGGCGGTGCTGAAGCTGCGCCCTGGCGTCCGATCGCTTCCCGTCGCTGCTGTCACGGCCGCCGGCGCAGTGACGATCGACGGCAGCCTGCGACTGAGCAACACCGACCCTCGCACCCCGGGCTACGTCATCCATGCCGGAGGAAGCGTCGACCTCGACACCGCCCGCGGCGTGACGACGCTGGCCGGCAGCCCGGCGGCCAACGCAGTGATCGCGCGCGACGAGGCCCTCGGTCGCCTCGCGGCGCACGACGCCGACGGCGCGGCCTACTTCGCCGCGTGGTTCGGCACGACGCCGGCCCAGTTCGAGGCAGCGCCCACGACGCATCGCATCGCCGGCTGCAGCGGTGCCGGCTGTGGCGTCGCCATGCAGGCCGCCCACGCCGACGGCCACGACAGCTTCGTCGTCGACGGCGACCTGAGTCTCGATGCAGCGGGCTGGCCTGGTGGTTCGATCGGCACTCTCGAGCGGCCGATCATGCTCGTGGTGCGGGGCCGGCTGGCGCTCGCAGGCAACGTGCCGCTGCACGGCCTGGTCTACATCGATGTCGCGGACTCGCCAGCCGCGCTGGACGCCCAGATCCATGGCGGACTGATCGCGCGCAGCGGCATCACGGCCGGCGGCATGGGCACGATTCACTACGACGCGGACGTCCTGGCGCGGCTGCGCTCCGGCACCGGCACCCTGGCCCGCCTGCCCGGCAGCTGGCGGGACGCGCGTTGCAGCAGCGACGACCCGGCGCAGACCTGCAACCCGGGACACTGACGTGCGCACCCGCGGCTTCACGCTGATCGAAGCGCTCATCGCGCTGGCCGTCATGTCGATCGGCATGCTGGCGCTGACCGGCCTGCACATCGGCCTGTCCCGGCACGCCGACCTGGCTCGCCAGCGCACCGAGGCGACGCAACTCGCGCAGTCCGGGCTCGAGGATCTGCGCAGCTTCGATCGGGTCCTTGCTGCGCCCGGTCATCCCAGCTACGCCGGGCTCACAGGCGGCCAGGACGTTCCGGCGATTGCGAGCAACACCCGCTACGAGCGCCGCTGGACCGTCGACGGTGACGCCGATGCCGGACAGCGCCGTGTCGAGGTTCGCGTCGACTGGACCGACCGCAGCGGCGACGACGCCAGCGTGCGCCTGCTGTCCCTGATCGCCCGCAGCGATCCCGCCGACGGCGGCAGCCTCGGCCTGCCACTGCCGCAGGGCGACCGCTTCATGCGGCCCAGGGAGCGCGCGCTCGACATCCCCGTCGAAGCCACCCGGCTCGACGGCAGCAACCGCGGCCGCAGCACCCTGCCCTGGTCCGGCGCCAGCGGCGGACACCTGGTCTTCGACGACGCATCGGGCATGGTGATGGCGACCTGTGCCGCGACGCCGGGGAACGACACCGACATCACCGCCAGCTGCACGCCCCTGCCGGCCTACCTGCTGCGCGGCCACATCCGCGGCGACTGGCTCGCCGCCTTGACCGACATCACCATCACCGACGCCCAGCACCTGCTGGCGGTGCCCGAGTGCCACGTCGCGGACGCCGTCGACCACAACGACGGGCGCCCCATCGCCGGCCTGCGCCAGTACCATTGCCTGATGCGCGCCGCCGATCACGACGGGGATCCCGGCACACCGCGCGCATGGTCGGGTCGATCGATCGTGCAACCGGCTCCGGTCGCCGGCCAAGCCGTCTGCCGAGACACTCCCGATCCGGCCACCACCGACAACGACCTGCACCCGGCCGTCTACACGCTGGTGCACCGCTCGCTGCACCACCAGAACTTCCTGCTGCTTTCCGCCGGCGCCTGCCCGGCCGGCACCGCGCCGCATCAGCCCTGAGCGGTTATCGTCGCGGCCGTGAACCTCAGCGCTACAGACGCCTGGGCGCTGGCCCTGCGCCACGCGGCCGATGCCATCGGCCTGAGCGACCCCAACCCGCGGGTCGGCTGCGTGCTGACCGCCGCCGACGGGCGGCTGATGGCCGTCGGCTCGACGCAACGCGCCGGCTCGGCGCACGCCGAGGTCATGGCCCTGCGAGCCGCCGCAGGCCAGGACCTGCAAGGCGCCACCGCCTACGTCACGCTCGAGCCCTGCGCCCATCACGGCCGCACGCCGCCCTGCTGTGATGCACTGGTCGAGGCACGCATCGGTCGCGTCCACGTCGCGCTGCAGGACCCGAACCCGCTCGTCGCGGGGCAAGGCATCGCGCGGCTGCGCGCCGCCGGCATCGACGTGACGGTGCTGCCGGCCGACGATGCGATCGCCGTCGCCGCACGCGAACTGAACATCGGCTTCCTGTCGCGCATGCAGCGCGGCCGGCCCTGGGTGCGCCTGAAGATCGCCGCCTCGCTCGACGGCCGGACCGCGCTGGACAACGGCGCCAGCCAGTGGATCACCGGCGAAGCCGCACGCACCGACGGGCATGCCTTCCGCAAGCGCGCCGGCGCCGTGCTGACCGGCATCGGCACCGTGCTCGACGACGACCCGCGCCTCGACGTCCGGCTGGTCGAGACCGCCCTGCAGCCCAGGCGCGTGGTGGTGGATTCGACACTCGAGATCCCGCTCGGCGCTCGCGTGCTGCAGCCGCCCGGCGAGGTGCTCGTCTACGTCGCCGGCGCCGCCGACAGCGACAAGGCGACGCAGTTGGCGGACCGCGGCATCGCCGTGGTCGCCTGCCCAGGTCCGGGCGGCAAGGTCGACCTGACCGAGATGCTCGCCGACCTGGCACGGCGCGGTGTCAACGAACTGCACGTCGAAGCCGGGCACAAGCTCAACGGCTCGCTGGTGCGGGCCGGCCTGGTCGACGAGTTCCTCGTCTACCTGGCCCCGCTGCTGCTGGGCAGCGGCCGCGAGATGGCGCGCTTCGGCCCGCTCGAGCGACTGGCCGACGGCCTGCACCTGGAGTTCGGCGACGTCCGACGCATCGGCCCCGACCTGCGGCTGATCGCCCGGCCGCCGGGCCGCGCGGCCTTCTGACGCACGGGGCACTCGCTCGCGGCGACAATCGCCGCATGTTCACCGGCATCGTCAGCGGCATCGGCCGCATCACCGAGGTCGTCGCGCTCGGCGACGACGCTTCGCACGGCAAGCGGCTCGTCATCTCCGCCCCGCCCGACTACCTGGCCGACGTGCAGCCGGGCGACAGCATCGCGCTCAACGGCGCCTGCATGACCGCGACGGCCTTCGACGCCGACGCCGCCTGGTTCACGGTCGATGTGTCGGCCGAGAGCCTGGACAAGACCGCCGGCCTGGCCGCCCCCGGGCCGGTCAACCTCGAGAAAGCCCTGCGGGCCAACGACCGGCTCGGCGGTCATCTCGTCAGCGGCCACGTCGACGGCATCGGTACCGTCACGCACTTCGCGGCCGTCGGCGAGTCCTGGGAGCTGCGCATCGCGGCACCCCGCGCGCTCGGCCGCTACCTCGCTTACAAAGGCTCGATCACGGTGAACGGCGTGAGCCTCACCGTCAACCGGGTGAGCGACGACGCCGACACCACCGAAGTCAGCATCAACCTGATCCCGCACACGCTGCAGCACACGACGCTGGGCCTGCTGGACCGCGGATCGCGCGTCAACCTCGAGATCGACCTGATCGCGCGCTACGTCGAGCGCATGCTGGGCGAGAAGTAAGCCGCATCGCCTGCTGCCGCGCGGGGCGCCGGCGAGGGGCGCCACCTACAATCGCGGCCATGGCCATTTCCCCTGTTCCCGAGCTGATCGCAGAGCTCGCCGCCGGCCGCATGGTGATCCTCGTCGACGAGGAAGACCGCGAGAACGAAGGCGATCTCGTGCTCGCGGCCGACCACGTGACGCCGGAGGCCGTCAACTTCATGGCGCGCTTCGGCCGCGGGTTGATCTGCCTGACGCTCACGCGCGAGCGCTGCGAACGCCTCCAGCTGCCGCCGATGGCCGCGCGCAACGGCACCCAGCATGGCACGGCCTTCACCGTGTCGATCGAGGCCGCCACCGGCGTCACCACCGGCATCTCGGCCGCCGACCGCGCCCGCACGGTGCAGGCGGCCGTCGCGCGCGATGCGAAGCCCAGCGACCTGGTCCAGCCGGGCCACATCTTTCCGTTGCAGGCCCAGGACGGCGGCGTGCTGATGCGCGCCGGTCACACCGAGGCCGGCTGCGACCTCGCGCTGATGGCGGGGCTCACGCCCGCCGCCGTGATCTGCGAGATCATGAAGGACGACGGCAGCATGGCGCGCTTGCCCGACCTCGAGGTCTTCGCGCGCGAGCATGGCCTGAAGATCGGCACGATCGCCGACCTGATCGAATACCGCAGCCGCAACGAGACGCTGATCACGCGCGTCGCCGAGCGTCCGCTGATCACGCCGCAGGGCTCCTTCGACTGCCACGCCTTCCGCGACCGCTCGGGCGGCCTGCACCTCGCCCTGTCGGTCGGCCGCTGGAAGCCCGACGACGAGGTGCTGGTGCGCGTGCACGAGCCGCTGTCCGTGCTGGACCTGCTGGACGCCGGCCGCTGCGGGCATTCGTGGCCGCTGCCCAAGGCCCTGGCCGCGCTGCGCGCCGCCGAGCGCGGCGTCGCGGTGCTGCTCAACTGCGGTGAAGCCGGCGAAGGCCTGCTGCAGCAGCTCACCGCCGACGGCAGCGCGACCACGGCCTCCGGCAAGGCCTCGCGCGGCCCGATGATGGACCTGCGCACCTACGGCGTCGGCGCGCAGATCCTGCGCGAGCTCGGCGTGCACCGCATGAAGCTGCTCGGCAGCCCGCGCCGCATGCCCAGCATGGCCGGCTACGGGCTCGAGGTCACCGGCTTCGTCGCCGCCGAATGAACACCCCCTTCGAACGAGGTTGCGATGCAAGGCGCTGATCCCGGCACGACGATCTTCGGCAACACCGTGGCCGAGCTGGAAGGCGACAGCCTGCGCATCGGCATCGTGCAGGCGCGCTTCAACGCCGCCATCACCGACCGCATCGCCCAGGCCTGCCTGGCCGAGCTGGAGGAGCTGGGCGTGGCCGCCAAGTACATCGAGCACGTCTCGGTGCCCGGCGCGCTCGAGGTCCCGATCGCGCTGCAGGCGATGGCGCGGCGCCAGGACTTCGATGCATTGGTCGCCATCGGTTGCGTGATCCGCGGCGAGACCTACCACTTCGAGCTGGTGGCCAACGAGAGCGGCGCCGGCGTGACGCGCGTCTCGCTCGACCACGAGACGCCGATCGCCAATGCCATCCTCACCGTCGACACCGAGGCCCAGGCCTGGGCGCGCGTCGACGAGAAAGGCCGCGACGCCGCGCGCGTGGCGGTCGAGATGGCCAACCTGATGGAAGAGATCTCTTGACCGACGCCGACCCCTCCGCCGCGCCGCGCACCAAGCCGGCCGGCCGCAAGCCGGGGGCCAAGTCCGCGCGCCGCCGCTCGCGCGAGTTCGCACTGCAGGGCCTCTACCAATGGCTGATCGCCGGCAGCGAGGCCGCGGAGATCGATGCCCACGTGCGCGAGCTCGACGGTTTCAAGCAGGCCGATTCGGCCCACTTCGACGCGCTGCTGCACGGCTGCCTGGCCGAGGCCGCCGCGCTCGACACGGTGCTGGCCAGGCACGTCGACCGCAAGACCACCGAGCTGTCGCCAATAGAGCACGGCGTGCTGATGATCGGCGCCTACGAACTTAAGAACTGCATCGACATCCCCTACCGCGTCGCGATCAACGAGGCGGTCGAGCTGGCCAAGAGCTTCGGCGGCACCGACGGACACAAGTACGTCAACGGCGTGCTCGACAAGGCGGCGGCCGAGCTGCGGCCGGTCGAGGTGGCGGCGCGGCGCGGCACGCCATGAGGTTGGCGTCGAGGCTCGATCACATCGAGCCCTTCTACGTGATGGAGTGCGCCAAGGCCGCGGCCCGCATCGCCGACAGCCCGGCCTGCGATCCGGCGCGCGGCGGGGAGCCGATGATCTTCCTCAACATCGGCGAACCGGACTTCACGGCGCCGCCGGCGGTGCTGGAGGCCGCGCAGCGCTGCCTGGTCGACGGCCGCACCCAGTACACCCAGGCCACCGGCCTGCCCGAGTTGCGTGCCGCGCTGTCGCGCTGGTATGCGCGGCGCTTCGGGCTCGACATCGATCCGCGGCGCATCGTCATCACCGCGGGGGCCTCGGCCGCGCTGCAGCTCGCCTGCCTGGCGCTCTTCGAAGCCGGCGACGAGGTGCTGATGCCGGATCCGAGCTATCCCTGCAACCGCCATTTCGTCGCCGCGGCCGATGCCCGTGCCGTGCTGCTGCCCTGCGGACCCGGGCAGCGCTACCAGCTCGACGCCGCCGCGGTCGAGCGCGCCTGGACCCCGCACACGCGCGGCGTGCTGCTGGCTTCGCCGTCCAACCCGACCGGCACCTCGATCCCGCACGACGAGCTGGGCCGCATCGCGCAGGCCGTGCGGGCGCGCGGCGGCGTGACGCTGGTGGACGAGATCTACCTCGGGCTGAGCTACGACGACGCCTACGGCCACAGCGCGCTGGCCCACGGCGACGACATCGTCTCGATCAACAGCTTCTCCAAGTACTTCAGCATGACCGGCTGGCGGCTCGGCTGGATGGTGCTGCCGCCGGCGCTGGTGGCGCCGGTCGAGCGGCTGGCGCA
>CAZUUU010000085.1:0-10842 GCA_964622685.1 uncultured Methylibium sp.
GCGCGCGTTGTCGGTGCCGTGCACGTGCTGGCTGACGCCCATGCCCCACAGGATCATCGAGCCCTTGCTGGTGGCGTAGGCGCGCGCCACGTCGCGGATCGTCTGCGCATCGATGCCGCAGATCTCGCTCATGCGCTCGGGCGTCGCCTCGGCCACCGAGGCCTTCAGCGCCTCGTAGCCGTTGACGCGCGCCGCGACGAAGGCCTCGTCGACCAGGCCTTCGGCGACGATCACGTGCAGCAGGCCGTTGAGCAGCGCGACGTCGGTGTCGGGCCGGAACTGCAGGTGCCAGGCGGCGCGGCGCGTCAGCGCGGTCTGTCGCGGGTCGCAGATCACCAGCCGCGCGCCGCGGTCGACCGCGTTCTTGATCCAGCTCGCGGCGACCGGGTGGTTGACCGTGGGGTTCGCGCCGATCAGGAAGATCAGCTCGGCCTGCGCGACGTCCTCGACCGGGTTGCTGACCGCGCCCGAGCCGATGCCCTCGAGCAGCGCCGCGACCGAGCTCGCGTGGCACAGCCGCGTGCAGTGGTCGACGTTGTTGGTGCGGAAGCCCTGGCGCACCAGCTTCTGGAACAGGTAGGCCTCCTCGTTGCTGCCCTTGGCCGAGCCGAAGCCCGCGAGCGGGATGTCGTTGCCGCGCAGGCCCGCGGCCAGCGCCTCGTCGCGCAAGCGCGCCAGGCCGCCGGCGGCCAGCTCCATCGCCTCGTCCCAGGTCGCCGGGCGGAAGATGTCGGTCGCCTTGATCTGGCCCTGCTTGAGGCGTTCGATGTCGGCCGGGTCCTTGGCCACGCCCTCGCGCCGGATCAGCGGCGTGGTCAGGCGGCGCGGGTTGTGGATGTAGTCGAAGCCGTAGCGGCCCTTGACGCACAGCCGGCCGTGGTTGGCCGGGCCGTCGCGGCCGGTGACGAAGTGGATGCGCTCCTCGCCCTTCTCGTCCAGTCCCACGTTCCAGGTCAGCTGGCAGCCGACGCCGCAGTAGGGACAGACCGAGTCGACCTTCCTGGTGACCTCGAGCAGGCCCGCGCCGCGCGCCGGCATCAGCGCGCCGGTCGGGCAGGCCTGCACGCATTCGCCGCAGGCCACGCAGGACGACTCGCCGAGCGGCGCGTTGGCGTCGAAGGTGATCTGCGCATGGCCGCCGCGGAAGGCCAGGCCGATGACATCGTTGCCCTGCTCGTCGCGGCAGGCGCGCAGGCAGCGGGTGCACTGGATGCAGGCGTCGAGGTTGACGGCGATCGCCGCGTGCGAGAGGTCGGCCTCGGCATAGTGGGTATCGCGCTGCGGCAACCGGCCGCGCGGCACGTCCAGCGTCGCGGCCCAGCCGCTCAGCTCGGACTCGCGGGTGTAGCTGTCGGTGGTCGCGCCGGCGTCGCTCATCAGCAGCTCGACGACCATCTTGCGGGCGGTGACGGCGCGCGGGCTCGCGGTCTGCACCTTCATGCCGGCGCTGACGTTGCGGCAGCAGCTCGCGGCCAGCGCGCGCTCGCCCTCGACCTCGACCACGCAGGCGCGGCAGTTGCCGGCGGGCTCCAGGCCCTCCTTGTGGCACAGGTGCGGGATGGTCGTCCCTTCGCGCCGGGCGACGGTCCAGATGGTCTCGTCGGCGCGCGCGGCGACCGTGCGACCGTCGAGCGAGAACTCCACCACTTGCGCTTGCGGCGCCAGCAGCTTCGACAAGGTGGGTGCGTTCATGCGTTCAGCCGGCTTGCAGCTCTTGCGGGAAGTACTTGACCACGCAGTCCACCGGGTTCGGTGCCGCCTGGCCCAGGCCGCAGATCGACGCGTCCCGCATCACCTGCGACAGCTCGGCGAGCAGGCCCAGGTCCCAGCGGTCGCTCGCGATCAGTTCACCCACCTTCTCGGTGCCGCTGCGGCAGGGCGTGCACTGGCCGCAGCTCTCGTGCTCGAAGAAGCGCATCAGGTTGCGCGCCACGTCGGTCGCGCGGTCCCGGTCGGACAGCACCACCACCGCGGCCGAGCCGATGAAGCAGCCGTGCGGCTGCAGGGTGTCGAAGTCGAGCGGCACATCGGCCAGGCGCTCGGGCAGGATGCCGCCCGAGGCGCCGCCCGGCAGGTAGGCGTAGAGCGCATGGCCGTCCTGCATGCCGCCGCAGTATTCGTTCACCAGTTCGCGCAGCGTGATGCCGGCCGGCGCCAGGTGCACGCCGGGCTGCTTGACGCGACCCGACACCGAGAACGAGCGCAGGCCCTTGCGGCCGTTGCGCCCGTGGCCGGCGAACCAGTCGCCGCCCTTCTCGAGGATGTCGCGCACCCAGTAGAGCGTCTCGAAGTTGTGTTCCAGTGTCGGCCGGCCGAACAGGCCGACCTGGGCCACGTAGGGCGGACGCAGCCGCGGCATGCCGCGCTTGCCTTCGATCGACTCGATCATCGCGGACTCTTCGCCGCAGATGTAGGCACCGGCGCCGCGGCGCAGCTCGATGGTCGGCAGCGCGGACATCGACGGATCGGCCTGCAGCGCCGCGAGCTCGCGCTCGAGGATCGCGCGGCAGCCGTGGTACTCGTCGCGCAGGTAGATGTAGACCGCGTCGATGCCGACCGCCCAGGCCGCGATCAGCATGCCTTCGAGGAAGCGATGCGGGTCGCGCTCCAGGTAGTGGCGGTCCTTGAAGGTCCCGGGCTCGCCCTCGTCGATGTTGACCGCCATCAGCCGCGGCGCGGCCTGGCCGCGCACGATGCGCCACTTGCGCCCGGCCGGGAAGCCCGCGCCACCCAGGCCGCGCAGGCCGGACGACTCCATCGTCGCGATCACGCCCTCGACCTCGCGCTCGCCGGCCAGGCATTGCCGCAGCGTGGCGTAGCCGCCGGCCGCGCGGTAGGCGGCCAGATCGGCGTAGGGCGCGGGCTCGTGCGTCGTCTGTCTGGCCGCCACTGCCGCCTGGACCGAGGCCGGCGTCGCGTGGGCGACCGGATGCTGGTGCACGGCGACGGCCGGCGCCTGCTCGCAGCGGCCGATGCAGGGCGCCGCGATCACGCGCACCTCGGTGCCCAGCAGCGCGGGCAGCTTCGCCAGCAGGTCCTGTGCGCCGGCCAGCTCGCAGGCGATGCCGTCGCAGACGCGCACCGTCAGCGCGGCCGGCACCGGGTAGTGGCCGTCGGCGCCTTCGCGCACGACCTCGAAGTGGTGGTAGAAGCTCGCGACCTCGAAGACCTCGACCGGCGACAAGCGCAGCAGCTGCGCCAGCGCCGCCAGGTGGTCGGTGCGCAGCTGGCCGTGGCGATCGTTGATCGCGTGCAGGTGCTCGATCAGCAGGTCCTTGCGCAGCGGCCGGCCGGCGAGCAGCGCGCCGACCTCCTCCAGCGCCGCGGGCGGGACCGGCCGTTCGCCGGTCATGCGCCGCGGCTTCGCTCCAGGCTCGCGTAGAACCTGGATCGGAATCACGGGGGCGTTCATCGTTCGGGAATTCCTCGGTCCGGCGACCGCAGTTCATATGCTTCAATCAGCATATGTAATGCCGCCAGCCTGTCCAGGGACGATAGCGAGCGCCCTGGCGCCAGATATGCACGAGGCCGCCGAATGATGCGCATCCAGATCACTCCCCACTGGGGCCTCGCGCAAGGCCCCGACGATGCGGTCGACACGACCGCGCTGCTGACCCTGCTGGCGGCGATCCAGGAAAGCGGCGCCATCGCGCAGGCGGCCCGCAGCGTCGGCCTGTCCTACCGCCACGCCTGGGGCCAGGTGAAGCGCGCCGAGCAGCTGTTCGGCCACCCGCTGGTCGACGCCGGCCGCGGCCGCGGCTCGACGCTGACGCCGCTGGCCGAGAAACTGATCTGGGCCGACAAGCGCATTAGCGCGCGGCTGTCGCCGCTGCTCAGCTCGCTGGCCTCGGAGCTCGAGAACGAGCTCGACCGCGCGCTGCCGCAGCGGCCGGCCGGATCGGCCGCGCTGCGCCTGCACGCGAGCCACGGCTTCGCGGTCGCGGCGCTGGTCGAGAAGCTCGAGGCCGCCTCGCTGTCGGTCGAGCTGCGCTACCGCAACAGCTTCGAGTCGGTGTCGGCGCTGGCGCGCGGCGAGTGCGACCTGGCCGGCTTCCACGTGCCGATCGGCGAGTTCGAGGCCTCGGCCGCCAAGCGCTACATGCAGTGGCTCAAGCCGCAGGGCCACAGCCTCGTCCACCTGGCGGTGCGCACCCAGGGCCTGTTCGTCGCACCCGGCAACCCCAAGCGCATCCGTTCGCTGGCCGACCTGCAGCGCCCCGACGTGCGCTTCGTCAACCGGCCCGAAGGCTCGGGCACGCGCATGCTCACCGAGCTGCTGCTCGGCAAGGCCGGCGTGAAGCCGGCCGAGATCAGCGGCTACGACAGCACCGAGTTCACCCACGCCGCCGTGGCCGCCTACATCGCCAGCGGCATGGCCGACGTCGGCATCGGCGTGCAGACGGCGGCCCAGCGCTTCGGCCTGCCCTTCATCCCGCTGGTCAAGGAGCGCTACTTCTTCGCCCTCAACAAGGCGGCCCAGTCGCAGCCGGCGATGAAGACCGTGCTGACGCTGATGCAGTCGCCGGCCTACCGGTCGTCGGTCGCCTCGCTGGTCGGCTACGAAGCCGGCGAGACCGGCAAGCTGATGACGGTGGCCGAGGCCTTCGATCGCTGAATCGTCTTCATGCACTATCGTGCATTTGTCTGAGCGGGCCGAAGCGAAGCCGGCTGGGGCGCTGTGCGGAGCGAGGTAAAGGAGGAGGGACGGGCGCAGCCCGTCCCGGGGGACACGAGCGCAGTACAGCGCCCCAGTCGGCTTCGCGGCCCGCGACGAACAGTCAGCGCCGCGCCGATCGGGCCAGCGCCGCCCTCAAGGCATCGCTCAAGCCCGCATAGGCCTGGGTCAGCGCCAGGCCGCTGGTGTCGAAGCTCAGGTCGGCCTTGCCGTAGAAGGCGGCGCGGCCGGCCAGGATGCGGCGCAGGTCGTCCATCGCCTCCTGGTTGCCGCTGTTGCCGGCCATCGGTCGCAGATCGCCCTGGGCGATGACGCGCTGCATGTGATCCTCGGGCGTGGCCTGCAGCCACACGGTGAAGCAATGCGACAGCAGCAGGCCGAAGGTCGCCGGGTCCGAGACGATGCCGCCGGGCGTCGCGATCACCGCGTCGGGGTAGAGCTCGATCGTCTCCTCGAGCGCGCGGCGCTCGTAGCGGCGGTAGGCATTGGGGCCGTAGAGGTTGTGGATCTCGCTCAGCGAGCAGCCGGCCACGCGCTCGATCTCCTGGTTCAGCTCGACGAAGGCGAGGTCCAGTTCGTCGGCCAGCATGCGGCCCAGCGTCGACTTGCCGGCGCCCCGCAGGCCGATCAGCGCGACGCGCCGCTGGCGGCTGGCCGCCGCGGGTGCGCCGCCGCCGAACAGCGGCGTCAGCGCCAGGCGGGCCCGCTGCAGTTCGGCCTCGGAGCGGCTGGCCAGCAGGTCGCGGATCAGCAGCCACTCGGGCGAGGCCGTGGTCTCGTCGCCCAGCAGCTCGGCCAGCGAACAGTCGAGCGCCAGCGCCACCTGGCGCAGCACCAGGATCGAGGCGTTGCCGACGCCCAGCTCCAGGTTCGCCAGGTGCCGCTCGGACACGCCGGCGCCCTGCGACAGGCCCTTGCGCGTCAGGCCCTTGCGGGCGCGCAGCATGCGCACGCGCTCGCCCAGCGCGACGAGGAAGGGCTCGCGTTCGTCGCTGCCCTCGGGCCCGGGCAGGGACTCGGCCGGAGCGGACGCAGGCACGGCGGTCAGAGGTCGGTCCATGGCAGGTGTTTACCCGGGAACATGCACTATATTGCTTGACGCAGATCAAGGCCTGCGCTAATTTTCATGTCAATGCAAATCCGATTCAAGGCCCGATCGCGGACTTGAACCGCGCCAGCCGAGGAGCCAGCCCATGAACCAGCGACCCACCGCGCCGCCGGAGCGCTTCAACTTCGCTGCCCATGTGCTTGCGCTCAACGCCGGGCGCGCCGGCAAGGCCGCCTACATCGACGACGCCGGCTCGCTGAGCTACGGCGAGCTGGCCGACCGCGTGCAGCGCTTCGCCTCGGGCCTGGCGGCGCTGGGCCTGCGCCGCGAGGAACGCGTGCTGCTGCTGATGCTGGACACGGCCGACTGGCCGGTGGCCTTCCTCGGCTGCCTGTACGCCGGCATCGTGCCGGTGTGCGTCAACACCCTGCTCACCGCGGCCGACTACGCCTACATGCTGGCCCACAGCCGCGCGCAGGCGGCGCTGGTGTCGGGGGCGCTGCTGGGCACGCTGCAGGCGGCGATGGAATCCGGCGGGCACGAGCTGCAGCACCTGGTCGTGTCGCGTCCCGCCGCGGCCCTGCCGGCCGGCATGGTCGGCTTCGACGCCCTGCTCGGCTCCGCGCCGGCGCCCGCGCCCGCCGACACCGCGGCCGACGACATCGCCTTCTGGCTCTACTCGTCGGGCTCGACCGGCCGGCCCAAGGGCACGGTGCACACCCACGCCAATCCCTACTGGACGGTCGAGACCTACGCGAAGCAGGTGCTGCAGCTGCGCGAGAGCGACCTCGTGTTCTCGGCCGCCAAGCTGTTCTTCGCCTACGGCATGGGCAACGGCCTGACCTTCCCGCTGTCGGCCGGTGCCACCACCGTGCTGATGGCCGAGCGGCCGACGCCGGCCGCCGTGTTCCAGCGCCTGAAGCAGCACCGCCCCACCGTGTTCTACGGTGTGCCGACGCTCTACGCCGGCATGCTGGCTGCGCCCGACCTGCCGGCGAAGGCCGAGGTCGCGCTGCGCGTCTGCACCTCGGCCGGCGAGGCCCTGCCCAAGGAGATCGGCGAGCGCTTCGCCGCGCACTTCGGCTGCGACATCCTCGACGGCATCGGCTCCACCGAGATGCTGCACATCTTCCTGTCCAACGCGCCGGGCGACGTGCACTACGGCAGCAGCGGCCGCCCGGTACCGGGCTACGACATCGAACTGCGCGGCGACGAGGGTGGCCCGGTCCCCGACGGCGAGGTCGGCGACCTCTACATCCGCGGCGCCAGCGCGGCGCTGATGTACTGGGGTCAGCGCGAGAAGTCGCAGTCGACCTTCCAGGGCGGCTGGACGCGCAGCGGCGACAAGTACAGCCGCGACGCGCGCGGCATCTACACCTACGCCGGCCGCAGCGACGACATGCTCAAGGTCAGCGGCCTCTACGTCTCGCCCTTCGAGGTCGAGGCGGCGCTGATCCAGCACGCGGCGGTGCTCGAGGCCGCGGTGATCGGCATCGTCGACGACGACGGCCTGACCAAGACCAAGGCCTGCGTCGTGCTCAAGCCCGGCCACGCGGCCGGCGCCGAGATGGAGGCCGCGCTCAAGGCCTTCGTCAAGGACAAGCTCGCGCCCTACAAGTACCCGCGGCGCATCGAGTTCCTGGCCGAGCTGCCGAAGACGGCCACCGGCAAGATCCAGCGCTTCAAGCTGCGCGAGCGCGAGGCCCAGGCGTGACGCAGCGGGTCCGCATCCAGGTGGCCGGCCGGCCGCTGGACATCGAGCACGCCTTCGTCGGCCCGGCCGACGGGCCCTGGCTCGTGTTCCTGCACGAGGGCCTGGGCTCGGTCTCGATGTGGCGCAACTTCCCCTCGCAGCTGTGCGAGGCCACGGGCCACCGCGGCCTCGTGTACTCGCGCCCCGGCTACGGCCGCTCGACGCCGCGTCCGCCGGACGAGCACTGGGCGCCCGACTTCATGCACCGCCAGGCGCGCGAGGTGCTGCCGGCGCTGCTGGACGCACTGGCCGCGCCGCCGCGCTACGCGCTCTTCGGTCACAGCGACGGCGGCTCGATCGCGCTGATCCACGCGGGCGCCTTCCCGCAGCGCGTCGAGCGCTGCATGGTGCTGGCGCCGCACATCCTGGTCGAGCAGATCTCGGTCGACAGCATCGCCGCGACGCGCAGGACCTACCTCGAGACCGACCTGCGCGGCCGCCTCGCACGCCACCACGCCGACCCCGACTCGGCGTTCTGGGGCTGGAACGACATCTGGCTGGACCCGGCCTTCCGCGACTGGACCCTGAGCGCCGACCTGCCCGCCCTCCGCTGCCCGGTGCTGGCGGTGCAGGGCGAAGGCGACGAGTACGGCACGATGGCCCAGATCGACGGCATCGCCGCGGCCCTGCCTGCGGGACAGTGCCGATTGCTCAAGCTCGCCGACTGCGGACACTCCCCCCATCGAGACCAGCCGCAGGCCGTGATCGCAGCGGCGACCGAGTTCCTCGTTCCCTGAACAAGACCCCGACCCCGACGACAGGAGACCCCGCCATGCCCCGCCTCAGCTCGATTGCGCCCCTCGCCTGGGCCACAGCGCTCGCTCTCGCCGCCGTCCCGCTCGCCGCCCAGGCCCAGGCCGGCGGCAAGCTCAAGGTCGGCTTCATGCTGCCCTACACCGGCACCTTCGCAGCGCTCGGCGTCGCCATCGAGAACGGCTTTCGCCTGCACGTGCAGGAACAGGGCGGCAAGCTCGGCGGCCGCGAGATCGAGTTCGTCAAGGTCGACGACGAGTCCGATCCGGCCAAGGCCACCGACAACGTCAACAAGCTGATCAAGCGCGACAACGTCGACGTGCTGGTCGGCACCGTGCACTCGGGCGTCGTCATGGCGATGGCCAAGGCCGCCAAGGACAACAACACGCTGCTGATCGTGCCCAACGCCGGCGCCGGCGCCGTGACCGGCCCGATGTGCGGCCCGAACATCTTCCGCAGTTCCTTCAGCAACTGGCAGCCGGCCTACGCGATGGGCGAGGTGGCGGTGAAGAAGGGCTACAAGAAGGCGATGACCATCACCTGGAAGTACGCCGCCGGCGACGAGTCGGTGGCCGGCTTCAAGGAAGCCTTCGAGAAGGGCGGCGGCACCGTCATGAAGGAACTGAACCTGCCCTTCCCCGGCGTCGAGTTCCAGGCCCTGCTGACCGAGATCGCCGCGGCCAAGCCCGACGTCGTCTACACCTTCTTCGCCGGTGGCGGCGCGGTGAAGTTCGTCAAGGACTACGCGGCCGCGGGCCTGAACAAGACCGTACCGCTGGTCGGCGCCGGCTTCCTGACCGACGGCACGCTGGAAGCGCAGGGCGATGCGGCGCAAGGCCTCCTGACCACGCTGCACTACGCCGACGGCCTGAACACGCCGCGCGACAACGCCTTCCGCCTGAACTACGCCAAGACCTTCAAGCTGCAGCCCGACGTCTACGCGGTGCAGGGCTACGACGCGGCGCAGATGCTGGCCGCCGGCCTGAGCGCGGTGAAGGGCGACACCAGCAAGCGCGACGCGCTGGTCGCCGCGATGGAGAAGGCCCGCATCGACAGCCCGCGCGGCGCCTTCACGCTGAGCAAGGCGCACAACCCGGTGCAGGACATCTACCTGCGCAAGGTCGAGGGCAAGGAGAACAAGGTCGCCGGCGTCGCCGTCAAGGCGCTGGCCGACCCGGCGCGCGGCTGCAAGCTCTGAGCCCGGCGCCAACCGACCGAGCGCGCCGCGTGGCGCGCTCTTTTTTCCCCCGCGTGCCCCGGCACGCCGCACCCCTCGCCCCGTGGACTTCGCGACCTTCCTGATCCAGTGCCTGAACGCCGTGCAGTACGGCCTGCTGCTGTTCCTGGTGGCCAGCGGGCTGACGCTGATCTTCGGGATCATGGGCGTGATCAACATCGCGCACGGCAGCTTCTACATGGTCGGGGCCTACATGGCCTTCGCGCTGTCGCCGGTGGTCGCGCGCTTCGGCGGCGGCTTCTTCACGATGCTGGTCGTCGGCCTGGTGCTGGCGGTGGCCTTCGGCTACCTGCTGGAGTGGCTGTTCTTCAGCTACCTCTACGAGCGCGAGCACCTGCAGCAGGTGCTGATGACCTACGGGCTCATCCTCGTCTTCGAGGAGCTGCGCAGCATCCTCGTCGGCGACGACGTGCACGGCGTCGCGCCGCCGCCGCTGCTGGCCGGCAGCATCCCGCTCGGCGACGTGATGACCTACCCGGTCTACCGCCTCTTCATCTCGGCGGTGTGCCTGGTGGTCGCGCTGGGCATGTACCTGGTGATCGCGCGCACGCGCCTGGGCATGCGGGTGCGGGCGGGGGCCAGCAACCGCGAGATGGTGCAGGCGCTCGGCATCAACATCCGCCTGCTCTACCGCATCGTCTTCGCGGCGGGCGTGGCGCTCGCCGCCCTGGCCGGCATGATCGCGGCGCCGGTCAGCTCGGTCTATCCCGGCATGGGCGGGCAGGTGCTGATCATCTGCTTCGTCGTCGTCGTGATCGGCGGCATCGGCTCGGTGCGGGGGGCGATGCTGGCGGCGCTGCTGGTCGGCCTGGTCGATACCTTCGGCAAGGTGTTCTTTCCGCAGGCGGCGGGGGTGCTGGTCTACGTGCTGATGGCGGCGATTCTTCTCTGGCGGCCGGAAGGCCTCTTCAAGGCGGCTTGAGGATGATGGTCATGCTTGCTTGGGAGCGTTGCCAAGCCGGGGCCGGGCGGGCTGGGGGGCGTAGGTTCGGTGGTCGGCCTTGCAGGCCGACTCCCCTGCGGTGCTCGGGTTCGTGGTCCCGTCGCAGAACTCACTTCGCTCGCTGCGCTCTCTCCGTTCAGACAACCGCGACGGAAGTGATCACGACGCGCGCTGCGCGCGCGGACCACGAACCCTGCGCTCCTCGGCACCTCGCATACGACCCCACCCCCCCGCTCGCCACCCCAGCCCCCTCCCCCCCCCCCCGCCGCCCGCCCGGCCCCGGCTCGGCCGAACCGACGGTGGCATGCACAGGCCGCACACCACGAGCGTGTCAGCGCGGCAGGCGGGGGGCCGGGGGGGGGCCCAGGGGGGGGCACCCGCCGCCCCGCCCCCCGGGGGCCCCCCCCCCCCCCCCCCCGCGCGCCCCCCCGCC
>CAZUUU010000085.1:10852-12612 GCA_964622685.1 uncultured Methylibium sp.
GGCGCGCGCAGCGCGCTTCGTGGACTGATCCGCCGCGGTTGTCTGAACGGAGCTCACGCAGTGAGCGCAGTGAGTTCTGCGGCGCGACCTCGGTCCGAGCACCGCAGTGGAGTCGCAGCGAAGCGGAGACCGCCCCCTCTCGCGCCCCCGCCGGGCACCGCCTGCCGCGCCAGCGCACAACAACAATGAACACTCGCATCGCGTCGGCCCTGATCGGCCTGGCCCTGCTGGCCCTGGCCCCGACAGTCGCCACCGGCTTCTACCTCGACCTGGTCGTCAAGATCATGGTGCTGGCGATCTTTGCGCTGAGCCTGGAGCTGCTGGTCGGCCAGACCGGACTCGTGTGCTTCGGCCATGCGGCCTTCTTCGGCATCGCGGCCTACGCGGCGGCGCTGCTCAGTCCGCAGAGCCAGGGCGCGTCGCTGTGGTGGCTGCTGCCGGTGTCGGTGCTGGCCGCAGCGGCGTATGCGCTGGCGGTGGGTGCGCTGTCGCTGCGCACCAAGGGCATCTACTTCATCATGGTCACGCTGGCCTTCGCGCAGATGGCCTACTACGTCTTCCACGACACGCCCTTCGGCGGCGGCACCGACGGCATCTATCTCTACTTCAAGCCCGAGGCCAAGCTCTTCGGCAGCACGCTGTTCGACCTGGAAGGCAAGCTCACCTTCTACTACTTCGTGCTGGCCTGCCTGGCGGCCAGCTTCGTGCTGCTGGCGTTGCTGCTGCGCAGCCGCTTCGGCCGCACGCTGGCCGGCATCAAGGTGAACGAGCAGCGCCTGCGCGCGGCCGGCTTCAAGACCTATCCGTACAAGCTGGCGGCCTTCGTCATCGCGGCGGCCTTCGCGGGACTGGCCGGCTTCCTGTACGCGCTGAAGGACGGCTACGTCAACCCCGAGATCCTGAGCTGGCACCAGAGCGGCGCCGTGCTGCTGATGATCATCCTGGGCGGCCTGGGCCATCTGCGCGGCGCGGTGATCGGCGCCATCGTCTTCACGCTGCTGCAGGAGCTGTACCAGTCGCAGGCGATCTTCGGCGCCTTCGCCAAGCACTGGCAGCTGCTGCTGGGCCTGACCATCATCGCCTTCGTCGCGCTGCTGCCGCACGGATTGATGGGCATCGGCCGCCAGATCGCCGCGCGCCGCGCACGGGCTGTTGCCGCCACGACCGGGGAGGCCGCCGATGCACGCTGATGCAAAGCCTGCCGACACCTGGCTGGTCGCCAGCAAGGTGTCGCGCCAGTTCGGCGGCCTGAAGGCCGTGGACGACGTGTCGCTGACGCTGGAGCGCGAGACCGTGCACGCCGTCATCGGCACCAACGGTGCGGGCAAGTCGACGCTGATCAACGTGCTGTCGGGCGAGATCGCGCCCACGGGCGGCAGCGTCACGCTGATGGGCCAGGACATCACGCGCATGAGCCAGCCGCGCCGCGCGCAGGCCGGCCTGGGCCGCAGCTACCAGCGCAACACCATCTTCCCCAGCTTCAGCGTGCTGGAGAACTGCCGTTTGTGCGCGCAGGCGCGCCTGCAGCGGCCCTGGGACTGGTGGTCGCCGGCGGCGCGCTGCGCCGCCAGCACCGCCGCTGCGCACGCCGCGCTGGAACAGGCGGGCCTGAGCGCGCACGCGCAGCAGCAGGCGGGCGCGCTCTCGCACGGCCAGAAACGCCAGCTCGAGATCGCGATGTGCCTGGCCACCGCGCCCAAGGTGCTGCTGCTCGACGAGCCGCTGGCCGGCATGGGCGCCGAGGAGACCGAGCGCATGCT
>CAZUUU010000086.1:0-12567 GCA_964622685.1 uncultured Methylibium sp.
TACTTTCTTTGAGCCAGCAAAGAAAGTAGGTCGCCCGCGGGGCGAGACCCGCGCGCCCTCCCAATGACCACCACCCCATGACGCAGTCAATGCTGACCGTAACCCCAGGCTCCCTCAGCCTGGACGATCTGCAAGTCATCCACGCCGGTAGCGTGCATCTGGCGATCGACGCCGTCGCGCGCGCGGGCATCCGCGCCAGTGCCCAGGTCGTGCAACGCGCCGCCGCCGGCCACACGGCCGTCTACGGCGTCAACACCGGCTTCGGCAAGCTCGCCAGCACCCGCATCGACGAAGCGGCGCTCGACTGGCTGCAGCTCAACCTGATCCGCTCGCACAGCGTCGGCGTCGGCGCGCCGCTGCAGCCGCCGGTCGTGCGGCTGATGCTGGCGCTCAAGGCCGCCAGCCTCGCGCGCGGCGCCTCGGGCGTGCGCGAGGAGGTCATCGACACGCTGCTGGCGGTCTTCAACGCCGGCCTCGTGCCCTGCGTGCCCTCGCAGGGCTCGGTCGGCGCTTCCGGCGACCTGGCACCGCTGGCACACATGACGCTGGCCTTGCTGGGCGAAGGCGAGTTCCTGGTCGACGGCCAGCGCCGGCCTGCCGCCGAAGCGCTGCGCGCGGCGGGCATCGCGCCGCTGAAGCTGGCCGCGAAGGAGGGCCTCGCGCTGATCAACGGCACGCAGACCTCGACGGCGCTGGCGCTGCATGCCCTGCTGGCCTTCGAGCCGGTGCTCGAGGCGGCGCTGGTGGTGGGCGCGCTGACGGTGGACGCCGCGCGCGGCAGCGACGGCCCCTTCGATCCGCGCATCCACGCGCTGCGCGGCCAGCCGGGTCAGATCGACGTGGCCCAGTACTACCGCGCGCTGCTGGCCGAGAGCCAGATCCGCCGCTCTCACCTCGAGGGCGACGACCGCGTGCAGGACCCCTACTCGCTGCGCTGCCAGCCCCAGGTGGTCGGCGCCTGCCTGGACCAGCTGCGCCATGCGGCGCTGGTGCTGCTGCGCGAGGCGAACGCGGTGACGGACAACCCGCTGGTGTTCGCCGGGGCTTCGACAGGCTCAGCCCAATCGGATGAGATCGTCTCGGGCGGCAACTTCCACGCCGAGCCGGTCGCGCTGGCGGCCGACGGCATGGCGCTGGCGATCGCCGAGGTCGGCGCGATTGCCGAGCGGCGCATCGCGATGCTGATCGATGCGGGCGTGTCGCGGCTGCCGCCCTTCCTGACGCGCGACGCCGGGCTCAACTCGGGCTTCATGATCGCGCACGTGACGGCCGCCTCGCTGGCCAGCGAGAACAAGTCGCTCGCGCACCCGGCCAGCGTCGACTCGCTGCCGACCTCGGCCAACCAGGAGGACCACGTGTCGATGGCGACCTTCGCGGCGCGGCGCCTGCAGCCGATGATCGCCAACACCGCGCACATCCTCGGCATCGAGCTGCTGGCCGCGGCCCAGGGCATCGACTTCCTGCGGCCGCTGGCCAGCTCGCCGGCGCTGGAGGACGCGCACGCGCTGCTGCGCGCCGCCTGCCCGTCGGTCGACGAGGACCGCTACCTCGCGCCCGACATCGAACGCGCGACGGCGCTGGTCACCGACGGCTCGCTGTCGCGCGTGTTCAGGGCGCTGCCGGACCTGCCGCGGCTGTGGACGCCGGCTTAGGGCCAAGGCGGGCATAGACCCGCGTGTCGCGCGGGAGGCCCTGCACGTCCAGCGCCTCGTTGCGCAGCACGCCCTCGAGCACGAAGCCGCAACGCTCGGCCACACGCCAGCTGGGCCGGTTGCGGTCGTCGCAGCGGATCTCGACGCGGCGCGCCGCAAGTTGCGTCAATGCCATGTCGGCCACCGCATTCACTACCTCGGTGACGAGGCCCTGCCCACCGTGGCCGCTGCGGATCCAGTAGCCGATCTCGAAGCGGCGCAGGGTCCAGTCGAAGCGATGCAGGCCGGTACCCCCGACGAGCGGCCCTTCGCTGCCGTCGGCCTGCCGCAGGAAGAGGGCCATCACCAGATCGCGGCGCGCGATGAAGTCGGCGTGGAAGCGGCGAGCGAGCGCCTCGCTGCGCTCGGGGCTCTGCGGTTCGTGCGCCCAGGGCATCCAGGGCTTCAGCTCATCGAGCGAGGCGTGGATGGCCTCGAAGTAGCTCGCGCCGTCACCGGCGCGCGGGCAGCGGATCACCAGGCGCGGCGTGTCCAGGCGCATCGGCACCTCGATCAGCAGCGGGTCGGTGGGCGCCATCGTCACGGTGACCTCCTCACACGGCCTCGGCCTGGGTCGGGCGCACCATGCCTTCGGCGCCGACCAGGTCCTCGTCGGTCTCGGGCTGCGGCAGTGCCTTGGTCCCGCGGATGACGGGGTGCTGCCAGGCCAGCGCCGCCAGCAACATGCCGCTGCCGCCGGCGAAGGCCAGCGCGGCGCGCAGGCCGACGTGTTCGCCCAGCCAGCCGCCGATCAGCGCGCCAGGGCCGGCGGGGATCAGGATCAGCCAGCGCATCGTGCTGGTCATGCGGCCCAGCAGCGAGGCCGGCGTGACCGCCTGCCGCAGCGCCAGGAAGTTGATGAAGATCAGCACCGCGCCGACGCCGAAGCACACCAGCATCCCCGCGAACACCGCCACGCCCCAGGCGTTGGCCGGTGCCAGCGCCAGCGCTGTCCAGCCCAGGCCGCAGATCGCGATGCCGAGCACCAGGCAAGGCCCGGGGCCGATGCGCCGCGAGAGCCGGTTGCCCAGCGTGCTGGCCAGCACCGTGCCGACGCCCAGGCCGACGAAGGCCAGGCCGACCTGCGACTCGTTCAGGCCCAGCGTGCGCGTCGCGAACAGGATCTGCACGACGATGGCGGCGTGGTGGCACATCTGCCACAGGCCGACCGCCAGGGCCAGCGCCACCAGCAGCGGCGTGCCGCGCACGAAGGCGATGCCGGCGCGCAGGTCGGGCCAGAAGCGGCGCTCGGCACGATGGTCCAGCCGCTCGTGCACCTGCACGCCGCGCAGGATCGCGACGGACACCACCAGCAGCACCGCATCGACCAGCAAGGCCAGCGGCGCGCCGACGAGCTTGATCAGCGCACCGGCCACGCCCGGCCCGGCCACCTCGGCGCCCGAGGTCGCGAGCGAGTTCTTCGCGTGCGCCTCGACCAGCCGTTCGCGCGCCACGACCTGGGTCAGCACGATCTGTGCGGCCGAGCCGGCCGTGACGTAGATGCAGCCCATCACGAAGGCGGCCGCGTACATCCAGGTCATGCCCAGCCAGCCCATCCACCAGGCGAAGGGCACGCTGACGACGACCAGCGCGATGCTGGCCTCGCCGGCCACGTAGACCGGCAGCTTGCGCACCCGGTCCAGCCAGACGCCGGCCGGCAGCGACAGCAGCACGAAGGGCGCGATCTCCATGGCCGTCAGCAAGCCCATCTGCGTGGGCGTGGCGTGCAGCAGCACGGCCGCCGTCAGCGGCAGCGCCAGCATGGTCACCTGGCCGCCGAAGGAGCTGATGAGGATCGAGGTCCACAGGCGACGGTAGGTGGCGTCGCGCAGCAGGTCGTCGGCCGGCAGCGCGAAGCGTCGGCTCGGGGTCTGGGTCAGCGCTTTGACGAGGCGCTCGAAGATCATGTTCGTCTCCCGAGGCCAGCCGCCGGTTGGGCGTCTGGCGAGGCCGACGGCCGGGTGGGCCGGGGCCTGGTGAAAGTCTGGCGGCAAAACGCAGGGGGCTCCTGGTTCCGCCGAGGTCTCAGCGGAACGGCAGCCGGGCTGCGGGTTCGCTGGGAGGACTAGTGCGGTGCGGCGGCGACCGGGCGCTTGCCCGCGATGCCGACGCCTCGCCGTCGGGGCGACGGCCGGAACGACGAGGCCGGCGTCCACGCGCCGACGCTCGCGCCGCCGCATCGCGCGGTGGGCAGGCTGGTCGGTTGGTGGGTGGTCATCGTGCGCTCCTTGAAACTGAAGCGAATGCTAGCAGCGCGTCTCGGACCACGGCAACCCCAACGACGTGGGAGTTGCGCGCCGCCGACGCAGCGGACCGGGCTTCAGCTCCGGTAGTCCGCGTTGATCGTCACGTAGTCGTGGGAGAAGTCGCAGGTCCACACCGTGGCGTGGGCCGCATTGGGACCATTCGCGCGGTGCAGGTCGACACGGACCGTGATCTCGGCCTGCTTCATCACGCGCTGGCCGTCGGCCTCCTGGTAGGCCGGGTGGCGGCCGCCCTTCGTCGCGACATGCACGTCGTCGAGGTGGAGGTCGATCAGCGAGGGGTCCAGGTCGGCGATGCCGGCATAGCCGACCGCCGCCAGGATGCGGCCCAGGTTGGGATCGCTCGCGAAGAAGGCGGTCTTGACCAGCGGCGAATGCGCGATCGCGTAGGCGACCAACCGGCACTCGTCCTTGGTCCGCCCGCCGTCGACGCGCACGGTGATGAACTTGGTGGCGCCCTCGCCGTCGCGCACGATGGCCTGGGCCAGCTGCTGGGCGACGGCGATCACGGCCTCGCGCAGCGCGGCGCCTTCGGGCGACTCGAGCTCGGTGATCTCGGCATGCGAAGCCTGGCGCGAGGCGATCAGCACGAAGCTGTCGTTGGTCGAGGTGTCGCCGTCGACCGTGATGCGGTTGAAGGACCGGTCGGCCGCCTCGCGTGCCAGATGCTGCAGCACGCGCTGCGAGACCTTGGCGTCGGTGGCGACGAAACCGAGCATCGTGGCCATGTTGGGCCGGATCATCCCGGCACCCTTGGCGATGCCGGTCACGCTGACCGTCGCGCCGCCGATCGACACCTGGCGCGAGGCGGCCTTGGCCACCGTGTCGGTCGTCATGATCGCCTCGGCCGCGGCGTGCCAGTGGGCCGCCTGGCGGTCGGCCAGCGCGGCCGGCAGGCCCGCGACGATGCGGTCGACGGGCAGCGTCTCCATGATCACGCCGGTGGAGAACGGCAGCACCTGTGTCGCGCTGATGCCGAGCGCGCCAGCCAGCGCCTCGCAGCTGCGCTGCGCCCGCGCCAGGCCGTCGGCCCCGGTGCCGGCGTTGGCGTTGCCGGTGTTGATCACCATCGCGCGGATCGCGGCGCCCGCGGCCAGGTGCTCACGGCAGATCTGCACCGGCGCGGCGCAGAAGCGGTTCTGGGTGAAGACGCCGGCCACGGCCGAGCCTTCGGCCAGCGTGAAGACCGTCAGGTCGCGCCGGTTGGCCTTGCGCACGCCGGCCATGGCGATGCCGATCTCGACACCGGGCACCGGATGCAGGTCGGCGGGGTTCGGGGCGACGAGGTTGACGGGCATGGCGGTCTCCGGTCGGCGCGGCCGCCGCTCAGGCGAGCCGGCCGTGGCAGAGCTTGTACTTCTTGCCGCTGCCGCAGGGACAGGGCTCGTTGCGGCCGACGCGCGGCACCTCGGCCATCCGCGTCGCCACGTCGGTGGCGGCATCGGACTCGCTGACCACGCTGCCGTCCTCGGTCGGGTGGGTGTAGGTGACGTTGCTGATGGCCTCGGCCTTCTCCTCCATCGCCTCGGCGGCCTGCACGACCTCCTCGCTGGAGCGGATGCGCACCGTCATCAGCAGGCGCGTCACGTCCATCTTGACGGTGTCGAGCAGCTGCGAGAACAGCTCGAAGGCCTCGCGCTTGTACTCCTGCTTGGGGTTCTTCTGGGCATAGCCGCGCAGGTGGATGCCCTGGCGCAGGTAGTCGAGCGCGGCGAGGTGCTCGCGCCAGTGGGTGTCCAGCGACTGCAGCAGCACCGCGCGCTCGAAGCTGGCGAACTGCTCGGCACCGACGATCTCGACCTTCTCGGCGTAGGCGACGTCCGCGGCCTTGACGACGATCTCGACGAGGTCCTCGTCGGTGATGACGTCGCTCTTCTCGACCTGCACGGCCAACGGCACCTCGAGCTGCCACTCCTCGCGCAGCACCTTCTCGAGGCCGGGGATGTCCCACTGCTCCTCGACGCTCTCGACCGGCACGAAAGTGCGCACGACGTCGGTCATCGCGCCGCGCCGCAGGTGGGCGATCTGCGCGGACAGCTCGTTGGACTCGAGGATGTCGTTGCGCTGCTGGTAGATGACCTTGCGCTGGTCGTTGGAGACGTCGTCGTACTCGAGCAGCTGCTTGCGCACGTCGAAGTTGCGCGCCTCGACCTTGCGCTGCGCGCCCTCGATGCTGCGCGTGACGATACCGGCCTCGATGGCCTCGCCATCGGGCATCTTCAGCCGCTCCATGATCGCCTTGACGCGATCGCCGGCGAAGATGCGCATCAGCGGATCTTCGAGCGACAGGTAGAAGCGCGAGCTGCCGGGGTCGCCCTGGCGGCCGGAGCGGCCGCGCAGCTGGTTGTCGATGCGCCGGCTCTCGTGGCGCTCGGTGGCGACGATGCGCAGGCCGCCCGCAGCCTTGACCTGCTCGTGCAGGCCGGCCCACTCGCCGTGCAGCTGCTCGATGCGGCGGGCCTTCTCGTCGGCCGGGATGGCCTCGTCGGCCTCGACGAACTGCACCTGCTTCTCGACGTTGCCGCCGAGGACGATGTCGGTGCCGCGGCCGGCCATGTTGGTGGCGATGGTCACCGACTTCGGCCGACCGGCCTGGGCGATGATCTCGGCCTCGCGCTGGTGCTGCTTGGCGTTGAGCACCTCGTGCGGCAGGCCGATGTCCTGCAGCATCTTCGACACGAGCTCCGAGTTCTCGATCGACGTCGTGCCCACCAGCACCGGCTGGCCGCGCTCGTGGCAGTCCTGGATGTCGCGCACCACGGCCTCGTAGCGCTCGCGGCTCGTCTTGTAGACGAGGTCGAGGTCGTCCTTGCGCACCGTCGGCCGGTTGGGCGGGATCACGACCGTCTCCAGGCCGTAGATCTCCTGGAACTCGTAGGCCTCGGTGTCGGCCGTGCCGGTCATGCCGGCGAGCTTGCCGTACATGCGGAAGTAGTTCTGGAAGGTGATCGAGGCCAGCGTCTGGTTCTCGGCCTGGATCTGCACGCCTTCCTTGGCCTCGACGGCCTGGTGCAGGCCGTCGCTCCAGCGGCGCCCGGTCATCAGGCGGCCGGTGAACTCGTCGACGATGACGACCTCGCCGTTCTGCACCACGTAGTGCTGGTCGCGGTGGTAGAGGTGCCGCGCGCGCAGCGCCGCGTACAGGTGGTGCATCAGCGTGATGTTGGCCGCGTCGTAGAGGCTCGCGCCCTCGACCAGCAGCCCGGCCTGCGCCAGCAGCGACTCGGCGCGCTCGTGGCCGGCCTCGGTCAGCACCACCTGGTGGCTCTTCTCGTCGGCGGTGAAGTCGCCCGGCTCGATCACGCCCTCGCCGGTGCGCGGATCGGCCTCGCCGATCTGCTTCTTCAGCAGCGGCGCGACGGCATTGATGCGCAGGTAGAGCTCGGTCTGGTCCTCGGCCTGGCCGCTGATGATGAGCGGCGTGCGCGCCTCGTCGATCAGGATCGAGTCGACCTCGTCGACGATCGCGTAATGCAGCGGGCGCTGCACGCGGTCGGCCACCTCGGTGACCATGTTGTCGCGCAGGTAGTCGAAGCCGAACTCGTTGTTGGTGCCGTAGGTCACGTCGGCGGCGTAGGCGGCCTGCTTGGCCTCGCGCGTCATCTGCGCGCCGTTCACGCCGACCGTCAGGCCGAGGAAGCTATACAGCCGGCCCATCCACTCGGCGTCGCGCCGGGCCAGGTAGTCGTTGACGGTGACGACGTGCACGCCCTTGCCGGCCAGCGCATTGAGGTAGACCGGCAGGGTCGCCATCAGCGTCTTGCCTTCGCCGGTGCGCATCTCGCCGATCTTGCCGTTGTGCAGCGTCATGCCGCCGAGCAGCTGCACGTCGAAGTGGCGCATCTTCAGCACGCGCTTGCTGCCCTCGCGCACCGTGGCAAAGGCCTCGGGCAGCAGCGCGTCGAGCGTCTCGCCGGCCGTCACGCGCTGGCGCAGCGCATCCGTCCGGGCGCGAAGCTCATCGTCGGAGAGGCGTTCGAACTGCGTCTCCAGGGCATTGATCTGCTCGACCACGCGCCGGTACTGCTTGAGCAGCCGCTCGTTGCGGCTGCCGAAGATCGAGGTGAGAAGCTTGGGCAACATGCACGGAACCAGTCGAAGTGAGGCGATGCGGGCCGGGGACCGGGCACGGCCGCGCTAGCGGCGCCGACCGGCGCGCACCCAGGCTGCCTGCGAGCAGCTGCGGACAACGCGTCGCAATACAAGAGCGGCGCCCGGGGGCGCCGCTTTCAGTCCGTCACTTTAACACCCGACTCCGCGGCGGCGGGGCTGTCGGACGGGGGCACCGGCGCGGTCGCGGCAGGGGGCGGCACGGCCGAGGCGGCCTTCACCGAGGCCCGCGGACGGGCCTCGGCAACGGCGCGCTGGGCCGGGCGCTCGGCCGGCCCGGCCACCGGGGTCCGGCTCCCCTGCGCCAGGAACTTCGCGGGGTCCTGGGGCACGCCCTCGACCAGCACCTCGAAGTGCAGGTGCGGCCCGGTCGAGCGGCCCGAACTGCCGACCTCGGCGATCTTCTGGCCTCGCCGGATCAGGTCGCCGGTCGCCACCAGGATCTTGGAGGCGTGCGCGTAGCGCGTCACGAGCCCGTTGCCGTGGTCGATCTCGACGGTGCGGCCATAGGCCGGGTGCATGTCGGCGGTCACGACCACGCCGCCGGCGGCCGCCACGATGGCGGTGCCGCTGTCGGACGGGAAGTCCAGGCCGGTGTGCAGCGCGCCCCGGCCGGTGAAGGGGTCGGTGCGGAAGCCGAAGCCGGAGCCGACCGGGCCGTCGACCGGCGCCGAGCTCGGCACCATCAGCGAACGCAGGCGCGTCTCGAACAGGCGCGACTCGACCAGCGTCAGCACATCGCTGTGCCGGTCCGAGCGCTCGTCGAGCGAGGTCAGCGCGGCGGTCAGCTGCGTCAGCGACGGCGACGCGATCGGCACATAGGGTCCGCCGCGCCCGCCGCCCGGCGCTGCCGCAGGGGCCACGGCCGGTTTGTCCAGGCCCTTGAAGTCGTCCTGCTTCAGTCCGGCCAGGCCCGAGACGCGTTCGCCCATCGACTCGAGCTTCATCAGCTTGGCCTGCATCTCGCCGACCTTGGAGGCCATCGCGTCGAGGTTCTCGCGCATGAAGCGGTCGCGCTGGGCGATCTCGTCGCGCACCACCAGCTTGACGATCTGCCCGACCACGGGCCAGCCCTCGCGGGCGGCCGTCAGCAGCACGAAGTGATAGACCAGGCCCGACAAGGCCAGCAGCAGCAGCGCCATGGTCACGCCGGCCATCAGCAGTTGCCAGCCGGGCAGATTGAGAACCCGCGTCTTCGCCAGGCTGCCGTGCGTCACTATGATCTGCATGTCGTTCCCTCCGGACCATGGCCCTGCACCCCAACTCCACCCTGCCGGCCGCGCTGCCGATCGGCGAGGCGCTGGCGCAGTCGGCACCGCTGGCGCACCTTCAGGCGCTGCTGCGGGAGTCGAACGCGAGATTCGAAATCATCCGCCCGCTGCTGCCCGCGGCACTGGCGCTGCAGGTCAGGCCTGGGCCGGTGGGTGAGCAAGGGTGGGCACTGCTGGCCGGCAACGCGGCCGTAGCGGCCAAGTTGCGACAACTGCTGCCCCGTTTCGAGGCCGCTTTGCTGGAGCAGGGCCGCCAGCCTAGCGCCATCCGCATCCGGGTTCAATCGAACTGAGCCGGGCGAAACATTTGGGTGCAATTCGCAGCGGCAAACCGGTAATGGTGCCGGCTGTCCGGATCGAACGGACGACCTTCCGCTTACAAGGCGGGTGCTCTACCAACTGAGCTAAGCCGGCACGAACGGCCACCGATTGTAGGAGCCGGTCTCGGCAGGGCCGGCCCCCGGGGCGGGCCGACTACTTGATGCGCTTGAGCGCCGGGCGACCGCCGCCGGGCGGCTCGGGCGGCGCGTCATCCGCCGGGCCGTCGTCGGCGGCCTCCGAGGGCGCGGCCGGCGTGCTGGCCAGTCGCAGGCCGCCGCGGACACCGTCCTCGGGCGCGTCGGCGGCCGCGGGGCCGGCGGCATCGCCGACGACCGGGGGTGCCGGAAAGGCCATGCCCTGGCCGTTCTCGCGGGCGTAGATCGCGATCACGTGATCGACGGGCACCGAGATTTCGCGCGCCGAGCCGCTGAAGCGCGCCTTGAACGTGATGAACTCATTGCCCAACTGCAGGCCGCTCGTGGCCTCGAAGCTGGCATTGAGGACGATCTCGTTGTTCTTGACGTACTCGGCCGGCACCTGGACCGACGCGTCGACGTAGACCGCCAGGTACGGGGTCAGGCCGTTGTCGGTGCACCAGTCGTGCAGCGCACGGATCAGGTAGGGCCGCGTCGACGTGCCCTGCGAAGCAGGACCGTCCGGCGGAACCGGGATCGTCATCGCCCAGCCCTGCCCTTACTTGCGCATCACCTTCTCGGACGGCGTCAGCGCCTCGATGTAGGCCGGGCGCGAGAAGATGCGCTCGGCGTACTTCAGCAGCGGCAGCGCATTCTTCGACAGGTCGATCTGGTAGTAGTCCAGGCGCCACAGCAGCGGCGCGATGGCCACGTCGAGCATCGAGAAGTCGTCGCCCAGCATGTACTTGTTCTTCAGGAAGATCGGCGCCAGCTGCGTGAGGCGGTCGCGGATCTGCGAACGCGCACGCTCGAGCTGCTTGTCGTTGCCCTTGACGCCGCCGCGGCCCTCGAGCAGGTTGACGTGCGCGAACAGCTCCTTCTCGAAGTTGAAGAGGAAGAGTCGCACGCGGGCGCGCGCCACCGGATCACCCGGCATCAGTTGCGGATGCGGGAAGCGCTCGTCGATGTACTCGTTGATGATGTGCGACTCGTAGAGGATCAGGTCGCGCTCGACGAGGATGGGCACCTCGTTGTACGGGTTCATCAGCGCGATGTCCTCGGGCTTCGCGAACAGGTCGACGTCGCGGATCTCGAAGTCCATGCCCTTCTCGAACAGCACGAAGCGGCAGCGGTGCGAGTAGGGGTCGGTGGTTCCGGAGTAAAGCACCATCATGGCGGCGGGCTCCTATCGTTCTCGGGGCAATCCATAAAGACACAAGCGGAGGGGATGCCGGGCATCCCGCTCCGCTGCTCGGCGCAGGCGGCGGCGCGTCAGGCGCCGCGACCTGCCGCACTCATTTCACGTCCTTCCAGTAGCTGGCGTTCAGGCGCCACGCGATGAAGGTGAAGAAGGCCAGGAAGATCAGCACGCCGACGCCGATGTGGGTGCGCTTCACCTGCGACGGCTCGCCCATCCACTGCAGGTAGGCCACCAGGTCGCCGACCGCGTTGTCGTACTCGAGTGCACTCAGCTTGCCGGGGGAGATCTGTTCGTAGCCGGCGAACTGGTGCACCGACTTGCTCGGGTCGTGGGGGTCCTTCACTTCCGCGAACTTCGCCGCCCGCTGGCCCTGCAGTTCCCACAGCACGTGGGGCATGCCGACGCCCGGGAACGCGAGGTTGTTCCAGCCGGTGGCCTTGGTGTCGTCGCGGTAGTACGTGCGCAGGTAGGTGTAGAGGTAGTCGGCACCACTGCCCTTGCCCTGTACCGAGCGCGAGCGGGCGATCACCGTCAGGTCGGGCGGCAGCCCGCCGAACCATGCCTTGGCGCTCTTGGGGTCGAGTGCCACCTTCATCGTGTCGCCGATCCGGTCGGTCGGGAACATCAGGTTGGCCTTGATCTGGTCCTCGGTCAGGCCCAGGTCGGTGAGGCGGCTGTACTGCATGAAGGCCGCCGCGTGGCAGTTCTGGCAGTAGTTGACGAACAGCTTGGCGCCGTTCTGCAGCGCGCCGAGCTCGGTCAGCTTCTGCTGCGGGAACTTGTCCCAGGCGATGCCGTCTTCGGCGGCACGCGCCGCGCCGGTCCAGGTCAGCAGGACGAGCAGCAGGGCGATCAGTTTCTTCATGAGGTCGGGCTCCTGCGGCTCAATGGGCTTCGAAGGTCACGCGCTCGGGCACGGGCTTGAAGCTGCCGAGCTGGCTCCACCACGGCATCAGCAGGAAGAAGCCGAAGTAGAACAGGGTGCCCACTTGAGCGACCAGCGTCCGGCCGTCGGTCGGCGGCAGGATGCCCAGGTAGCCGAGCACGAAGAAGAACAGCACGAACAGGCCGTACATGAGCTTGTGCCAGCCGGGCCGGTAGCGGATCGACTTGACCGGGCTGTGGTCCAGCCAGGGCAGGAAGAACAGGATGATCACGGCACCGCCCATCACGACCACGCCCCAGAACTTGGCGTCGAAGGTCTTGAGCAGCGCGATGGCCGCCACGGCAGCCACGACGACGGCCGCCTTGACGGCCGTGCTGAAGCGTCCCTTGACGACCGCCAGCACCGCACCGATGCCGATCAGCCCTGCCAGCACGTTGACCATGGGGTCGGTGGTCGCGCGCAGCATCGAGTAGTACGGCGTGAAGTACCAGACCGGCGCGATGTGCGCGGGCGTCTTCAGCGGATCGGCGGGGATGAAGTTGTTGTACTCGAGGAAGTAGCCGCCGAACTCGGGCGCGAAGAAGACGATCGCGGTGAAGATCATCAGGAACACGCTGACACCCAGGATGTCGTGCACCGTGTAGTACGGGTGGAAGGGGATGCCGTCCATCGGCGTGCCGTTCGGCCAC
>CAZUUU010000087.1:0-12504 GCA_964622685.1 uncultured Methylibium sp.
GCACAAGGTGCTGGGCGTGGAGACACCGGTGTTCGACTGACGGCGTCTCGCCCGCGATCGAAGCCCGCCTCGTGCGGGCTTCGCCGCTTCTGCTGCGCCATAATCTGGTCGTCGCGCGATCACCGCGCGGCATTCGCTAGGGGTGTTGGATCGCCGACCCGGTGGTCCGACTGAGAAAGTCCCTTTGAACCTGATTGAGGTAATCCTCGCGCAGGGAAGCGGTCTTGCAGTGCCACGCGTCCGTGTCGCTTGCAGGGCGCCCACCTGCCATCGACCACGGATCCACGATGGCAACCCGCACTTCCTTCCTGATCGTCCCGCTCGCCGTCGCGACCTCGTTCGCCGCGGCGCAATCCACCACCTTGCCGCCGGTCACGGTGCAGGGCCGCAGCGACACCGCGACGGCCGACGTCACCGGCTTCGGCGACGTGCCGCTCGAGCGCAGCCCGCTGCAGGCCCGCGTCCTCGGTGAAGCCGCGCTCAAGTCCGGCAGCGGCACGCTGCGCGAACTGACGCGCCTCGACGCCAGCGCCAGCGACGCCTACAACTCCGAGGGCTACTGGGACCAGTTCTCGGTGCGCGGCTACGTGATCGACAACCGCTACAACTACCGCCGCGACGGCCTGCCGATCAACGCCGAGACCTCGATCCCGCTGGACAACAAGTCGCGCGTCGAGCTGCTCAAGGGCATCAGCGGCATGCAGGCCGGGACCAGCGCGCCGGGTGGCCTGGTCAACCTGGTCGTCAAGCGACCGGCCGGCGAGCTGCGCAGCGCGACGCTGGAACTGTCCGGCCGCGGCAGCGTGCTCGGCGCGGTCGACCTGGGCGCGCGCTTCGGTGCGGACCAGGCCTTCGGCCTGCGCCTCAACGCCGCAGCCGCCCGCATCGACCCCGAGCTGCGCGACGCGAAGGGCGAGCGCCACCTCCTCGCGCTGGCCGGCGACTGGCGCCTCGCGGCCGGCAGCCTGCTGGAGGCCGAGATCGAGATCAGCCGCCGCTCGCAGCCCAGCCAGCCGGGCTTCAGCCTGCTGGGCAACCGGGTGCCCGACGCGCGCGACATCGACCCGCGCATCAATCTCAACAACCAGCCGTGGTCGCTGCCGGTCGTTCTGCAGGGACGCACCGCCAGCCTGCGCTGGACGCAGCAGCTGGGCGCGGATTGGCGTGCGCGCCTGCACGTCGCCAGCCAGCAGCTCAAGAGCGACGACCGCATCGCCTTCCCCTTCGGCTGCGACGCCGAAGGCAACTACGACCGCTACTGCAGCGACGGCACGTTCGACCTCTACGACTTCCGCAGCGACAACGAGCGACGCCGCAGCGAGGCGGCGGACGCCTCGCTGCAGGGTCGCCTGCGTCTCGGCGGCATCGAACACCTGCTGACGACCGGCGTGCTGGCCAGCCGCTTCGAGGCGCGTTTCGAGGGCCAGGCCTTCAACTACGCGGGCACGGGGCGGATCGACGGCGGACTGCTCACGCCTGCCGCCCCCGATGCCGTCCTGGACAACACGCACCGCCGCGAGCGCAACACCGAGTTCTACCTGCGCGATGCGATGCGCCTGACCGGGGACCTGGGCCTCTGGCTCGGCCTGCGCCACACCCGACTGACGCGCGCCAGCGTCACGACCTCCGGCACCGAGGCCACGGACTATCGCCAGAGCTTCACCACCCCCTGGCTGGCCGCGAGCCTGGCGCTGACCGCGCAGGACCTGGCCTATGCCAGCTGGGGCCAGGGCATCGAATCGCAGGTCGTGCCCAACCGGCCGGGCTCGTTCACCAATGCCGGGCAGGCCCTGCCGGCGCTGAAGAGCCGCCAGACCGAGCTCGGTGTCAAGCACGCCGGCGAGCGCTTCGACGCCCACCTGGCCGCGTTCGACATCGAGCGCCCGGCAACCAACATCTGCGCCGTCAGCCCCTGCGAGCTGGCGATCGACGGCGTGGCACGACATCGCGGACTCGAAGCCGGCGCCGAGGCGCGGCTGGGACCCTGGTCACTGGGGGCCAGCGCGATGTGGCTGCGTGCGCGGCGCGAGGGCGCCACCGACGCGGCGCTCGAGGGACAGCGCCCGCCCAACGTGCCGGCGCGCACGCTGCGCCTGAGCGGCGGCTACCGCTTCGAGGGCGGCCTGTCGCTGAACGCGCTGCTGACGACCGAGAGCGATCGCACCGTGCTGCCGACAGCGGATGCGCCGCGCATCCCGGGCTGGGCGCGCGTCGACGTCGGTGCACGCTACGAGCAGCGCACTGGCAGCGGCACGCTCACCTGGCGCGCCGGCATCGACAACCTCGCCGACCGCCGCGCCTGGCGCGAGTCGCCCTACCAGTTCGGCCATGCCTACCTCTACCCGCTGGCGCCGCGCACCTGGCGCGTCTCGCTGAGCACCGACCTGTAGAGCCGGCGCCGACCGTGGCTATAATGTCGGGCTGAATTCCTCGATAGCTCAGTCGGTAGAGCGCCGGACTGTTAATCCGTAGGTCCCTGGTTCGAGCCCAGGTCGGGGAGCCAAGTTTCTAGCGTTGACGGGCCTTCTGGCACCCATCACCTTTGTCCGCCGGTGAAATAGGCGGACGATCGCTGAAGGGGTCCATCATGGCCAAAGTTCCTGAGTCCGCCGGTCATCAGACTGCCGCGTCTTCCACCGCGGCAAGTCACCTAGTTCCAGCATCCGCCGCGTCAAGCGACCAGAGCGGGTCTGGCCGCGACTCCCAGCCAGTCGCGGCCGGCGTCGGGTTGCTGGTTCGCATCTGGGACTGTTTGTGGGTCGAGTACCTGGGCACCCGTGGGCAGCTCGAGGCCGAAGGTCTGCTGCCTGCTGGCTTGGATTGGCCCGACGGCCAGGACGTGCGTCGCTGGGAGGCCAGCGGCCTCCGGTTTCAGCTCTCGCGCACGCGCCCCGCCGGTCTCAAAGGGCCGCGAAGGCTGTGGCTTGAGGGCGACTACTGGCAGCTCCTGTTCGAGCCTTCTGACGCCCTGTGGCGGCCACGCCGAAGGGTCGAGCTGAAGCGAAAAGAGCTGACAGGCGAGATCCACCGATGGTCTGAAGCCGGCCAACATGAGTGGAGTGGCAGCTTCTCCCGGTGGTTGAGGGCGAAGCACGACCTGCAGTTCCAGGCGTTCAAGGACAGATTCGTTCTGAAGCCAAGAAAGCCGGGCCGGCCAGCCAGAAGGCGACCCGACCTCACCTCAGGGCCGGCCGCTTTGCCAGTTGTGCAGGCGCCTGCAAGGGGGCAATCATGAGCGGGGGGCCCCTGCCCCTGCGCGCTGGCCACCTGACGATGTCGCAGCTGGTCGACCTGTACATGAGCCACTACGAAGGGCGCGATCCGACCCGGCCGCAGCGTCTGGCCTGGTGGGTCGGCCAGGTCGGGCAGCTGCGGCTTGATGAGGTGAGCGACGACCAGGTGCACGCAGCACTCGAGGCCCTCGCCGCTTCGCCGGCTAGGCACTGGGCCGGGACGGACGCCGACGGGAAGGCGATCTACAAGGCCAAGACCCGCAGGATGGCGCCTGCGACGGTCAACCGCTACAGCACGGCGCTCGCGGCGGTATTCACGTGGGCCATCAAGCGTCGCATCGCACCCAAGGGCTTCATCCATCCGAGCCGGGCGGTGGAGCGCAAGAGCGAGCACAACGAGCAGACGCGCTTCCTGACCGACGACGAGCGCCGGCGGCTGCTCGAGGCCTGCAAGGCCTCGCCCTGGCCGCGGCTCTACCTGCTGGTCCTGCTCGCCCTGACCACCGGCGGCCGCAAGGGCGAGCTGCTCGGGCTCCGATGGGTCGACGTGGATCTGGCGCAGCGGGTCATTCACGTCGGCCGGTCGAAGAACGGCGATCCGAAGGTGCTCCCGCTGGTGCCGGCCGTCGTCGAGCAGCTGGAGCAGTTCCGCGGTGCGGACGGCGACCTGGTGTTCGCGTCGACGCGCAGGCCCGAGCAGGCCTACGCGTTCGAGCAGCGCTGGGGCGAGGCCTTGAAGCTGGCCAGGCTTAAGCGGTTCAGGTTCCACGACCTGCGGCACTCCTGCGCCAGCTTCCTGGCGCAGAACGGGGCGACGCTGCTCGAGATCGCCGACCTGCTGGGGCATCGGCAGATCAGCATGACGAAGCGATACAGCCACCTGGCATCGACGCACCGCGCCGCGCTGGTGAATCGGGTTCTGGGGGACGTGCGATGAAGCCAGCGGCACCTGCAGGGCTCGACGTGTTCGATGCCGAGGCACGCGCGGAGCTGCAGGTGCTGCTGGGCAGCCCGGAGGGCGTGCAACGCCTCGAAAGCTGGGTCGCGAACTACATGAAGGCGGGGGGCGACCCGCGCGAAGGCTCGGGCTACATCGACGGGATGAGGCCGAAGGAGTTTCGCGACACGAACAAGCGCCTGGCCAACCAGGCCGCGGAGCTGCTCGGGACGATGCAAGAGCTGACCGAGCGGTGGGCCTTCACCATGTGGACCCCTGCAAACCTGACCATCAACACCCCCGATGAGCTGGTGTGGGAGGCGGGTCGCGAAGAGCGCGACTGGAAAGAACTTGCGAGGCTGCTGCAGCAACTTAGCGAGGAGGCCCGGGCCGCCGCCGACCGAACGAACGTCAAGACGCGGGAGATGCACCGCGGCATGCGGATCTTCGGGACGAGCATCCTGTTCCTGCTCGAGGCCGAGGGCTTGAAGCGCAGCAGCGCGCAGCGATCGAGGATGGTTCGCGCCTTCGGGGTCCTTCTGACGGCGCTCGAATGGCAGAACGATCCGCGCGAGTTCGTGCGAGGGTTGCTGTCTCAGCAGCTGCCGCCAGCAGGGGTGGGAATTCGCGCTCGATCACGCTAGATCGCCACTCCCTATAGGTCTGAGGGCTAGAGAAAACTTCTGCGTTAGCGCGAGTCCGTTCGCGCAACCGGGTGCGTGGAACCAACCCGTCAACGCTGGAGCTTTCTTCATGTCTGAAACCGTCGAGGGTCTGATGCGACCCGAGGACTACCGAGCTGCCCGCCCGCAGCTCTACCCTAGCGAACAGTCCTTCCGCTGGTTCCTGCGCCGGAACCGCGTCGAGCTGGTCGCCGCCGGCGCGATCATCTGTCCGACCGGCCGCTGGCTGGTGCGTCCGCAGGAGTTCGACCAGGCCGTCATCGAGATCGGGCAGCGCCGTGCCAGGGGTTATTGATGCCATGCCGACTGTGCAGGCGCCTGCACCCTGCCCGCTCATTGTCGAGCGACCGTCCCTGACCATCGAAGGCGATGGGGATCTCGCCGATGTCTGCGATGAGGCCGAAAGGCTACTTCTCCAGATCGGCGCGGAGATCTACCAGCGAGGCGGCGTCCTGGTCCGCATCGTTCACGAGGCGTCGGACCAGGCAGGGCTGATGCGTGACGCCTCAGCGCCGCGCATCGTTCCCTTCGACGATCTGGCGCTGTGCGACGTGGTGACCAGGCATCTGCAGATCTGGCGCCGCAACCGCAAGACACAAGAGCTGGTCAGGGTCGACTGCCCTCGCGTCGTCGCGCAGACTCTGCTGGCGCGTAAGGAGTGGGCTTTCCGCTACCTCGAGGCAGTCGTCGAGCACCCTGTCGTTCTCGAATCAGGTGACGTGCTGTGGGAAAGTCAGTACCACGCGCCTACCGGTCTGCTGCTGGACATCTCGCCATTCGCGTTCGAAGCGCCCTATGACTGGGTCGACAAGGCTTACGCGCTCCAACATCTCGAGAGCCTTCGCGGGCTGCTGGACGGGTTCGCGTTCGTCGATGAACTCGACCTGAGCGTTGCACTCGCATTTCTGCTGACGCCGTTCGTGCGCCCTTGGTTGCCAACGGCACCGGCTTTCGCGTTCGATGCGCACGCAGCGGGCAGCGGCAAGTCGACGCTGGTTCGGACCGGGTCTGTCATGTCGACAGGGCGCGAACCTGCCTTCCTGACCTTCTCCGATGACCCCGCCGAGCTGCGTAAGGTCTTGTTCGCAGCGCTGCTCGAGGGCGATCAACAGATCGCGATCGACAACATCGATATCCCCGTCAAGGGCGCCGAGCTGGCCGTGATCCTGACTTCCTCCGCGTACCGCGGTCGGGTGCTTGGCCAGTCGGTCAACGCATCAGTGCCGACCAAGGCGGTGCTTTCAATGAACGGGAACAACCTGCAGATCGTCGGCGATCTCACGCGCCGCGTCCTGGTCTGCCGAATCGATCCAGAGTGCGAGCGGCCCGCCGAGCGGGTGTTCGACTTCGATCCGATCGACGAGGTTCGTCAGCTTCGGAGCGGCTACGTTCTGGATGCCCTGTCGATCATGCAGGGCTATCTCTCCAGCGGCGAGCGTGTCGAAGTCAGGCCGTTCGGCAGCTTTGAAGTCTGGTCGCGCTTGGTTCGGGAGTCGTTGGTCTGGCTAGGGTTGCCCGATCCCGTCGAGTCGATCCGCGTGCTGGAAGCTGCTGACCCGGAGCGGGAGCAGTTGCGCGCCATGCTCGCGGCGCTGCAGGCAGCGTTCGGGTCTCGCGAGTTCAAGGCCGTCGAGGCAATCCACGCCAGCCAGGCGCGCCGGCAGGCTGAGCTGGGGAATGGGCCGACACCGACTGAAGAGCAGCGGGAAGGGCTGGCTGAGGCCCTGCAAGCAGTCTGCGAGCGCAACGGCGAACTCAACATCAAGGCGCTGGGGCGTTGGCTGCTCCGCATGCATGGGCGCATTGAAGGCGGAATGCGATTCGTTCGGTCCCGCGAAGCCAGAGGCGGGGCGATGTGGCGAGTCGAGGTGATGGGGTGATGCACCTTATGCACCCTTTTGCACCTTTCGTCCTAAGCCCGCACGAGGATATGAGAGGGGTTGATATTCATTGGGGGGCTTCGGAGCAAACCCGCGAAAGGGTGCATAAGGTGCGCCGCTCGGCCGCCGCCCGGATCAACGGGTCCTTCCGGGACCTCCGAAGAACGCGGGTCATTCGCGCCTCGACAAACACGTGTCCCCAAGTCGGAAAACTTGGTGGACAGGGGACACCGGACACGGGACACCGGACAGCGCTCAGGGGACGCCCTTGGCTGGCTAGCGGCCCGCTCACGCCGTGACCGATGCCGCTGCCGATCCCGTCGAGACATTCGCTGCGCTGCAGGGCGTCGGGGTGGCGGCGCTTCGCCAGTTCCTGGACGGTCAGTGGGGACCCGGCGATCCCGCTGCAGCTGCGCAGCGACTTGAGTGCTTCAGAAAGTCCTGCGTGCTGCCCGCGGCTGCCGCTCGCAAGGCATCGAAGCGCAAGCGCGCCGATATCCCTGGCCTGGTCGATGAGCTGGTGGCCGGCGGCCAGGTCAAGACGAAGAAGCAGGCGTTCGAACGGCTCGCCGAACGGGCCTGCGTCGACGTGCGCACGATCTCGAACGCGTACTACGCCCTCCGCCCTAAATCGCGATGACATGCACATGCGCTCGCGACTAGATGCTTTTCGCCGAATCGATGGCGGCCGATGCTCGTGGCGTCCCAACAACCGCGAAAGTCAACGACGATGAAACCCGAGAACATCCTGTCGCAAGAAGAGCTGCAGCAGTACGACGTTCGGAACGCGCTGCAGTACCTGGTCAGCCCTCAGACCTTCGGCAAGTCGACCGGCCTCGAGCAAGAGATCTCAGGTCGCGCGATCAAGGCCGGCGCACCGGAGCATGGATCGGGCATCTTCATCCCCGCCGCCGTGTTCGCGCGTGACCTGGTCGTCGGCACGCCCACCGCGGGCGGCAACCTGGTGGAGACGAAGCTGCAGGGGATGATCGATCTGCTGCGGCCATCGTCCGCCGTGGTGGCCGCAGGCGCGACCGTGATGGAGGACCTGGTCGGAAACGTCGCTGTGCCGCGCATGACCGGTGGGTCGACGATGCAGTGGGTCGCAGAGAACAGCGCCGGAGCGGAGTCGAATCCCGCGTTCGATCAAGTGCCGCTGACGCCGAAGACGGTGACCGGCTTCGTGGATCTGAGCCGGCGCCTCGTGCTGCAGGCCAGTACCGACGCGATCAAGCTCGTGCAGCGCGACTTGATGGACGCCGTCGGCACGGCCCTCGACGTGGCCGCGATCAACGGATCCGGCGCAAGCAATCAGCCGCGCGGCGTCCTGCAGACGGCGGGCATCGGCTCCGTCGCCGGCGGCACCAACGGCGCCGCGCCGACCTACGACAACATGGTCGAGCTCGAGACGCAGGTCGCGAATGCGAACACTCCGACTCGCAACCTCGGCTACGTGACGAACACCAAGGTTCGCGGACGTCTTCAACGCACGCAGCGCTTCACTGGCACCAACGGAGACCCGGTGTGGGCCCGCGAGGACGGTGCAGACCGCATCAACGGGCGCCCTGCTGCCGTGAGCAACAACGTGCCGTCGACGCTGACCAAGGGGACCTCGACGGGCGTGTGCTCGGCCATCCTGTACGGCGCCTGGGCAGACCTGATCATCGGCATCTGGGGCCGCGGTGTCACGCTCATGGTGGACCCGTACACGAACAGCACGACGGGCGGGGTGCGGCTGATCGTGATGCTCGATTGCGACATCGTTTTGCGGTATCCGACCAGCTTCGCCGCCATGCTCGACGCGCTGACCACCTGATTGTCCGGGGCTGCGGGGAGCGAGTGAGCGTGCGCATAGCTCCCCGCGCGGCTGTCTTGCCGTCGTCAAGCCCCTATGCGCGCGTACCGGTTGGTCAGCTTTGCCAGGCTGACTCGGTGCGGCACCGGACGGTCGCGCTCCTTCGCCCGACACGTCGCACCACTACCTTCAACACACGACGGAGAACGAGTCATGGTCATGACGACGAGTGGAACCAAGAACGCGAAGCGCGAGCCCGTGCGGATCATCATCGCCGACCCCTGCCTGGGCAAGGCAATCGGTGAGGAAGCGATCCGTCATTGCGAGATGGGCGAGGAGTTGCTGGTCTCCTACGAAGACGGCGCACAGATCGTGGGCTCCGGGCGGGCTTACTACCTCAAGGCGTCCGACGATCCCACCGGCGGCCGCCTGACCTTCACCGAGCATCACCGGCAGACGATCGAGCTGCGCAAGAAGCTGCTGGCCGACCGAGAGAAGGCCCGGGCCACGGACGGCGAGGTGAGCGCGGAGGCGAGTCGACTGCTGTCAGCGTTCCTTCAGACGTTCAAGGGGTCCCACGCGATCGGGCAACCGCGCGACCTGCTGAGCTGACCGACGGAAGCACGAGCTTTCGAGTCGTGCAGGCGCCTGCACAAAGCCGATGAACGAACCCATGCGAGGCTGACTGCTCATGGTCCCCAAGTTTCTGATCCGCATCGGCGGCGATCCTGCCGACTGGAACAAGGCGCTGGGCAAGGTCACGGACGACGCCAAGCGCACCAGCACGCTCGTCAGCAAGATCATGTCCGGCGCGGTCGCGGGCATCAGCGTCGCCGGCATCGCAGCATTCGTCGGCCGCACGGTCGACGGCATCGACCGCCTCAACGACCTGGCCGACGTGACCGGCTCGTCGATCGGCAAGCTGTCGCAGCTCGAGGACACGGCGCTGCGCACCGGCAACAGCTTCGAGAGCATGGAAGGGAGCCTGGTGCGCCTGAACAAGGTGCTCAAGGACTCGGATGGTCGTGACCAGACCGCGGCGGGTCTGCGCGCGATCGGGCTCAGCGTCGAAGAGCTGAAGCGGCTGGACGCGGTTGATGCGTTCGAGCAGATTGCCCAAGCCTTCGGCCGGTACGCGGACGGGCCGACGAAGGCCCGCCTGGCGCAGGATCTGTTCGGCAAGAGCATCACCGAGGTCGCGCCGCTGCTGAAGGACCTGGCCGAGAAGGGGCTGGGCGTTGCCTCGGTCACCGAGAAGCAGGCCAAGGAAGCGGAGAAGTTCAACCAGCAGCTGGCCAGTCTGAACAAGACAGCCGTCGACCTCGCGCGAGAGTTCGCGGGCCCTCTGGTTGCGTCGATCAACAAGTTCGGCAAGGCCATCGAGCGCTATGGCAGCCTCACCGCCTACCTGGGTGACAACTTTCGATTCGATCAGGCTGCGGACGGGGCAGCCAACCTTGCCAAGACGAATGCCGAGCTCGTCGGCATTGACAAGCGTCTTGAAAGAATCGCCGCGTTCGAGTCCAGAGCAGGACTGTCCGACCCCGTCAAGCAGCGCTACAAGACCGAGCGCGAAGAACTCGAGAAGCAAGTCGAGACCCTGAAGGCGCGCAGAGCCTACATCCTCGACAACTCTGCCGACCCCCGCGGCGGGGCAGCGGAGCTAGCGCGCCGCGGGCGAGGGCCCAAGATCGCACGCGACCCTGGCCGCATCAAGCCCCAGTCCGCTGCGGATCCGCTGGCCGAGGCCGACAAGCGGATGCAAGACGCGCTCGAGAAGTACATCGAGCGCGACATCGAGCTCGAGGAACGCCGCACGCAAGAGCAGCAGCAGCAGCTGAACCAGCGCCTGCTCGCCGCCGGCGACTTTGCGCTGCAGCTCCAGGACCAGACTGCCGAGCTGACGGCCAGCCTCATCACCGACGAGCGCGACCGCGCCCAGGCGCTGCTCGAGCTGGACCGCCAGCGCATGGCCGACCAGATCGACGCGATGGGCCTCAACGCCGAACAGACGGACCGGCTCTACGAGCAGCTCAACGCCAACATCGTCGCGCGCCAGGCGCTGCTGACTGAACAGCTCAAGCCCGAGTGGCAGCGCATGCTGGATGGGTGGCGCGACACGATGCAGCTGATGTCGGACGCGGCTGACCGCTTCAACACCGGCTTCATCGCGCAGGGCGAGGACGCCTTCGCCGACTGGGTGCGCAACGGCAAGCTCAACACGCGCAGCCTCACCGACTTCATCGTCAGCGAGTTCGCGCGCCTGGCCTACAAGCGCTACCTGGCGCAAAGCGTGGCCAGCCTGGGCGAGTCGATCTTCGGTGCGCTGGCGGGCTTTCTGGGTGGTGCGGCAGGCGCCACCAACGGCAATGCCGGCCAGAACTACAGCGGGCAGGTCGTCAACAACCCGTCCGCCTACGTCGCGCCGCCGATGGCAACGGGGACGAACTACATCCCCTACGACGGCTTCCTGGCCAGGCTGCACAAGGGCGAAGCCGTCGTGCCCGAGAAGTACAACCCCGCGGCCGGCGGCGGCCAGGCCGCGCAGCCGATCACCATGAACCAGACCATCACTGTCGGCGCTGGTGTCAGTCCCGGCGAGGTCTTTCGGATCGTGGGCATTGCCAATGCAAAGCTCCGTGAAGACCTGATGCGCTCGCGGCGGCGCGATGGGGACTTCTCGTGACAGGCGCTTCGCCCCCCGACCTGGCTCGCTCGGCCGACCTGGTCGAGCAGGCGGCTTGCGTCGAATCGATCGTCGATCTGGCCAGAACAGTGTTCACAGGCGGAGGCCTGCCCCGCGAGTGCGTCGCCTACATCCTCAAGCGCCTCCGCGAGGCCCTTGCGGCCGATAGGAAGCCGCTCGCCGGCGAAGGGCTGCACGCGTTCAGGCCGGGCCTCGATCAAGACGTTTCCGCCATGGTTGCAGCCTTCTGCGAAGAGTGGATCGCTGCCAACGACGATGACGACTTCTGACCAGCACCAGCAGCTCGCTGCTGAGGTCGATGGTGTCCTTGCGGAGCTGCGAGTCCGACTGCTTAGTGATGCCCGCTCGCAGTTCAACGGTGGCCACATGCAGGGCGGTATCCGACAGACGTGGCGGCACTACGTGACGCGCCTGGTGATGCTCCGATCGCGGTTGGGCATCGATCTACCGGCGCCCTCGCCCCTCAACGGACCACCTCACAGGAACCATTGACCGGCGCTCGACGCCAGTCAGCGCCCTGTGTCGCTTGGTGTAAAGTTGAGGCAATGGGTGCCCCCCACTGGTCTGTTAATCCGTAGGTCCCTGGTTCGAGCCCAGGTCGGGGAGCCAAACAACAACAAGGGGCTGCGTCGCAAGGCGTGGCCCCTTTGTCTTGCCAGCCTCCCGTCCCACCGATGCCGCCATGACCGCCGGACTCGAACTGCGCGACCTGGCCTGCCGCCGCGGGAACCGACTGCTTTTCAGGCAGGTGTCGTCCACCGTGCGCGCCGGCGAGTTGCTGCGCGTGCAGGGGGCCAACGGCGCCGGCAAGACCAGCCTGTTGCGGATGATCTGCGGCCTGGCCTCGCCGGCCGCGGGGCAGGTGCTGTGGCACGGCCGCCCGGTGGCCGGGCTGCGCGAGGAGTACGGCCACGAGCTCGCCTACCTCGGCCACGCGCCGGCACTCAAGGACGAGCTCTCGGCCCTCGAGAACCTCGAGACCGCCGCCACGCTCGGTGGTCGCCGAGTCTCGACCGCCGAGGCGAAGGCCGCCCTCGGCGCCGCCGGGCTGGCCGGCCGCGAGCACCTGCCGGCGCGCGTGCTCTCGCAAGGCCAGCGGCGCCGCGCCGGCCTGGCCCGCCTGGCGCTGCCGGCAGTGACCGCGCTGTGGGTGCTGGACGAGCCCTTCAACGCGCTCGACGCGCACGCGACGAGCTGGCTGCTCGGCCTGCTGTATGCGCAACTCGCGCGCGGCGGTGTCGTCGTGCTGACCAGCCACCAGCCGGTCGC
>CAZUUU010000088.1:0-12424 GCA_964622685.1 uncultured Methylibium sp.
CCAGATGAACAGGATCTTTCGGCCGCCGAAAGGCCGGATGTAGTGCACCCCTTCGAGCAGCACGCTGTCCTTCAGCCGCTCGCGGATAGTGCGCACGTCGTACTTGATGCGTGCCGACAGCTCGTCGGTGGTCAACAGTTCGGATGGCATGTCACTCCTTGTCTGTCCGCTATATTGCTAGACGTGTTCATTGTATGTCGCTCAATCTAGCGGTCAAGCTGTCTAGCAATGCGGGAAGGAATGCCTAGAATCCGCGCAGGCCACCGCACACCCCACCATGACCCGCGCACAACTCAACGTCCGCGTCAGCGACACGCTGGAGCAGGCCATCGACAAGAAGCGCATCGAGCTCAGCGCCAAGCTGGGCACGATTCCCTCGCGCTCCGATGTGGTCCGCTTCGCGCTCGAGAACTACCTGGGCGTGGACCTGTCGGAAACCGAAGTGGATGGGCGGCGCACGGCACCGGCCAAGGCACGTCGCCGCTGACCCCGCCCCGCCCACCCATGGCACCCCAACCGGAAGCCGCGGCCCGCCAGGAGATCGACCTGCTGCTCACCCAGGCCGGCTGGGCGGTGCAGAGCATGGCGCAGGCCAACCTGCATGCAGCCCTGGGCGTGGCGATCCGCGAGTTCCCGCTGAACCCCGGCCACGGCTTCGCCGACTACCTGCTGTACGTGGATGGCAAGGCCTGCGGCGTGATCGAGGCCAAACGCGAAGGCACCCCGCTGCGCGGCGTGGAGCCACAGAGCGAACGCTATGCGCAGGGCCTGCCGGCCATGCTGCCGGCCTGGGCCCGGCCGCTGCCGTTCCTGTATGAATCCACCGGCGTGGAAACCCACTTCACCAACGGCCTGGACCCAGCGCCCCGGTCGCGATCCGTCTTCGCGTTCCACCGGCCCGAGATGCTGGCGCAGTGGCTGAAGCTGCTGCCCCTGGCCACCGCAGCATTCACGGGCGAACCAGCGACCCTTACTGCCCATACGGCCCAGGCCAGCCCCGCCACCGTGCTGGCGCGCCTGCAGCACATGCCCGAACTCGTCACCGAGTGGGGCGACTTCAAGCTCTGGCCCGCGCAGATCACCGCGATCCGCAACCTGGAAGCCAGCCTGGCGCTGAACAAGCCCCGTGCGCTGATCCAGATGGCCACCGGCAGCGGCAAGACCTTCACCGCCATCAGCTTCATCTACCGTCTGATCCGCTTTGCCGGCGTGCGGCGCGTGCTGTTCCTGGTGGACCGCGGCAACCTGGGCCGCCAGACCAAGAAGGAGTTCGACGCCTACGTCTCGCCCTACAACAACTTCAAGTTCGGCGAGGAATACATCGTCCAGCACCTCAGCAGCAACCAGTTGGACACCACGGCCCGGGTGTGCATCAGCACCATCCAGCGCGTGTTCAGCATGCTCAAGGGGCGTGAGCTGGCGGAAGAAGATGACGAACGCGGCATGGCGCAAGTCGAGGGCCTGTTCCGCGACCCCGAGCCCATTGCCTACAACCCGCGCTTTCCGATCGAAACCTTCGACCTCATCGTCACCGACGAAGCGCACCGCAGTATCTACAACCTGTGGCGCCAGGTGCTGGAGTACTTCGACGCACACCTCGTGGGCCTGACCGCTACGCCCAATCGCCAGACCTTCGGCTTCTTCAACCAGAACCTGGTGATGGAGTACGGCCACGAGCAGGCGGTGGCCGACGGCGTGAACGTCAACTACGACATCTACCGCATCCGCACCGAGGTGAGCGAGCAGGGCGCGCAGGTGGAAGCCGGCTACTGGCTGGAAACGATGGACCGCGCCACCCGGCGAAAGGCCGCCTGGCAGCTTGACGACGACTTCGACTACGCCGCCGAGGAACTGGACCGCAAGGTGCAGACGCCCGACCAGATCCGCAAGATCGTGCAGACCCTGCGCGACCGCTGGCGCACCGACCTCTTCCCGCAGCGCGAGGAGTTGCCCAAGACCCTGGTGTTCGCCAAGGACGACAACCACGCCGAGAAGATCGTCGAGATCCTACGCGAGGAGTTCGGGCGCGGCAACGAGTTCGCCCAGAAGATCACCTACAAGACCACCGGCGCCAAGCCCGAAGACCTGATCAAGGCCTTCCGCACCAGCTACTACCCGCGCGTGGCCGTGACGGTGGACATGATCGCCACCGGCACCGACATCAAGCCGGTGGAGGTGGTGGTGTTCATGCGCGGCGTGAAGAGCCGCAGCTTCTTCGAGCAGATGAAGGGCCGCGGCGTACGCGTCATCGCCACCGACGACCTGCGCCTGGTGAACCCGGGCGAGCATGTGCACAAGGACCACTTCGTCATCGTCGACTGCGTGGGCGTGTGCGAGCACGACATGACCGACAGCCGCCCGATGGACCGCCGCAAGACCGTGCCGCTGGATGCGCTGCTTCAGGCCGTGAGCCTGGGCAATGTGCAGGACGAGGTGCTCAGCAGCGTAGCCGCCCGCCTGGCCCGGCTGGACACGCAACTGGACGACGCCGAGCGCGACCAGGTGCGCCAGGCCAGCGGCGGGCTGGACCTTCGAGCCCTGGCCGGCGGCATCGTGCAGGCCCTGCGGCCCGATGACGACGCCAGCCCGCAACAGCAGGAAGCCGCGCTGCGCCAGGCCGTGATGCCACTGGCCAACCCGGCGCTGCGCCAGCTGATCCTGGGCCTGAAGGCCAACAAGGACCTGGTGATCGACACCGTGACGCAGGACCGCGTGATCGAGGCCGGCTTCAACGAAGCCGCGCGTGAACGCGCGCAAGGTCTGGTGCAGAGCTTCGAGGCCTTCATCGCCCAGCACAAGGACGAGATCACCGCGCTGCAGATTTTGTACAGCCGGCCGGTGCGCGCGCCGCTGAGCTTCGAGGACATCAAGGCCCTGGCCGACGCGCTGCACGCGCCGCCGCACCTGCTGGACGAAGGCGCGCTGTGGCAGGCCTATGCGGCGCTGGACAAGAACAAGGTGAAAGGCGCCGGCCGCCAGCGCATCCTGACCGACCTGGTGAGTCTGGTGCGCTTTGCGATGCAGCAGGACAACGAGCTGGTGCCGTACCCCGAGCGCGTGGCCGCCAACTACAAGGCCTGGCTGGCGCAGCAGGCGTCAGCGGGCAAGGCCTTCACGCCGGAGCAACTGCGCTGGCTGGAGATGATCCGCGACCATGTGGCGGCCAACTTGGGCGTGACGGTGGAGGACTTCGACTTTGCGCCGTTCAGCCAGCAGGGTGGGCTGGGCAAAGTGCACCAGTTGTTTGGCGCGGAGTTGCCGAAAGTGATTGAAGAGATGAATCGGGAGTTGGTGGCGTGAGCGGGGCAGTCGAAACAACCACGACTCGCCATGTTGTCTGGACGACCATGGGCGAGATCGCCGAAGTCGTCGGCGGTGGAACACCTCGTACCAGCGAGCCGGAGAACTTCGAGGGGGGCAACATTCCCTGGATCACGCCGGCCGATTTGTCCGGCTACGCCGGCAAGCAAATTTCGCGGGGCGCGCGGTCTATCACGGAGCGGGGACTTCAAACTTCGAGTGCTCGCTTGTTACCTGCGGGTTCAGTGCTCTTCACGTCGCGCGCGCCCATCGGATACGTGGCGATAGCTGCGAATCCCGTGGCTACGAACCAGGGCTTCAAGAGCTTTGTTCTCTCGCCCAAGGTTCTCCCAGACTACGTCTACTGGTGGTTGACGGGTTCGAAGCGCACTGCGGAAAAACTTGCCAGCGGTACAACCTTTCTAGAACTCTCTGGCGCGAACGCCAAGAAGTTGCCGATCCCATTGGTTCCAGAGGACGAGCAACATCGTGTCGTTGCTGAGATCGAAACTCAGTTTTCGCGCCTCGACAAAGCAGTCAACAACCTCCAGCGAGCCAGAGCGAATCTCGCAAGACATCGCGCTTCGATGCTTCGCGATGCAATCGAGGGCCGGCTGGTCGAACCCAGTGCCCCTTGGACGACCGTGCCACTCTCGGATGTGGCAGAGGTCCAGCTGGGGCAGCAGCGGGCGCCGGTTCATGCCGAAGCAGCCGTGCAGCTGCCTTACGTCCGCGCGGCCAACATCACCTGGTCTGGGCTCGACATCACAGACATCAAGACCATGGGCTTCCCCAATCCGGCGCGCTATCAGCTGGCGGATGGCGATATCCTGTTGTCGGAGGCTTCGGGCAGCGCCAAGGAGGTCGGCAAGCCCGCACTGTGGCGCAATGAGATTCCTGGCGCGTGTTATCAGAAGACGCTGATCCGCGTTCGCGCGGACAGGTCACGTCTGCTGCCTGAGTTTGCCTACTACTTCTTCCTGCACACCTGCCTGTCGGGTCAGTTTGCGCGACTTGCTCCGGGCGTCGGTATCCTCCATCTCACCGCCGAGCGGATGCTGTCCTGGCCCACCGTGGTTCCGCCGCTGGCCGATCAGCAGCGCGTCGTCGCCGAGGTCGAACGCCGCCTGTCCATCGCCCGCGGCGTCGAAGCCCAGGTCGAAGCCAACCTGAAGCGCGCGCAGTCGCTGCGCCAGGCCGTGCTCGACAAGGCCTTCGCCGTGGAGGCCTGAGCATGCGCATCGGCTTCGAGCGCGACACCGGGCATGTGTATGAGGGCACCAGCGCGCCGCAGTTCGCCGTCTGGCCGCCGCCGTTGCTGAGCCAGGCCAAGCTGGTCGAGGCCCCCGACGACAGCCGGGCACCCGCACGCGGGCTGAACGCGGACCCGTTTGCCTGGGTGTTCCGCGAGGAGCGCTTCGACCCGGTGTCGCGCGTGAGGCGCGGGCGCCTGTTCCAGCCCGATGGTTCATCGCAACCCAACCGCGTGCTCACGGCGGGCCACCCGTTGACCGAGAACGCGGTGACGTCGGTGGCCGGCAGCGGTCGCACCCGAGACCTCTTCACCTACATGCCCTGCCAGGCCTTGCTGAGCCGCCCCGGCGGCGCCCTGGGCGCGTCTCTGTTGATCGGCCAGGAGCGCGGCGCCACGTTGTGGCGGGTGATCCAGGCCGAGGTTGCTTTGGACGACGACGTGGTGGTCATGTTGAAGGCCAAGAGCGCGTTCGGCGTGCTGCCCGATGTGGCCTGGGATGCGGTGCCCGAACCTCACCGGCCCCAAGTGCGGGCCGCGCTGGAACGGGTGCTGGATTCCGCTTTCCGGGAGACGCCGGTGTCGGTGATCGACCAGTGCCGCAACGCGGCCACCGTGGTGCTGTCAGGCTGGCTGGTGGCGCAAGGGCGCGCCGACATGGCCGGCAAGGACTTGGCCGTGCTGGCCAAGGCCATGGAGCAGCACGCCAAGCCCATGCACTGCGCGGCTTGGCTCGGGCAGACCATCGCCCGCCTGCATGTGCGCGGCAAGTCCAACGAGCAGCAGGCCAAGGCCTTGCGCCTGCCCACCGAGGAAGATGCTGAACTCAGCCTGCACGGCCTGGGGTTTCTGCTGCGGGATGTGGGCTGGGCGGCGGCATGAAGGCGCGTTGCCCTTCGGCGATCATGGGTGCTGCCGGCCATCACACCGCAATCCGGAAGGCCGGCATTAAGCCCATTAAATCAAGCACTTGGCATCACACCGGCTGCCGGCCGTGGTGCCAGGGCGGAGGCACGGCAGGGCGCCCGGGCGCTATCACACGCGAAACCGGAAGCCGTCGAAAACTCCAACAAAATCAAACACTTGCTATCACATGAGTACCAAGCATTGGGTTGCCGCGGCGCTGCAGAGCCTGGCTGAAAGCCTGCACCCGGTGCCGCACGAGGCGAATGAGCTGGACTGGAAGGCCCGGCTGTCGGACCACCGCGACCGGCTGGCCGAGCACCTGATGGCCTTTGCCAACCACCCCAACGGCGGCACCCTGGCCTTTGGCGTGGACAACAACGGCCAGGCCACCAGCGGCCTGACGCAGGACGACATCGCGCAGATCACCAACACCCTGGCCAACCTGGGCCGCGACGCGGTGGAGCCGCCGCTCGCCATCGACCACGCCGCGGTGGACTACGAGGGCGCCACCATCTTGCTGGTGCATGTGCCCGAACAGCCGGTGAAGCCGGTGCACCGGCGCGGCAAGTCGATCGAAGAGACCTGGGTGCGCTCCGGCGGCACCACGCGCAAGGCCTCGCGCCAGGAGGTGGGCGGCCTGATGCTCAACAGCGCCACGCCGCGCTGGGAAGAACTGCGCGCATCACCGCTGCTGGTGCTGGACGATGTGCGCCGCCTGCTGGACCTGGAGGCCCTGGCCGCCTTGCTGCAGCGGCCCCTGCCCGAAGACCCCGACGGCCTGGCCGCCTGGCTGCGCGACGAGGGCATCACCATCCCTGACGGTCGGGGCTGGTACATCACCCACTTCGGCGCTATCGCCGGCGCGCGCAAGCTGGACGACTTCCCGACGCTGGCGCGCAAACGCATCCGCGTGATCCGCTACCGCGGCACCAACAAGGTGGAAACCATCGACGAACTGCCCGGCCAGCGCGGCTACGCGGTGGGATTCGAAGGGCTGATCGGCTACCTGAAGCGTGTGCTGCCGCATTCCGAGGTGATCCAGCAGTCGCTGCGGGTGGAGGTGTCGGTGTACCCCGAGATTGCCCTGCGCGAGCTGATCGCCAACGCGCTGATCCACCAGGACTTCGGCGTCACCGGCGCCGGGCCGATGGTGGAGATCTACGACGACCGCATCGAATTCACCAACCCCGGCTCGCTGCTGCCGGGCAAGAAGCCGGACCGCCTGATTGGCACCACGCCTGAGTCCCGCAACGAGAAGCTGGCGTCGTCGTTCCGACGCTTTCGCATCTGCGAGGAGCGCGGCACCGGCTTCCAGAAAGTGGTGCAGGCCATCGAGCTGTTCGGCCTGCCGCCGCTGATCCTGGCGCCCCAGGAGAATGCCTTCAAGGTGACGCTGGGGGCGCCGCGCAAGTTCACCGACATGTCGGGCGCCGAGCGCATCGAGGCCTGCTACCAGCATGCGGTGCTGCAGTACGTGTCCAGCCAGACCCTCACCAACACCACGCTGCGCCAGCGCTTCAAGCTGCACGAAAAGCACCGCAACCAGATCACCAACCTGATCGGCGATGCGGTCGAGGCCGGCCGCATCAAGCGCAAGGATGCCGGCAGCGGCAACAAGTTCGCCGAGTACCTGCCCTATTGGGCGTGACGGCCTGACAGGCCAGAAGAACAACAACCACGCGATGAACGCCTCCACCCTGGTCCAGAAGCTCTGGAACTACTGCAACGTGCTGCGCGACGACGGCATGAGCTACGGCGACTATGTCGAGCAGCTGACCTACCTGCTGTTCCTGAAGATGGCCGATGAGCGCGCGCAGCCGCCCTACAACCAGGCCAGCATCGTGCCGGGCGCGTACTCATGGCCGTCGCTACTGGCCAAGGACGGCGATGAACTGTTCGACCACTATCGCCATTGCCTGGAGGCCATGGGCCAGCACAAGGGCACGCTGGGCCTGATCTTCGGCAAGGCGCAGAACAAGTTCCAGGACCCGGCCAAGTTGCGCCGGCTGGTGGTGGACCTGATCGACGCCGAGAACTGGACGGCCCTGGGCGTGGACGTGAAGGGCGACGCCTACGAAGGCCTGCTGGAGAAGAACGCGCAGGACACCAAGAGCGGCGCCGGCCAGTACTTCACCCCACGCGCGCTGATCGAGGCCATGGTGGACTGCATCGGGCCCAAGCCGCGTGAACGCATCTGCGACCCGGCCTGTGGCACCGGCGGCTTCCTGTTCATCGCCTTCAACCACATCGTGGCCGCGCACCCCAACCTCACGCGCGACCAGAAGCGCTTCCTGAAAGAAGAAGCCTTCACCGGCATGGAACTGGTGCAGGCCACCGCGCGCGTGTGCGCCATGAACCTGCTGCTGCACGGCATTGGCAGCGAGAAGAGCGTGCCGGTGAAGGTGATGGACGCGCTGGCCGCCGACCCCGGCGAGCGCTACGACGTGGTGCTGGCCAACCCGCCCTTCGGCAAGAAGAGCAGCACGGTGTTCGTGGGTGAAGACGGTCGGGCAACGAGCGAGAAGGACATCGTCGAGCGCGACGACTTCTGGGCCACCACCAGCAACAAACAGCTGAACTTCGTGCAGCACATCAAGACACTGCTGAAGGTGAACGGCCGCGCGGCCGTGGTGCTGCCGGACAACGTGCTGTTCGAGGGTGGCGCGGGCGAAACCATCCGCCGCAAACTGCTGCACGAATGCGACCTGCACACCCTGCTGCGCCTGCCCACCGGCCTGTTCTATGCCCAGGGCGTGAAGGCCAATGTGCTGTTCTTCGACAAGAAGCCGGCGAGCCAGACACCGTGGACCGAGAAGCTGTGGATCTACGACTTGCGCACCAACAAGCACTTCACGCTGAAGACCAACCCCTTGAAGCGCGCGGACCTGGACGAGTTCGTGCGCCTGTACAACCCGGCCAACCGGCACGACCGCGCGCCCACCTGGAGCGCGGAGCAACCCGAAGGCCGCTGGCGCGCCTACGATCAGGCCGAACTGCTGGCGCGCGACAAGGCAAGCCTGGACATCTTCTGGCTGCGCGATGAATCCCTGGCCGACAGCGACAACCTGCCGCCGCCGGATCTGATCGCGCAGGAGATCGTGGACGACCTGGAGGCGGCGCTGGAGCAGTTCCGCCTGATCGCGGGCGACCTGGGTGAGGCCACCGCGGCGTCTGGTGCCGATTGATCCCAATGGTCACCGCTGGGCACCGTCGGACAACCTGGGCCACACGCCCAAGGGTCAAAGTGGACGTTGCTTGCGTAAGCGTGGGCCACGCTTGGGCCACAGATGGGCCATGGGCGGGCCACAAAGCAAAACGCCGCCCTGAGGGGCGGCGCTGAACTATCCGTAAGTTGTTCTTATTGTTCGAGAATTCTTGGTTGCGGGGGCAAGATGGTTATGAGACTGCCACGGCTGGATGTTGGCGTTCGACATTGGACGTCCGCATTCGGCGTCATGCGGGGCCAGGCCCGACGTAACCCCTTGTCGGTCTTCAGCTTTTCTTGACCCCTCGCAGGCCCGATGGAGCCCGCAGCTGGCCGCAGGACACGCGACGCGACAGCACTCGCGCCGTTCGACGAAGTGGTCCGCCGGTCTACCTCAAGCGACCATTGGGCTCCGAAATGGGCCCCCCGTCCCGGTCACGAGCGGCGATCAGGACACCCGACCACGTCACCGTTCTGGACCCCAGCGTCTGTGCGCTCGCGCGCCCAGGCCTCCGCCAGCGCGGTCACCCTGGCGGTCGGCGTTCCGGCCTCCAATGCCGCAGCGACGCTTCTGCCACAAAGGGCTCCGTGGTCGCGCAACCAGAACATCAGCTTCTCGGCGTCTTGGAGTTGCCGCAGCGCACGGCAGATCTGGCCCGCGGTCAAACGATCCAGACTCAGCAACGCCTTGGGGACGTACTCGCTGCCGTCGATGGCGATGCTGACCGCCTCGCCACTTTCGGTGGCGGTCGCCAGGGTCTCCTGGGGGATCCCCCACGCCTGTGCCAGTTGCGAACCGGGCACCACGAGTCCTTCCTCGATCCATCGGGCACGCGCTGTCGCGCCGCGGACCTCAGCAGCGGCCAAGCCGCCTCGCGCCAACGATGGCGTCTTGCTGCTCTCGGCCACCGGATCAGATTGTCTTGGCGCCGTCCTCATGCGCTGCTCTGTTGATAGGCAGCAACGGCCTCGCACTCGACCGCGTCGATCACGGCGTCCATGGTCGCCATGACCTCGTCGTGCGGGAGGCTTGGACGCGGATCATCCAGCGCATCCTGAATCTCGGCGGCAATCCATCGCAGGTGTGCCGCTGTCCGATGGTCGATTCCCAAGGGTTCGACCTGGCTAACGTGGCTGTTCCTCATGTACTTCAGGTTGCAGTCAAGTCTGTGTAGCGGTTCCGTCGAACTCGACGGCGGAAGCATCATGCGCAATTGCCCCGGCAGGTGCAACCGCACGCAGCCGGTTGAGGCATCAACCAAGCGCGGCACGACGCATTACAATAGTGCGCAACGTAAGGAAAGCGCCATGGCTGAGTCAACCATCACCGCGAAGGGCCAGACCACCGTGCCCGCCGACATCCGGGCGCTCGTGGACGCCAAGCCGGGCACGCGCCTGGTCTGGTCGGCCATGCCCGACGGCACCATCATCGTCCGGGCCAAGACCAAGTCCATCCTCGACATGGCCGGCATGCTCAAGGCCCCCAAGGGCAAGCACGTCGGCATCGACGACATGAACCCCTGGCGCTGATTTCGGCAACGGCATGCCTGCGCTCGACACCAACGTCCTGGTGCGCTACATCGTCCAGGACGACGCGGCGCAGCTGGCTGCGGCCAAGCGCCTCATCAGCCGCTGCGTCGCTGAAGGCGCGACGCTGTTCGTGCCCGTGACCGTTGTGCTGGAGCTCGAGTGGGTGCTGCGGTCCAGCTTCGAGTTCGGTAAGGACGAAGTGCTGATGACACTGTCCAGCCTCTTCTCGGCCGCCGAGCTGACTTTCGAGTCCGAGCGCGCATTGGAGGTTGCGCTGCAGTTGTTCCGCAAGGGCTCGGCCGACTTCGCGGACTGCCTGCACGTCGCTTTGGCCACGCAGGCCGGTGAGCAGCCGCTGTGGACCTTCGACAAGGGCGCCGCCAAGGTCAGTGGCGCCCAGTTGCTGCCCAAGTAGTCGCAAGCAGGCCAACAGGCCGAATGAGCGACTTTAATGTTTATGTCAACTCGTAGCGGGCTTTGCCACCCGGAGAACCGCCAGCCGGCTGGGTTGCGGACCTAAGCAGCCTTGCGCTTGGTCGGTGCGCGGTCGACGCCAGCCACCACAACATGGCCCGTGGTCTGGCGCACGAACGTTCCAGTCTTACCCGACACGGCTCCCGCTCGCTTGGCAGTGGCCTTGCCAAGGAACACTCCGCTCGCACCCTTAGGCTCGGCCGCAGCCATCTCGCGCACCTGATCCCGGGTGAACGCGCCCGTGGCAAACACGCGCGCGGCCTTTTCCGCCATCCCCTGGGAGACGACGACAAACTTGCCTGGGGCAACTCGCACGCGCTTCATGTTGAGACCTTCACCAACAGGTACTTTACCGGACCCGCCGCAGGGTGTCGAATCGCTCCCTCCAGCACCCGTTCGTAGTACTGCACAAGGTGCGGGAACGGCTCGTTGAGCCGCACCTCCGTGAGGTCGAGCAGCAAGGCCACGGCGCGGGCGAACTGGAAGGCGGTCGGCGCTGTGAAGCCGCGGATCCCGCGAGCGTAGGGCGCGCGCTCGAGGTATTCAAGCGACACATAGGCCCCTTTTACTTGAATGCGCCCGTAGCACATCGCGCGCGGGCGGCCTGCACGCACCATCGCGTACATCCAGGCGTCCTGATGCCGCACTCGGGAAAAGAAGATCTCCTCCCAGTTCCAGTGCACCTTGCGCCTGAGCCCGCCTCCTCGCTCGAACTGCATGGCAGTCGCCCTAGCGATGGGCTGGCTGATCAGCTGGAGTTGAAGGTCCGGCCTTCCTAGAGTCTGGGCAAGCCAAGTATTGGTCTGGTCCAGCGCCGCGGCCAGCACCTCATTCTTGTTCGTAAGCATGCGGTCGCAATCATCGCGCACCGCAGCGGTGACCGGCCATCCCCACCGCGCAACAAGCCCATGTTGGTACGCACCACTCGGAGCCGGTGGCCCAACTGCACCCAGTTGCCCGACTTCGCCGGCGAGCCGATCACGGACCGCTTGCTCACTGTCATCAGGCTCAATCGCGCCCCACTTCACTCGCCCGGATGCGCGCGGAGTGGCCCGCGGGACATCCACCAGCGCCGAGTCCTCCGCGACATCTCAAAGCGTCTGGGACACGCTCAACTGTGCAAGATCCGACGAGGAAGACGGGATGTGGTCACAACGAAACCGGCAACATGTCGCGCCAAAGGGGCGTTTGACCTCCACCGGAATGTCCGCCGCGAGGCTCGGCGAGCAGCGTTTCGTCCGAGTCCGCTAAACTCCTCCCGTGCGTCGCTTTGTGCTTCTCTTTCTGCTGGCCGTTCTGCCGCTCCAGTTTGCCTGGGGTGCGGCAGCGACCTACTGCGGCCACGAGAAGGCTCCAAGTTCAGGGCACTTCGGGCACCACAGCCATCAGCACCAAGCGAAAGCCGAGTCCGATTCAGGCTCCGCTGCCAAAAAGTCCTCGGTGCTTGCAGACGACCTGGACTGTGCGTTTTGCCATCTGGGTTGCGTGCAACCCTGTGCCAGTCAGACCGCTTCGGTTGCTGCGATTCAGTCTGCCGTCCTGGCGCTGCCCACGCTTCTTCCTCCGGATTCCGGTCGCCCTGGCCGAATCGAACGGCCCAAATGGTCTCTCGCCGCCTGATTCGGCGAGGGACTGTCACATCCATTGAGGTTGCCCCCTAGCGACTGACGCCTCGCCGAATTCTTCCGCTTTGTTGTTCATTGCAACCTGGAGAATTCGATGCGAACGAAGTCGCTGGCCCTTGCCGGTGCCCTGCT
>CAZUUU010000089.1:0-12406 GCA_964622685.1 uncultured Methylibium sp.
GATCACCGTCGGCGCGACGCCGCTGGTGGTGCAGGCCTACTGGGCCGCGGGCGGCAGCGACTGGTTCGGCGACGCGCAGCGCGCCCAGGCCCTGGTCGCCGGCTGGAAGCGCGCCTGCGACGTGTGCGGCGTGGCCTGGGGCGGCGGCGAGACGCCGGCACTGGCCGGCATCGTCGAGGCCGGGCGCATCGACCTCGCCGCGTCCTGCACCGGCCTCGTCAATCCGAAGACGCGCCTCTCGGTCGGCGATGCGCTCGCGCCCGGCGACGCGATCGTGCTGCTGGCCTCCAGCGGCATCCACGCCAACGGCCTGAGCCTGGCGCGCAAGCTGGTGGAGCGCCTGCCGCAGGGCTACCTGACCGAAGTGGCGCCCGGCCTCAGCTACGGCGAGGCCCTGCTGGCGCCGACGACCCTGTATTCGCCGGTGACCGAGGCGCTGTGGCAGGCCGGTATCGTGCCGCACTACAGCGCCAACATCACCGGCCACGGCTGGCGCAAGCTGCTGCGCCATCCGGCCACCCACACCTACCGCATCCACACCGTGCCGCCGGTGCCGCCGGTGCTGCGCTTCATCGCGCAGCACGCGGGCCACGACGCACGCGAGGCCTACTCGACGCTGAACATGGGCGCGGGCTTCGCGCTCTTCGTCAAGGCCGCGGACGCCGCGCGCACCATCGAGGTGGCCAAGGCCGCGGGCGTCGAGGCCTGGGTCGCCGGCGCGGTCGAGTCCGGGCCGAAGCAACTGCTGATCGAGCCGATCGCCGTGCGCTTCGGGGACGACGACCTGCAACTCCGTTAAGGCGCTGAAGGGTCTTGGGACCCGTCACCTACAATCGTCAGCGACGGGCCTCCCCGCATGGGGGCGCGGCCAACCGGGTCAGGTCGGGAACGAAGCAGCCCTAACCGTTAGCTCTCAGTGACGGGATCAGGCTCGTCACCCTTTCCCGCGACGGCTACCCGCCGCTCGCCTGCCGAAACGCCATCACCGCCTGGTTGCGCAAGGTGCGCAGCAGCGACAACTCCTTCTCGCTCAGCACGATCGCGCCGGCTTCGGCCTTGTCGGCATAGATCAGCCCGACCGGCGCCTGCTTGACCGACAGCGGCAGCAGCAGGAAGGCCGGCGCGTCGATCGTGTCGCGGTACCACGCGGGCAGGCGCGCGCGGAGGTTGTTCGCGGTGGCATCGCTGATCAGCGTGTCGGCGCCCTTCAGGCACACGGCAGCGAAGAGATCGGCGGCCGTGCCCGGTGCGGGCCTGAGCGCGACGCGGAAGCCCGACTTCAGCGCCTCGTCGCCTTCGCCCAGCAGGAAGCGGCCGACCAGCGCGCCGCTCTTCGCGTCGCGCAGGCAGAACAGCACGCGCCGGAAGCCCAGCGCGCGGTAGATGGTCTCGAGGATCATGCGCAGCACCTCGCCGAGCTTGACCTCGTCGACCATGCTGTTGGTGATGTCCTGGATGCCGGCGGCCAGCACGCCGGCCGGGTCGGCGGCCGCGGCGCGGTCGCGGCCCTGCGGCTCGGCCAGCACCAGCGTGTCCTCCACCCGGCCCGGGCCGATGGCCAGGTCGGACAGCGTGTCGGGTCCGCTGCCGCCCTGCCCGGCTGCGGCTGCGGCTGCGGCTGCGGCCGCGGCGGCGGCGGCCGCGGGTCGCGCCTTCGGTGCCAGCAGACGCTCGGCCGCGGCGCCGGGCTGCAGGCGGATCTCCAGCCCCGCAGCCAGTTCGGTCAGGCGCCCGCGCGAGCGACCGACCGCGGCGATCATCTCGCGCGCCGGCACGCCGATGGCGCGCGCGTGCCGCTCGGCCAGCTCGGCGAGCTTGCGCGTCGCTTCCTCGGGCTCGTGGTGCAGCAGCGTGTCGGCGATCTCGTTGGCGGCGCTGGCCAGCCAGCGCAGGCGCTCCGGCACGGGGCCCGGCGGCTGCGAAGGCGGCGTGCCGGTGGCCGCGCGCATGCAGCGCTGCAAACTGTCGGGCAGGCCCCAGTGGCGCGCGACGCCCAGGCCCAGCTCCTCGTAGCTCAGGCCCAGCACCGACACCGAGGCCGCCGCTTCGGGCATCGGCTGCTTCGGCGCGCTGCGTGCCGGCACGACGCCGGGGCGCACGAGGCGGCGCACCTGCTCGGCCTCCTCGGGGAAGTAGAACTCGGCCAGCAGGCGGCCGAGGTTCTGGAACATCGCGCCGAGGAAGGCCTCCTCGATCACGCCATGAGCGCCCGGTGTGTGAGCCATGCCGCCGGGGCACAACTCCTCGGCCAGCGTGCCGGCCATCAGCGCGCGCAGGAACTCCTGCTTGATCTGCTGCGCATGCAGCTTGTCGTTCATGTGCTCGACCAGCACCAGCGACAGCGCCAGGTTGCGCACGCCGGCAAAGCCCATCAGCTGCACCGCGCGCGACACCGTGCTGATGCTGCCGCCGCCGGCCTGCGAGTAGTGCGCCGTGTTGACCAGGCGCAGCAGCTTGTGCGTCAGCGCGACGTCCTTGAGGATCTCGCCGGCCAGCGTGCCGAGGTTCTCGTTCTCGGACGCGGCGACGCGCTGGATGCTGGCGACCGAGTCCGACAGCGCCGGGAAGTCGGTCTTGTGGCGCATGCGGCGCAGCAGGAAGTCGAGCGTGCCGGCCTTGTTCGCCGGGTCCGCGCCGGCCGGGGCCGCGTCGGCCGCGGGGGCGAGCCAGGCCTTCAGCGCGTCGCGCAGCTCGCCGGCGTCGCGCAGGCGCAGCGCGGCGTCGCGCGCCAGCGCGCGCTGGATCACGCCGCGCAACGCGTCGTCGACCGGCTGCGGCGTCTTCGCCGGCAGGGCGAGGTCGGTGTCGGCGATGCGTTTCAGGATCGCCGGCACCTCGTTCTCGGTGATCAGCGCGCGACCCAGCATCAGTTCCGACAGCACCAGGCCGAGCGCGAACACGTCGACCGCCGGCGTCGGCGGCTCGCGGCGCAGGGTCTCGGGTGCCGCATAGCGCGGCGTGCCGACGGCCGCGACGGTGACGCCGCTCTTCACCGCGATGCCGAAATCGGTGACGCGTGCATGGCCGGCCGCATCGACGAGAAAGTTCGACGGCTTCAGGTCGCGGTGCACCAGCCCGGCGGCATGCGCCTGGGCCAGCGCGTCGACCACACCGAGCATCCACTCGACCGCCTCGCGCGGCGCGTACGGCCCGCGCTGCAGCAGGTGCCGGTCCAGCGAGGCGCCGGCCACGTACTCGAAGACGAGATAGGGCTGGGCCTGCGCTCCGCTGCCGTGCAGGTCGGCCTCGAAGACCGGGACGATGTGCGGGTGGTTCAGGCCGGCGGCGGCACGCGCTTCGGCCAGCCAGTCGCCGAGATCGGCGCGGGCCTCGACGTTCATCAGCTTCAGCGCGACGTCGCGCGCCAGCCGCGGATCGTGCGCCAGCCAGACGGTGCTCTGCGCGCCGCGGCCCAGCACGCGCTTGAGCTCGAAGCGGCCGACGCGCTCGGCCTGGGCGGTCGCCGCCATGCTCAGGCCGCCCGGTCCAGCGGCACCGCGCTCGCGTCCACGTCGCGCAGCGCCGACTGCAGCGCGTCGGCCAGTTCGTTCTGGCCCAGCACGATGGCGCGCGCGTAGCGCTGGGTCACCTTGCCGATCGCCACCGCCGCGGCGCCGCTGCGCGCCTCGCGCGAGTTCAGCGCCGCGACCGCCTCGACGGCCGCACCGGCCAGCAGCCGCATCATGTCGCTGCGCTGGTCGGGCGTGCGCACCGGCGCCTCGGTCGAGACGCGGCGCATCGCCTGCAGCATCGACTCCGGCAGGCCCCAGTGGCGCGCCACGGCGAGTGCCAGCACTTCGGGTTCGACGCCGATCACGGCGCAGGCCGCGGCCGCCTCGGGCATGCCGCGCGGGACCTCGGGGCCGGGATGAACCAGGCGGTGGATCTGCTCGGCCTCGTCGGGGAAGTGATAGCGCAGCAGCAGCGCGCCCAGGTGCTGCAGCAGGCCGACGAGGAAGGCTTCTTCGCCGTCCATGTCGGCCGGGCACAGCCTGCGCGCCACATGGGCGGCGAGCCGCGCCTCGCGCAGCGCCGCGGCCAGCGCCGGCGCATGCTGCTCCTGCAGCGCGCCGGGCCAGGGCTTGAGCCCGGTCGTGCTGCGGCGCAGGCCCTGCACGCCGATCAGCTGCACGGCGCGCCGCACGGTGCTGACGCCGTTGCCGGCCTGGGCCGCGAACTGCGCGGCATTGACCAGCCTCAGCAGCTCGAAGGCGAGCGCCGGGTCCTGGATCAGCACTTCGGCCATGTCGCTGATGCGCTGCTGCTCCATCGCCACCACCGCGGACACGCGCGACAGCAATCCCGGCAGCGCCGGCAGGTGGCCGACGCTGTGCATGCGGTCCAGCAGCAGCGCCAGCGCCCCCTCGCTACCGGCCGCCTGCGCATCGAGCCAGCCCTGCAGCGCGCGCTGCAGGCTGCGCGCGCCGAGGTAGCGGCGTTGCGGCTCGCGTTCGGTGGCGCGGTTGACGATCGCGCGCAGCGCGTCGGGCACCGGCTGCGGCGTGGTCCAGCCCAGGCGCACGATCTCGCGGTCCAGGCGCTCCAGCGCGGTCGGCGGATCGGCTTCTTCCAGCGCCGGAGCGCCGGCCAGCAGGCGGTGCAGCAGCAGACCGCAGGCCTGCAGGTCGCGGGCGCCGGCGTCGCGCTGCAGGCGCAGCGCACCGGTGTCGACGGCGCGCGCGGCGCTGGCGCCGGCCGGCCGGGCCGGCGGCGCAGTGCCGGCATCCGCGCCCGGCAGCAGCAGCGCGCGGCCCTGCGCGTCGATCAGCACGCTGTAGGCGCCGATGTCGCCGTGCGCGAGGCCGGCCTCGTGCACGAAGGCCAGGCCCTGCAGCAGGTCGATCATCCATTGCGCCGATTCGACCGGCGTCGGCAGTTCACCACCGGCCAGCCGAGTCTCGAGGGTCATGCCCTCGATCGCCGGCCCGGCGACGTAGGGCCAGCGCTCCTCGACACCGACCTCGGTGACCGGCAGCAGTTGCGGGTGGTTCAGGCGCGCGACCAGCCGCGCATCGTGGAGCCAGCGCTCCAGCGCCGCGGCATCGGTCGGCTGGTGGCGCGGCAGCGCCAGGATCAGGTCGTGGGCGGTGGCCGGCTCGCGCGCGCGCCACAGCATCGTGCGGCTGCTCTTGCCCAGCAGGCTCAGCAGCTGGAAACGGCCGAGCCGTCGCCCGACGGCGCCGGAGGCGGACGTCGGCGGCGGAGCGCTGGTCGAAGGGGACGGGGCAGCGGGCATGAGGCCACGGGATCGTTGCCTCGATTGGACGGCCGGCCGGCCGCCGGCAATGCGGGGAACTGGGGGCGCCGGACGGCCCTGTTCCGGTGTTCGCGGCTCAGGCGCGCAGCAGTTCCCAGGCGCGCGCGTGCAGCACGCCGTCGGGCTCGGCCAGTGCGTGCAGGACGTCGAGGTGATTCGTGCGCGGTACCTCCTCGCAGCGCGGCACGACCGCCTCGCCCCAGGCCGCCTGGATCAGACGGTTGTGGCGCAGGAACTCCTCGCTCTCCAGCGCGCCGGCGGCGGCGTACAGCGTGCGCCCGCGCGGCGCTGGAAAGCGCGCCGGGCTGAGGCGTGCGACCGCGGCCGGCGTCAGCCGCAGGTCGGACTTCAGGAAGGGCGTCCGCCGCACCGGCTCGAGTTCGTACAGGCCCGAGATGCTGAGTGCGCGGGTCACCAGGTCGGCCGGCAGATCGGGCGCGACGCGCCGCCAGTCGCAGGCCAGCAGCATCGTCGCGAGGTGGCCGCCCGCCGAGTGGCCGACCAGCACGATGCGCCGCGGGTCGCCGTGGTGCGCGGCCGCGTGGCGCCAGGTCCAGGCCAGCGCGCGCGCCGTCTGCAGCGCGATGGTCTCGATCGTCACGCCGGGCGACAGCGCGTAGTTCGGCAGCACGACGGTCGCACCCTCGCGCACGAAGGCCGGCGCGACGAAGCTGTGGCCGGCCTTGTCGAGCGAGCGCCACCAGCCGCCGTGGATGAAGACCAGCACCGGCGCGCCGGGCCGCGCCGCCGGAAAGACGTCGAGCGTCTCGTTCGGCCCGTCGCCGTAGCGCAGGTCGACGCGGCAAGGCAGCGCGGCGCGCGCCGCGGCCGAGTCGGCGTCCCAGCGTGCGAACAGCTGCGGATGTTCGGGGATGCGGGCGCGGTTGTTGTACTGGACGTCGAGCCAGGCGGGGTCGAGGCTCGCAGGCTGGGGCAGGGTCATGGCGTCGGCGCAGCGGAGATGGGAAGTCGATTCCTATACTGCCGCAGAAGCTGCCCGACCACCTGCAACGACGCGGAGGAACGATGAAGATTGCCTTGCTGGGCACCGGCCTGATGGGCGCGCCGATGGCGCGACGCCTGTGCGGCGCCGGCTTCGACGTGACGGTGTGGAACCGCACGCGCGCGAAGGCCGAGGCGCTGGCCGCCGACGGCGTGACCGTGGCCGACACCGCCGCCGCCGCAGTGCGCGAAGCGCACCTCGCCATCACGATGCTCGAGCACGGCGACGCGGTGCAGGACCTGCTGTTCGCGCAGGGCGTGGCCGACGCGCTGCCGCGCGGCGCGCTGCTGATCGACATGAGTTCGATCAAGCCCGCCCAGGCCCGCGAACACGCCGCCGCGCTGGCGACGCGCGGCGTGGGCCACGTCGACGCGCCGGTGTCCGGCGGCACGCTGGGCGCGCAGGCCGGCACGTTGACCATCATGGCCGGCGGCGACGCGGCGGATTTCGCGCGTGCCCAGCCGGTGTTCGCGCCGATGGGCCGATCGACCCACGTGGGCCCGCACGGCGCCGGACAGCTGGCCAAGCTGGCCAACCAGATGATCGTCGGCATCACCATCGGTGCGGTCGCCGAGGCGCTGCTGCTGGCCGAGCGCGGCGGCGCCGACCCGGCCAAGGTGCGCGAGGCGCTGAAGGGCGGCTTCGCCGACAGCCGCATCCTCGAAGTGCACGGACAGCGCATGGTCGAGCGCGACTTCGCCAAGCGCGCCGCCGTGACGGTGCAGCTGAAGGACCTGCGCAACGCGCTGGCCACCGGCGCCGAGACCGGCTTCGAGGCGCCGATCACGCAACTCTTCGAGCAGCTCTACGCCAGCACCGCCGAACACGGCTGGCCCGACGTCGACCACGCCGGCCTGTGGCTGGAGCTGGCGCGGCGCAACGGCATGGCCTGATCGGACCGCCGGCCTCGGCTACAATGCCGCTCGTCGTGGGGGGGTAGCTCAGCTGGGAGAGCGTCGCGTTCGCAATGCGAAGGTCGGGAGTTCGATCCTCCTCCTCTCCACCAAACGACACTGAAGGCCTCGATGCACATCGAGGCCTTCTTCTTTGCGGCGTCCCGTTCGCGTCGGTCCGCTCAGCTCGCGTACTTGACGCTGCAGCCGTAGGGCGCGGCCGTCGTCGTGCTGACGGGTTTGCCGGCCAGCGACTCGGCCAGCGCGGCCTTGACGAAGTTCTTCGCCCCGGGGATGTCGTCGGGGTTGGCCGAACGCTTGTCGTCGATGCCGCCAGCGTAGACGAGCTTGCCGCCCGGGTCGATGACGTACATGTGCGGCGTCGTCTTGGCACCGTAGGCCTTGCCGATGCTGCCGCTGTCGTCCATCAGCATCGCGGCGGGCGCCGCGCCCCAGCTCTTGTACTTGGCAGTCAGCGCGGCCGGTGCCAGGTAGTCGGCCTGGCCGGGCGCGGTGGAACTGACCGACAGCCAGACCACGTTCTTCGCCGCGGCGTCCTTCTGCAGCGCCTGCATGTTCTGCGCGCCGTAGTGCTTGACGACGAAGGGGCAGCCCGGGTTGGTCCACTCCAGCACGACATGCTGGCCCTTGAAGTCGGCCAGCTTCACGGTCCTGCCGCTGGCATCCTTGACCTCGAAGGCCGGCGCCGCCTGCCCGACGGTGGCGGACTGCGCGGCGGCCGTCAGCGGCAGGGCCGCGGCCAGCGCGGCGAGGACGATCAGGCGCTTGTTGAATTCACGTCGCATCTTCGACTCCTTGATTGACGTTGACGAGGGAACAGGGACTCACAGGGTCGCGAGCGCCTCGGTGACGAGGCGATCGGTCAGGATCTCCGGCAGCAGCAGCGGCTCCTTGCCGGGGCGGATCAGCAGGTAGACGGGCACGCCGTTGCGGCCCAGCCGGGCCAGCGCCTCGGTGATGCGCGCATCGCGGTTGGTCCAGTCGGCGCGCATCAGCACGACGCCGGCGTCGGCGAAGGCGCGCATCGTCGCGTCGGTGCGCAGCACCAGGCGCTTGTTGACCTGGCAGCTCACGCACCAGGCGGCGGTGAAGTCGACGAAGACCGGCTTGCCGTCCGCGACGTGCCTTGCGATCGCCGCCTCGTCGTAGACCTGCCAGGCGGCGTCGGTCGACACAGCGGGTGCCGCGCCGGCTTGCGCAGCGAGCGCCGGGGCCGATGCGCCGGGCCAGGTCCAGGCCAGCAGCGCAACGAGCGCCAGCGTTCCCAGCAGCCTGCCAGCCAGCGCGCGTGCCGGCGGCAGTCCCGCCAGCCACACCAGGAAGGCCAGGCCCACGAGGGCCATCAAGGCCTTCGCCGCGCCGTCGACGCCGGCCTGCTGGCCCAGCACCCACACGAGCCAGACCACGGTGGCGAACATCGGAAAGGCGAGGAGCTGCTTGAGCCGCAGCATCCACACGCCCGGCCGCGGCAGCCGGTCGCGCCAGCCCGGCAGCAGCACCAGCAGCACATAGGGCAGCGCCATGCCCAGCCCCAGCGCGGCGAACACGCCGAGCGCGAGCGCCGGCGACTGCGTCACCGCATAGCCGAGCGCGGCGCCCATGAAGGGCGCGGTGCAGGGACTGGCCGCCACCACCGCCAGCACGCCCGAGCCGAAGGCGTCGGCCGCCGGCCGCTCGGCCCGCCAGCCGGCCAGGCGCTGCGGCAGCAGGTTGCCGAACTCGAAGGCGCCCATCAGGTTGAGCCCGAGCGCGAAGAACACCAGGGCCAGCACGAAGACGACGCCCGGCTCCTGCAACTGGAAGCCCCAGCCGATCGCGCTGCCCGCGGCGCGCAGCGCCAGCAGGGCCGCCGCCAGCGCGACGAAGCTCAGCACCACGCCGACGCCGTAGGCCAGCGCGTGCGTGCGCAGCGAGGCGCGGTCGCCCGCTTGCTGCGCCAGGCCCAGCAGCTTGATCGACAACACCGGGAACACGCAGGGCATCAGGTTGAGCAAGGCACCGCCGAAGAAGGCCAGCGCGAGCGCGGTCCACAGGCCGAGGTCGGCGCTGCTGCCCAGGCTGGCGGGCGTGGTCGTCGTGGCCAGCGGCACGGCCCCGGCCGGCAGCGCGATCGCGGCCACCGGCTGCACGGTCGCCACGACCTCGACCGCGCGCCGCGTGCCGCCCCAGGGCGGCGACGCATAGGCGCCGCCCTGCGACACCAGCACGCCATCGAAGCGCGCCGGCAGCGACGCGCCGCCCTGCATCGCGAGCCGGATCGCGTAGCCGCGCGCGGTGCGAAAGACTTCGTGGCGGGCCGGCTCGATGGTCTGCTCGGCATGCGGGAAGAAGTGCAAGGGCGGGCGGCTCATCGACGCCGCGGCATCACCCGCCGGTTCCAGCTCGAGCAGCAGCTCGCGCCCGGCCTGTTGCAGTCGGGCCGTCCATCCGGACAGCGGGAGCGGCCGCTCGGCCGCGTGGCGCTCGAACAGCGCGCGTTCGGCACCGGGTGTGGCCGGCGTGCCAGCCGCCGCGACCGGCAACGTCAACTCGAGGTCGGCATGCTCGGGAATGCAGACGTCGCTGCAGACCAGCCAGTCCGCGCGCGCCTTCAGCGTCAGCGTCTCACCCGGCTTCGCGTCGGCCGGCGGCGTGTAGCTCAGCGGCAGCAGCAGCTCGCCCTCGTAGCCGTAGTTGACCAGCGGACCGATGGGCAGGCGCTGCGGCGCGGGCCAGTCGATCGGGGTGGTGCTGCTGCCGGCCGGCAGCGTCCACTTCAGCGTGGTCGGCAGGCCGGAGTCGCCCGGGTTGCGCCAGTAGGTGTGCCAGTGCGGGATGTGCTGGAGCTTCAGGCCGATCTGCAGCGGCCGGCCGGGCGTCGCGGCGGCATGCTCGGCCACCAGTTCGGCGGTGACGTGATCGGTCTTCACCGGCGCCGCCACGGCCGGCGCGGCCGCGAGGGCGGACAGCAGCGCGGCGATGGTGGTGGCGATGGCGACGAGGGCTTGCGGCATCGGTGGGTGGTCTCGGGATTCCAGCCATCCGAGTCTCGGCAGGCCGCCGAGTTCCTGCGCCGCCTGCCGCACAAGACCCCGGGCCACTCAAGGCCAAGCGGGCGGCCGCCTGGACGTCCTGCGCCGATGCGCCAGCACCGCGATGGCCAGCACGACGAGCACGGCATGCAGCGGATCGGCCGGCCGGTCGGCGCGGCCGATGCTGCAGCCGCCGCCCGAGGGCGCGTCCGCGGCGGGCGGCGCGGTCGGCGGTGCGCTCGCCGCGAGCCCGGTGCCCGACAAGGCCAGCGTGCCGGGATTGCCGCCGTCGGTGCGCCACTGCAGCGTGGCGGCGGCCTGCAAGGCGGCGCCCGGCACGAAGCGCAGGCGCATCGTGCAGCGGCTGCCCGGCGCCAGCACCAGGCCGCGCACGCAGTCGCCCTCGGCCCGAAAGGCCGCGAGCTGCGGGCCGGTGACGGTCATCGCACCGAGCGTCACCGCAGCCGCGCCGTGGCTCAGCAGCGCGAACTCGCGCACCGAAGACTCGCCGACGGTGACGCCGGCGAAGTCGAGCGGCGCATCCGGCAGGTCGGCCGACAGCACGCCCAGCGGCCCGTCGCGCACGGTCGACGTCATGCCGAGCATCAGCGGCGACCAGGCTCCGCCACCGGCCAGCACCAGCGTGGATGCGGCCCGCCCCGGCGCGGCCGCGATGGCCCGCAGCTCGATGCGGCAAACCGCACCCGGTGCGAGCGCGGCACCGCAGTCGCTCGTCATCGTGTGCCCACTGCCTTGCAGCTGGGGTGCCGCCAGCGCAAACGGCGACGTGCCCTGGTTGCGCAGCTCGACGCGGTGCACCGGCACCACGGCGCCCGCCGCGAAGGCGCCGAACTCGACGGTCGTCGGCCACAGTGCGACAGGCGCTGTCGGGCTCGCGACCTGCAGCACGCGTCCCAGGTAGGCCGCGAGATCGGCGATGTCGGTGTCGCTCAGCGACTGCCGCAGGTAGCCCATGCGCGAGACCGTGTTCAGCGCCTGCAGCAGGGCGTTGGGCCGGTCGGCGGCGCGCAGGATGTTGTTGGGGTTCTGGGCCGGGTCGGGGCCGTGGCAGCCGATGCAGCTGGTGGCGCCGTCGGGCAGCTGCAGGTAGAGCTGGGCGCCGCGCACCGCGTCCTGTGCCGGCGCGGCTGTCCCGACGATCAGCAGCACGCAGGGCAGCAGCAGACGCACGAAGGACGGGAACGGCAGCATGCTCGGACTCAGGCGATGGAGGAACTCCAGTGCCAGCCTAGCCAGCAGAGATTGAAAAGCGCGTGAGTCGCCACACAAGGCCACAGGCGATGCGTCGTTTCATAAAGCTGACCCACTATCAGTGCGGGCAGCAACACGCCGACGCCGAGCCAGGGCCCCTGCGCGAGCGCATGCGCCAGGCCGAAGGCAGCCGCCACCGCGAGATTGGCCCGGCCGGGCCAGGCGATCAGGCGCCGACGGCGTCCGCCCCAGCGTCGCAGCAAGGCATCGTGCAGCCCGAGGCGAAAGACGATCTCCTCGAGCCAGGGCGCGAGCACCAGCAGCCAGATCGCTTCGAAGGAACTCGGCATGCGGGCGCGTCGAGACCCGCTAGGTGGCGCTCGCGCAGGACGCGCCGCCGATCGATCGCGGCACGCCGGCCGTCAAGCGGCCTCGGTGCCTGCGGGCGCTTCCTCGGTGGCTCGCTGGAGGCAGCGGTCGTGCACCTCGAGGACCCTGTCGGCCAGCTGCAGCAAGTGGTCGACATCCGCGGGTCGCTCGCCGCGACTCATGCTGCCGACGGCGGCGAGGAAGGAGTAGCGCGCCTCTTCGACGGCTCGAAACCTGGATTGCACCGGATCGATGTTGCTCGTCGCCATACCGCACCCCGCTACCGCCTGTGAACCGACTCTACAGGCAGAAGCGATCGCGGAACAAGCGTTACGCGGACCGATGGCGACGACCTCCGGCCGCTCTTGTCCCCACCTTCTGTGGACAAGGCTGTGGACATGCGGTGCAGAGCGCCCGGCGACGCGCGCCCGGCCTTGCCGGCACTGTCACTGCTGCAAACTTCAGCGCTTCGCGCCCCTGGGCACGACCGCGACCGCGCTCAGCGCCGAGGCGGGCAGTTCAGCACCGCGCCCTGCACCGTGCAGGTGCCGCGCGGGCCGACCAGGTCGGGTCCCAGGCGCTGCAGGCGCGAGCCATCGCTGGCCCAGCAGCCGGTCGCATCGCAGCTCGTCACGACCGC
>CAZUUU010000090.1:0-12375 GCA_964622685.1 uncultured Methylibium sp.
CTCTTCCGATCGTAGGGGATGTAGCCGCCATGCAGCGCGATGCCGTTCATCACCGCGGCCATGCCGAACTCGCGGACGCCGTAGTTGATGTGGCGGCCAGGCTTGCCGTCCTCGCCGCGCTTGACGGCGCCGTCGGTGGCGAAGCGCAGCGACGGCGTGTGCTTCGTGTTGGTGAGGTTGGAGCCGGTCAGGTCGGCGCTGCCGCCCAGCAGCTCGGGCAGCGCGGCGGTGAAGTGTTCCAGCGCGAGCTGGCTGGCCTTGCGGCTGGCCACCGTCTCGGCCTTGCTGTGCGCGGCGACCGCAGCATCGACCGCGACCTGCGCGAAGTTCGCCGGCAGCTTGCCGGCCATGCGGCGCTCGAACTCGGCCGCCAGCGCCGGGTGGTCGGCGCGGTAGGCCTCGAAGCGCGCATCCCATTCGCCCTGCACGGCGATGCCGGCTTCCCTGGCGTTCCACGCGTCGTAGGCAGCGGCCGGAATCTCGAAGGGCGCATGCGTCCAGCCCAGCGCGGCGCGCGTCAGCGCGATCTCGTCGGCGCCGAGCGGTTCGCCATGGGCCTTGGCGGTGCCGGCGCGGTTGGGCGAGCCCTTGCCGATCGCGGTCTTGCACAGGATCAGGGTCGGCTTGTCGGTGCTCTGCTTCGCCCGCGCGATCGCCGCGTCGACGGCGTCGACGTCGTGGCCGTCGATCGGGCCGATCACGCTCCAGCCGTAGGCGGTGAAGCGCAGCGCGGTGTTGTCGACGAACCAGGGCGTGACGGGGCCGTCGATCGAGATGCCGTTGTCGTCGTAGAGCGCGACCAGCTTGTTCAGCTTCCAGGCGCCGGCCAGCGCGCAGGCCTCGTGGCTGATGCCTTCCATCAGGCAGCCGTCGCCGAGGAAGGCGTAGGTGTGGTGGTCGACCACGGCATGGCCGTCGCGGTTGAACTCGGCGGCCAGCAGCTTCTCGGCCAGTGCCATGCCGACCGCGTTGGTGATGCCCTGGCCCAGCGGGCCGGTGGTGGTCTCGACGCCCGGCGTGATGCCGACCTCGGGATGGCCCGGGGTCTTGCTGTGCAGCTGGCGGAAGTTGCGCAGCTCGCCGATCGGCAGCGCGTAGCCGCTCAGGTGCAGCAGCGCGTAGATCAGCATCGAGCCGTGGCCGTTGCTCAGCACGAAGCGGTCGCGGTCGGCCCAGTGCGGATCGGCTGGGTTGTGCCGCAGGTGGCGGCCCCACAGCGCCACCGCGATCTCGGCCATGCCCATCGGTGCACCCGGGTGGCCGGAGTTGGCCTGCTGGACCGCGTCCATGGCCAGGGCGCGGATCGCGTTGGCCATCAGCGTGGTGTCCTGGGCGGTGGCGGTGGGGGTCTCGAGTGCGGCCATGGACTGCTCGGTAAGTAAGGGCCACCGGAGCGGCAGAATCCGTGATTTTACGAGCCCGCCTCCCGTTGCCATGCAGGGTCTGCACCTCACCGCCGATTTGAGCGGGTGCCGCCGCGGCACCCCGGCCCTGACCGAGATCGATGCGCTGCGGACGCTGTGCCTGCAGGCCGTCGCCACGGCCGGGCTGCAGCCGGTGGGCGAGCGCTTCCACGCCTTCCCGCCCGAGGACGGCGAACCGCGCGGCGTGACCGGCGTCGTTCTGCTGTCCGAGTCGCACCTGGCGGTGCACACCTGGCCCGAGCTGGACGCGGTGACGCTGGACGTCTACGTCTGCCATCGCCGCGGCGACAACTCGGTGCGCGCGGAGGCGGCGGTCGAGGTGCTGATCGCGGCCTTCGCGCCAGCACATGCCGCCCGGCACCGGCTGGCCCGCGGATGAGCGCCACCCAACTGCCGGCGCTCATCCTCGCCGCCGGCCGCGGCGAACGCATGCGGCCGCTGACCGACACGACGCCCAAGCCCCTGCTGCCGGTGCACGGCAAGCCGCTGATCGTCTGGCAGCTCGAGGCACTGGCCCGTGACGGCGTGCGCGAGGTCGTCGTCAACACCGCATGGCTGGAGGACCAGTTCCCGGCCGTGCTCGGCGACGGCTCGCGCTGGGGACTCGCGATCCGCTACTCGATGGAAGGCCGCGACCATGGCGGCGCGCTCGAGACGGCCGGCGGCATCGTCAAGGCCCGGGCACTGTTGCAATCCGACACCTTTTGGGTCGTGGCGGGCGACGCCTGGTTGCCCGACTTCCGCTTCGACGCGCAAGCCGTGAACGACTTCATGCGCGGCGGCGACCTCGGCCACCTGTGGCTGGTGCCGAACCCGCCGCAGCACCCCCGCGGCGACTTCGGGCTCAGTGCCGAAGGCCGCGTATTGGCGGGTGATCACCCATCAGTCATCACTCGTTACACGTACTCGACCGCGGGCTTGTTCCAATCGAGTCTGGTGGATGGCGTGCGCGTCGGCGAGCGGTCGGCGCTGCGGCCCCATCTCGATGCGGCCATCGCGCAGGGCCGGCTCGGCGGCAGCCTCTACACGGGGCGCTGGGCCGATGTCGGCACGCCGCAGCGCTGGCAGGATCTGCAGGGAGAGGCTTGAGTCGACGATGGGTGTCTTCGCGTTGTTGCTGGGTGCCGTGGTGTGCACGGCGGTCGCCGCGCTGCTGGAACGCGGCGCCGTGCATGGGCTGCGCGCGGCCTGGTTGGCGCACGAGCCGGTCTCGGGCGATCACACCGACACCGAGGTCTACCACCGCAGCCTGTGGACGCCCGGCCAGCCCGACATGCTGACGGTCGCCGCGGGCCTGGCCGCGAGCGGCGTCCTCGCGGCTGCCGCCTGGGGCATCGCCGGCTGGCCGCTGTGGCCGGCCGTCCTGGCGTGGCTCGCCGCGCTGGGCTGGGACCTGTGGACCTGGGAGCGCGTGGCCGCCAGCGTCAAGTTCGTGTCGTGGCGGCGTGGCTGGCGGCAATCGGCCCGTCGCGTCGCGGTGTCCGACCTGCGCGAAGTCAACGTGGTCGAGCGCAGCAAGATTTCCGACAAGCTGCCCGCCTGGCTGCAGCCGGGCAGCTGCTACCTCGCGCTGGTGATGCGCGACGGCAAGGCCGTGAAGCTGCCGCGCACCGGCACGCTGTTCGGCGGCGAGGCCGACGTCGAGAAGCTGGCCAACTTCGTCCGCATGCAGATGGACGTGGTCGCCGACAACCGCCGGCGCGCCGCGGCCGACAAACGCTCCGCCGCGCGCCGCGCGATGCTCCAGCAGGAGCCGGTCCACCCGGCCAGCAAGGTCAATCCCGGCGCCCTGCCCTTCGGCAGCCTGCGCTGAGGCGTGCGGCCGGCGGCCGCCACGCGTCACTCATTCCACGTCGATCTGGAAGATCGCGGTGCTGCCGCTGACCTCGTGCCCGACGATGAGCAGCGGCTTGCCGTTGGGCGACTGCTTCGCGTCGACGAAGACCAGCCCCTCGGGCCCGCGGTCGCCGGTGACGCCGGCGCGCGTGTTCAGGTAGCTGACGAACTGCACCGCGAAGGGGTTGGTCACGTCGAACACCGCGATGCCGCCGACCCGCTCGAGGCCGACGAAGGCGTAGGTCGACGTGCCGATGCTGCCGAGGGCGACGCCCTCCGGCTCCGGACCCTTGGTCGGGCTGCGACCGTCGAGCGTGTTGTTGTCGTGGCTGGTGTTGAAGGCGAAGGCACCGCCGCTGGCCTGGCTGGCGGCCAGCGTCACGCGCTCCAGCGTGTCGCCCGAGTCCCAGATGCGCTGCCCGTCGTCGGTCCAGACGGTGATCGAGCGCCCGCCGAAGGCATACAGCGCCTCGCACTGGCCCAGCGCGTTGCGGCCGGCGTAGCCGCCGTTCGGCGTGTTCGTGACGCGCAGGCGGCCGAGGTTGGAGTCGAACAGCAGGCGCGCTGCGTTCGGGCCGAAGACGGCCGGATCCAGACCGCCGGCGGCGCAGTGCTCGCGCACGCGGGTCTCTTCGTTGAAGCCCGGCCAGTCGGCGCGCGCATCGCCTTCGTTGGCCGTGACCAGGAAGCTGTTGCCCCAGGCGCGGAAGCTGGCGATCGCATCCGGCAGGTACAGACCCCGGACCGGCTGCGGCGCGATGCGCGCCACCGGCGAGCCGCTGTTGGTGTCGGTGCCGCCGTCCTCGTCACTGGCATCGAGCCCGAAGCCGGCGAGGTTGAAGTCCTTGCTGCCGAGCGGCCGGATCGCGACGACCTTGCCGAGCTTCACGTCGACCTGGGCGATCGCGTTGTTCTCCTGCAGCGTGACCCAGGCGGTCGCGCCGTCGCCGGAGACGGCGATGGACTCGGGCTCCAGGTCCTGCGAAACGCTGGCGCCCGGCCCGAAGATGCGCACGCCCGCCGCCTGCAGTTCGGCCTTGCGCCCGTCCCAGGCGCGGAAGTCGGCGGTGCGCACGCGCGGCGCGTGCGGCTGGCGCACGTCGACGATGCTGATCGAGCCTTCGGGGTCGTCGGCGGCGTTGCCGGTGTTGTAGGCGGCCGGCTCGCCCTCGTTGGCGACCAGCAGCGTCTGGCCGTCCGGCGTGAAGGCCAGCATGTCCGGCAGCGCGCCGACCTCGACGGTCGAGACCAGGGCCAGCGTGCGGCTGTCGAGCAGCGCGACGATGCCCGGCTGCGTCTTCGGCACCGCCTCGATCGCCAGCGCGACCAGGCCCCGCGACACGGCGACGCTGTTGGCGCCGCCCAGTCCGGCGCCGTAGCTCGCGGTGCTCAGGCTGCTGACCAGCGTGGGGAGCGCCGGATCCGTCAGATCCAGCACCTCGACCGTGCCGAGCGCGCCGTTGACGACGAAGGCGCGTTTCGTGAGCGGGTCGTAGGCCGGGATCTCCGACGCCCCGACCCCGCCGCTGGACTGGTAGCCACCGATCTTGGCGATCCTCAGGCCGGCCGGCGCGCTGCCCGTGCCCGCCGCCATCGCCATGCTGCCGATCAGCAGCCCCGCCACCATGCCCGCGGCCGTCCGGGCCGCCCACGCGCTCGCTCGCATCGCCTCGTCTCCTGAAGATCGACAAACCTCCAGTGTGTGAAGCGACGATGACCACGCTGTGACGGCGGCGGGCTCAGGCGGCGAGCGACCTCGTGATCTTGTCGATGCGCGCCAGCACCTCGCGCGTGAGCTTGGGCGCGAGCTCGAGCGCCTTCAGGTTGTCCTGCAGCTGCTCGACGCGGCTGGCCCCGAGGATCACCGAGCTGACGCGCGGGTTGTGGTTGACCCAGGCGATCGCGAGCTGCGCGACGGTGCCACCCAGCTCCGCAGCGACAGCCTCCAGCTGCGCCACCGCGGCGTTCTTGTCCGGATCGGTCAGGCCCTCGCGCAGCCAGCCCATGCCTTCCAGCGAGCCGCGGCTGCCGGGCGGGATGCCGTGGCGGTACTTGCCGGTCAGCAGGCCCGAGGCCAGCGGGCTCCAGGTCGTCAGGCCCAGCCCCATGCTGTCGTAGAGCCGGTCGTACTCCTTCTCGACGCGCTTGCGGGCGAACAGGTGGTACTGCGGCTGCTCCATCAGCGGCTTGTGCAGGTGGTGGCGCTCGGCGATGTCCCAGGCACTGCGGATCGCATCGGCCGGCCACTCGCTGGTGCCCCAGTAGAGGATCTTGCCGCGCTCGATCAGGTCGTGCAGCGCCCACACCGTCTCCTCGATCGGCGTGCCGGGATCGGGGCGGTGGCAGAACACGAGGTCGATGCAATCGCGCTGCAGGCGCTTGAGCGAACCGTCGATCGCGTGGTGCAGGTACTTGCGGTTCAGCGTGTCCTGGCCGTTGATGCGCGGCTTGTCCTTGCCGCGGCGGTCCAGCCCCCAGTAGAACTTGGTCGACACGACGTAGTCGAGCGGGTGGCGGCCGAGCTGGCGCAGCGCCTCGCCCATGATGGTCTCGCTCTGGCCATTGGCGTAGACCTCGGCGTTGTCGAAGAAGTTGATGCCGGCGTCGAAGGCGGCGGCCAGCATCTCCTTGGCGCTGGCGACGTCGACCTGCTGGCCGTAGGTGACCCAGGATCCCAGCGACAGCTCGCTGAGCTGCAGGCCCGAGCGGCCGAGACGGCGGTATTGCATGCGAGGTTTCTCCTTGACGGGGGTGGGGCGGGGGAACCGCACGCCGGCGAGGCGCGGGCTCACTACACTGCCGAGCGTACCCAAGAAGCCAAGAAGCCAAGAAGCGCAGGCCCCCATGGACAACGATGTTTACCGCGCCCGCCGTGACCGTGTCTGCGCGGCCCTGCGCGCCGCGGGCGGCGGCGTGGCCGTCTTGCCGACCGCGCCCGAGCGCATGCGCAACGCCGACAGCGAGCATGCCTACCGCCACGACAGCGCCTTCTACTACCTGACCGGCTTCGGTGAGCCCGAGGCCTGGCTGGTGCTCGACGCCTCGGGGCGCAGCCTGCTGCTGTGCCGCCCGAAGGACGCCGACCGCGAGATCTGGGACGGCTACCGCCTCGGCCCGCAGGACGCCCCGCAGGCCTTGGGCGTCGACGAAGCCCTGCCGCTGGACGCGCTGGCCGAGGCCTTGCCGCAGCGGCTGGGCGACCAGCCCGCCGTGTGGTTTCCCTTCAGCGGCTACGAGGGGCTGGCGCCCCGGATCACCGGCTGGCTGGACGCAGTGCGGGCGCGCGCACGGGCCGGTGTCGGTGCGCCGACGCAGCAGCGCGACCTGCTGCCGCTGCTCGACGAGATGCGCCTGTTCAAGGACGCCCACGAAGTCGCGCTGATGCGCCGTGCCGGCGCCATCGGCGCGGCCGGCCATGTGCGCGCGATGCAGGCCTGCCGGCCCGGCATGCGCGAGTACGAGCTCGAGGCCGAGCTGCTGCACGAGTTCCGCCGCAGCGGCGCCTCGGGCCCGGCCTACACGTCCATCGTCGCGGCCGGCCGCAACGCCTGCGTGCTGCACTACCAGGCCGCCGATGCCGAGCTTCGGCCCGGCGAGCTGTGCCTGATCGACGCCGGCTGCGAATACGGCAGCTATGCCAGCGACATCACCCGCACCTTCCCGGTCGACGGCCGCTACACCGCGCCGCAGCGCGATCTCTACGAGCTGGTCCTCGCCGCGCAGGACGCCGCGATCGCCGAGACCCGCCCCGGCGCCCGCAAGATGGACAGCCATTGGGCCGCGACGCGCGTGCTGGCGCAGGGCATGCTCGACCTCGGTCTGCTGGACCGCCACGCGGTCGGCGGCCTCGACGAGGTGATGGCGAGCGCCGCCTACCGGCGCTTCTTCATGCACGGCACCGGCCACTGGCTGGGCCTGGACGTGCACGACGCCGGCGACTACCTCGCGCAGGACGAGGCCCCCTGCGAGCAGCCCGACGGCCTGGGCGGCACCACGCTCAAGCGACCGTCGCGGCGCCTGCAGCCCGGCATGGTGGTCACGATCGAACCGGGCCTGTACGTACGGCCGGCGCCCGACGTGCCGGAGCGCTACTGGAACCTCGGCATCCGCATCGAGGACGACGCGCTGGTCACGCCGTCCGGCTGCGAACTGCTCAGCCGCGACGTGCCGGTGAAGCCCGACGAGATCGAGGCGCTGATGCGGGGTTGAGCGCCACGGGCGGCGCCTCCCGGTCGGCCGCCAGCAGCGCCTCGAGCCGCCCGCACACGTCGAGCATGGTCGACTCGATGCGCTGCAGCTCGGCCTGCGCGTAACCCGAGGTCATCGCCTCCACCACCGCCTGCTGGACGGCCTGGGTCCGCGCCGCCAGCGCCCGGCCCGCCGCCGTGAGCGACAGGCGCTTCACGCGCGCGTCGGCAGGGTCGGCGTCGCGCTGCACGAGGCCGTCGTCCTCCATCTGCCCGAGCAGGCCGCTCAGGTGGCTCTTGGCGAAGAACACGCGCTCCGCCAGCGTCTGCTGCGTCAGCCCCGGGTGGCGCCCCAGGTGGGCCAGCACCTCGTGCTCGACCACCTTGACGCCCTGGGCGGCGAGCCGCGAGCTCATCACCGCGTCGCACAGGTTGTAGGCCCGCACGACGGCGAGCCAGGTCGCGGTGGGCTGCCGATCGGGGGCCCGGGTGGGCAGGGGTGCGCTCGCCATATCGTTCACTGCAGAACTATAATGTTCGCTATCGAACTGATTCTAGGCGATGCGATGAACCTCTACCTGCGACTGCTGTGGTCCCTGCTGCGCGCCTGGCGCCTCGGCCCGCTGCAGGCGGGCGCGACCCTGGAGCGCCAGCTGCGCGTGCTGCCGAACGACCTCGACATCAACGGCCACATGAACAACGGCCGCTACCTGACGGTGGTCGACCTGATGCTGGTCGAGTACTTCGCGCGCACCGGCTTCGGCCGCGTGCTGGTGCAGCAGGGCTGGCGCCCGATGGCCGGCGGCTCCTTCATCAGCTACCGCCGCGGCCTGCAGCCGTTGCAGGCGTACACCCTGCGCTTCCGGCTCGACGCGGCCGACGAGCGCTGGAACTACATGCGCTTCGAGTTCGTATCGGGCGCCGGCGAGGTCTGCGCCGCCGGTTACATGAAGGGCGCCGCGGTGGGCCGCGACGGCCTCGTGCCCAACGAGCGCTCGTACGCGCTGATGGGCGAGCACGGCTTCGACCTGGCCACGCCGTTGCCGGCGCCGGTGCGCGACTGGCTGTCCGCCGAACGCGGCGTGATCAGCGCGGCGTGGTGAGCGCCCGCTACTGAACGCGCTCTGGCGCGCGGTGCCACAGCCGCGCCGCCGCTTCGGCCGCCTCGGAGACCGAAGCCTCGGCAAGCTGGGCCGGCACCGCGAGCCGGTCCCAGTGCGTGCGCAGGCGCGCGGCGGTCATCCGGAAGCCCTCGCTGATCTGCGGATGGCTGCTGAGGAAGAACAGGTTCGAACGCACCTTCGAGGCCATCATCAGGCTCTGGGCATGCGCTGCGAGCGGCTGCGACAGAGCCGCGCGCTCGATCACCCCCGTCATCAGCGCCAGTGTCCCGGCCAGCAGGGCCTCGGCACTGGGCAGCGACTCGTCGGCCTCGCGATCGACCTCGGTGGGGCTTGCGCAGCCTGCGCAGGCGATCTTGGGATTGCAGCTCATCGCGGCAGCCTCCGCCGCGACCGGCGCGGCTCGTGAACGATCGTCGGGATGGCTCGGGACGATCGCCCCTGGCTGCGGACGGCACCGGTCCAGCCGGCGCACGCAAGCATCTTAATGCGAATTGTTCTCATCTTGCAAGTTGCCAGCCGGTCGCTGGCAGGGGTTCAGAGCGCCGCGGCGACGGCCTGCCCCACGTCCGGCGTGCGCGCCTGGCCTCCCAGGTCCGGCGTGCGCGGACCGTCCACCAGCACCCGCTCGATCGCCGCGACGATCGCGTCGTGCGCGTCGCGGTGGCCCAGGAAGTCCAGCATCAGCGCGCCCGACCAGATCATCGCGATCGGGTTGGCGATGTTCTGGCCATGGATGTCCGGCGCCGAGCCGTGTACCGGCTCGAACAGCGACGGAAAGCGGCGCTCCGGGTTCAGGTTGGCCGACGGCGCCAGGCCGATGGTGCCGGTGCAGGCCGGCCCCAGGTCCGACAGGATGTCGCCGAACAGGTTGCTCGCCACCACCACGTCGAAGCGCTGCGGCTGCAGCACGAAGCGCGCGGACAGGATGTCGATGTGCTGCTTGTCGACCGTGACCTGCGGGTAGCCCTGGGCGACCACGTCGGCGCGGCTGTCCCACCACGGCATGCTGATCGCCACGCCGTTGCTCTTGGTCGCGACGGTCAGGTGCTTGCGCGCGCGCTGCGCGGCCAGCTCGAAGGCGAACTTCAGCACCCGGTCGGTACCGTGGCGGCTGAACACCGACTCCTGGATCACGATCTCGCGATCGGTGCCGGCATACATCACGCCGCCGAGATTGGTGTACTCGCCCTCGGTGTTCTCGCGCACGATCAGGAAGTCGATGTCGCCGGGCTTCCTGCCCGCCAGCGGCGACGGCACGCCCGGCAGCAGTCGCACCGGCCGCAGGTTGACGTACTGGTCGAAGTCGCGCCGGAACTTCAGCAACGAGCCCCACAACGACACATGGTCCGGCACCACCGCCGGCCAGCCGACCGCGCCGAAGTAGATCGCGTCGAAGCGCGACAGCGTCGCGTGCCAATCCGGCGGCAGCATCTCGCCGGTCTTCTGCCAGTAGGCCGCGCTGGCCCAGTCGAAGTGCGCGAACTCGAGCGCGAGGCCGAAGCGCCGCGCCGCCGCCTCGAGCACGCGCAGGCCTTCGGGCATGACTTCCATGCCGATGCCGTCCCCCGGGATGACGGCGATGCGATGCGGGCGTGCGGCGGTGCTCATGCCGCCGATGGTAGCGAGCGCTGCGCGCTCAGGCCGGGGCGGCCGGCACGCGGATCAGGTGGTCGAAGGCCGACAGCGCCGCCTTCGAGCCCTCGCCCGCGGCCACGACGATCTGCTTGTAGGGCACGGTCGTCACGTCACCGGCCGCGAACACGCCGGGCAGGCTGGTCGCGCACTTCGCGTCGACGACGATCTCGCCGTACTTGCTGAGCTCGATCGTGCCGCGCAGCCACTCGGTGTTGGGCACGAGGCCGATCTGCACGAACACGCCCGCCAGGTCGACCCGGCGCTCCTCGCCGCTCGCGCGGTCCGTGTAGGCCAGGCCGGTCACGCGGCTGCCGTCGCCCAGGATTTCGGTGGTCTGCGCGTTCACGTGCACCGCCACGTTGGGCAGGCTGCGCAGCTTCTTCACCAGCACGGCGTCGGCCTTCAGCTGGTCGGCAAACTCGAACAGCGTCACGTGCTCGACGATCCCGGCGAGGTCGATCGCGGCCTCGACACCGGAGTTGCCACCGCCGATCACCGCCACCCTGCGGCCCTTGAACAGCGGCCCGTCGCAGTGCGGGCAATAGGCCACGCCCTTGTTCGCGTACTCGGCCTCGCCGGGCACGCCGACCTTGCGCCAGCGTGCGCCGGTCGCCAGCACGATGCTGCGGCCCTTCAACTCCGCGCCGTTGGCGAGCTTGACGGTCGCGTAGCCGCCGGGCTGCGGTGCCGGCTCCAGCGCCTCGACGCGCTGGCCGTTCAGCAGCTCGACCTCGTTGGCGCGCACATGCGCCTCCAGGTCGGCGGCGAAGCGCGGGCCCTGGGTCTCCTGGACGGAGATGTAGTTCTCGATGCCCAGCGTGTCGAGCGTCTGGCCGCCGAAGCGCTCGGCGACGACGCCGGTGCGGATGCCCTTGCGCGCGGCGTACACCGCCGCCGCCGCACCGGCCGGGCCGCCGCCGACGATCAGCACCTCGTAGGGCGCCTTGTCCGCCAGGCGCGCGGCGTCGCGCGCGGCCGCGCCGGTGTCGACCTTGGCGAGGATCTCGCTCAGCTCCATGCGACCCGAGCCGAAGGGCTGGCCGTTGAGCCAGATGCTGGGCACGGCCATGATCTCGCGCGCCTCGACCTCGGCCTGGAACAGCCCGCCGTCGATCGCCGTGTGACGGACCCGCGGGTTCAGCACCGCCATCAGGTTGAGCGCCTGCACGACGTCCGGGCAGTTGTGGCAGGTCAACGACATGTAGGTCTCGAAGACGAGATCGGCATCGAGCGCCTTCACCTGGTCGATCACGTCGGCCTCGACCTTGGGCGGATGGCCGCCGGCCTGCAGAAGCGCCAGCACCAGCGAGGTGAACTCGTGGCCCATCGGGATCGCGGCGAAGCGCAGGCCCAGGTCGGCGCCGGCGCGGGTGACCTGGAAGGACGGGCGGCGCGCATCCTGGCCGTCGAAGCGGGCCGTGACCCGCGGGCTGAGCTCGGCGATCTCGGCCAGCAGTTCACGCATCTCCTGCGAGGCCGGGCGGTCGTCGAGCGAAGCGATCAGCTCCACCGGCTGCGTGATGCGCTCCAGGTAGGCGGCGAGCTGGGTCTTGAGGCTGTCGTCCAACATGGTCGTGCTCCGTGTCAGGCATGTGCATGCCGCGGCTTGCCAAGCGGCCGCCGCGGACCGGCTCGGCCGGTCCGCCAGCGGCGCCCCCTTGGAGGGGGAGCGGCGCAGCCGCAACGGGGGTGGTCGTCGTCAGATCTTCCCGACGAGGTCGAGCGACGGGGTCAGCGTCTTGGCGCCTTCCTGCCACTTGGCCGGGCAGACCTGACCGGGGTTCTTGGCGACGTACTGCGCGGCCTGCAGCTTGCGCAGCGTCTCCTTGACGTCGCGGGCGATCGCGTTGTCATGGACCTCGGCGGTCTTGATCACACCCTCGGGGTTGATCACGAAGGTACCGCGCAGGGCCAGACCTTCGGCATCGATGTGCACGCCGAACGCACGCGTCAGCTGGTGGGTCGGGTCGCCGATCAGCGGGAACTTGGCCTTGCCGACGGCGGGGCTGGTCTCGTGCCACACCTTGTGCGCGAAGTGCGTGTCGGTGGTGACGATGTAGACCTCGGCGCCCAGCGACTTGAAGGTGTCGTAGTGCTCGGCTGCGTCCTCGACCTCGGTCGGGCAGTTGAAGGTGAAGGCGGCCGGCATGAACACGAGCACCGACCACT
>CAZUUU010000091.1:0-12223 GCA_964622685.1 uncultured Methylibium sp.
TCAGCCAACAGCCAATTCACCCAGCCGCCTCACACACAGAAATCCTGACGGCCCCTAGGCCACCGCTTGTCGCAGGAACTCAACGCAGCTCACGGCCTTCTCGTCGGGCAGGACCTGCGCGAACGACACGCGCGAGTGGTCGTCGATGGCCAGGTGCACCATGTCCCAGCCGATGCCGCGGTTGTGGTTCTTCGTGCGGTCGCCAGTGATGCGATGGCCTATGCCGTCGATGCGGCCGAGCTTCTTGGTGTCGATGTGCAGCAACTCGCCGGCCGCAGCGCGCTCGTAGCGTACGACGGGCTCCGGCGGCTCCAGCGACTTCAGCCTCGACAGCCCCAGGCGCTTCATGCACCGGCTGACCGTGGCAACACCTCGGCCCGACTGCATCGCAATACGCCACAGCGGCCAGCGCCGCCGGCGCAGGGCTTCCAACGAACACTGTTCCTGCGCGCTCAAGCCTCGCGGGCAGTGCCTCGGACGCGAGCTGCGGTCCAGCAGCCCCCGGTCACCCTCGGCCTTGAACCTCGCAAGCCACTTGTAGCTGGTGCGCTTGCTCACTCCAGCGGCCATGCTCGCGTCGGCCACTGTCCAGCCCTCGTCCAGCACCCTGCTGACCAGCAGGGCTCGACCTTTGGGCGTCAATCTCGCATGCTTGTGGCTGTTCATCCGTTCTCCTGGCCAGGTTGCTGAAGGCTTCGACAACCCCAGCTTCCCAAATCAGGGACGGATGAACAACCTACCGGAACGTCACATCTAGGGCCTCCGAGGGTCGGATCAGGAATCGAACGATCGTTCGATTTTGCGATCCTGCGAACTAGAATTCGCGCTCCCCAGGCCCCCAGACCCCAGGACAGCCATGACGCCGCAAGCGATCCTCGAGCAATACGGCCCCCGCGAGGCCATGGAGTACGACGTCGTGATCGTCGGTGCCGGCCCCGGCGGCCTGGCCACCGCGATCCGCCTCAAGCAGCTGGCCGCCGAGCAGGGCAAGGACATCTCGGTCTGCGTGCTCGAGAAGGGCTCGGAGCCCGGCGCCCACATCCTCAGCGGCGCGATCATGGACCCGCGCGCGCTGAACGAGCTGTTCCCGGACTGGAAGGCGCTCGGTGCGCCGCTGCAGCAGGAAGTCACTGCCGACCAGTTCCTTTTCCTCGGCGAAAGCGACGCCCGGGCGACGCCGGACTTCTTCCTGCCCGACTGCTTCAAGAACCACGGCAACTACATCGTCAGCCTCGGCAACGTCGTGCGCTGGCTGGGCCAGCAGGCCGAAAGCGCCGGCGTCGAGATCTTCGCCGGCTTCGCCGCGGCCGAGGTCCTGTACAACGACGACGGCTCGGTCAAGGGCGTCGCCACCGGCAATCAGGGCATCGGCAAGGACGGCGAGCCCACCGCCAGCTTCCAGCTCGGCATGGAGCTGCACGCGCGCTACACGGTGTTCGCCGAAGGCGCGCGCGGCCACCTGGGCAGGCAGCTGATCGCGAAGTTCAAGCTCGATGCAGGCAAGGATCCGCAGAGCTACGGCATCGGCCTCAAGGAGCTGTGGGAACTGCCGGCCGCGCAGCACAAGCCGGGACTCGTGATCCACACCGCCGGCTGGCCGCTGGACGCCAGCACCTACGGCGGCAGCTTCCTGTACCACGCCGAGGACAACAAAATCGCGCTCGGCTTCGTCGTCGGCCTGGACTACGCCAACCCCTGGCTCAGCCCCTTCGAGGAATTCCAGCGCTGGAAGACCCACCCCGAGATCCGCAAGCACCTCGAGGGCGGCAAGCGCCTGGGCTATGGCGCGCGCGCGATCACGGCCGGCGGCATCCTGAGCCTGCCCAAGCTGGTGTTCCCCGGCGGCGCCCTGGTCGGCTGCGAGGCCGGCACGCTCAACGCCAGCCGCATCAAGGGCAGCCATGCGGCGATCAAGACCGGCATGCTGTGCGCCGAGGCGGCCTTCGCCGCCGTCGTCGCCGATCGCCGGCACGACGAGCTCGCGGCCTATCCGGCGGCCTTCGACCAGAGCTGGCTCAAGGCCGAGCTGATGCAGGCCAAGAACTTCAAGCAGTGGTTCAAGAAGGGCCGCAGCACCGCGACCCTGATGACCGGCATCGAGCAGTGGCTGCTGCCCAAGCTGGGCCTGCGCGAGGCGCCGTGGACGATCCACCGGACCAAGGCCGACCACCTCTACCTGCAGCCGGCCTCGACCAGCCCGCAGATCGCCTACCCCAAGCCCGACGGCAAATTGAGCTTCGACCGGCTGAGCTCGGTCTTCGTCAGCAACACCAACCACGAAGAGCAACAGCCCGCGCACCTGACCCTGAAGGACGTGCGCGTGCCGGTCGCCACGAACCTGGCAATCTACGCCGGCCCCGAGAGCCGCTACTGCCCGGCCGCGGTCTATGAGTTCGTCAAGAACGAGGATGGCAGCGACCGCCTGCAGATCAACGCGCAGAACTGCGTGCACTGCAAGACCTGCGACATCAAGGACCCGACCCAGAACATCGTCTGGGTCACGCCCGAGGGCGGTGGCGGGCCCAACTACGCGGGCATGTAAGAGCCGTAGCGGCTGAGAGGGGCCCCGGCCGCAGGCTGGGGATCGACAGCGAAGGCGATGGCGAGATCCGCGGGCTCGATGCCCGTGGAGCGAGTGCGCCACGACCTGCTCCACCCCGCAGCAGGGTAATGCCGGGCGCTAGCTCGCTGGCACGCGACTAGATTGCACCCACCTGCTAGTTGTTCCGGCGGTTCGCGGCAGGTCGCCGTGTCAACCGCCGCACAACGAGCAGGAGACGAGCATGACGCAGGAACTCAGGCAGGTCGCCGACGCGATCCTCGCCGCCACGGTCGGCCGCGCCGGTGGCGCGCCGGGGGTGGTCGCGATGGCCACCGACCGCAAGGGCAACTTCTATGAAGGTGTCGCCGGGAAGCGCGAGCTGGGCCAGGACCAGGCGATGACTGCCGACTCGGTGATGGCGATCTTCTCCACCACCAAGGCGATCACCGGCACCTGCATCATGCAGCTGGTCGAGGAAGGCAGGATCGCACTGTCCGACGCCGCGAAGCAGTACGTGCCCGAGATCGCCGAACTGCAGGTTCTCGACGGCTTCGACGCCGCCGGCCAGCCGAAGACGCGCGCGCCCAAGCGCGACATCACGGTCAACGACCTGATGCTGCACCTGTCGGGCCTGTGCTACGAGTTCTTCAGCCACGACGACCTGAAGTACCGCACCGCCAGGGGCATCCCGACCGTGGTGTCGAGCAGCTTCGCCTCGGTCCGTACCGTGCTGCTGCACGACCCGGGCGAGCGCTGGACCTACGGCGTCAACATCGACTGGCTGGGCCGCATCGTCGAGCAGCAGCGCGGCCGGCGTCTCGGCGAGGTGATGAAGGAGCGCGTGTTCACGCCGCTGGAGATGCAGGACATCGCCTTCACGATGACCGACTCGATGAAGGCGCGCCGCGCGACGCTGCACGACCGCGCCCAGGACGGCAAGCTCACGCCGCTGCCCGATCTGGTGCTGCCCCAGCCGCCCGAGATGGACATGGGCGGTCACGGCCTGTACGGCACGGTCGGCGAGTACATGAAGTTCATCCGCATGTTCCTCAACGACGGCAACGGGCCGAGCGGCCGCGTGCTGAAGGCCGAGACGGTCGAGGCGATGTCCAGGAACGGCCTGCCGGGCAACATGACGAGCGGCGGCTGGACCACCTCGATCCCGTCGCTGTCGAACGACGGCGAGTTCGATCCCGGCGTGCGCAAGACCTGGGCCTACACCTTCCAGCGCAACGAGGAGCCGACGCGCACCGGCCGCCCGGCCGGCTCGCTGATGTGGGCGGGGCTGGGCAACCTCTTCTACTGGATAGACCGCAAGACCGGCATCGGCGGCTACTGGGGCTCGCAGATCCTGCCGTTCCAGGATTGCGCGTCCTACCCGGGCTTCGTGGAGTTCGAGACGGCGGTGTATGCGGGGTTGAGGCGCTGACCGGCACACATTGATCGGCGCGGCGCGGAGAGTTCTCCGCGCCGCGCCGAGACCACGGGTGCCTTGCTCCGCAACGGCTACCGTGACGGAGCGCTGTTCAAGTCACCCGTCGTACTTGAACGACAACGACACGCGCGCGCGGAAAGCGACGACCTTGCCGCCCTCGACCTTCATGTCGAGCTTGGTGATTTCGGCCACGCGCAGGTCGCGCAGGGTCTTGGCGGCGGTCGCGACCGCGCTACTGGCGGCGTCCTCCCAGGACTTGGCGCTGGTGCCGATCACTTCCACCACCTTGTAGACGGCGTCTGCGGATTTCTTGGCCATGTCGTCCTCTTGTCGCTCGTTGATGAACGACCCATCCTAGGCTCGCGTCGGCCCCACCGTACCCAGGAAAACGCGCGGCCAGCCGCCACAATGCGGGCGCCCTCCTCCTGCCCACCGACGCAGCCCGCACGCCCCGCATGAACGCCGATGACGTCCGCAAGGTCCTGCTGGTCCGCGCCTTCGAGTCCCCGATCACCGCGCCCTGGACCGAGGCCGACGCCGCCTGGGCCGGGGCCGAGGCCGCGCGCCTCGAGGGCGAAGCGGCGGCGCCGGACCGGCTGATCGCGCGCCGCGCCGACATCGCGATGCAACGCCTCGCCGAGCGCGCCCCGGCGACCACGGTGGCCCTGGCGATCGACCGGCGTGCCGACCTGGCATGGCTGCTGGTGCCGCTGGCCTTCCTGCTGGGTGCGGCGGTCGACGCGATCGGACCCAGCGGCCGCCTCAACATCATCGCCCTGCCGCTGCTGGGCGTGCTGGCCTGGAACCTGGCCGTCTACCTGCTGCTCGCGGGGCAGGCCCTCGGAGGCGGCGGCCCCGGCGCGGCGGGACGCTGGCTGCACGGCCGCCTGATGCGCCTCGCCCGTCGGGGCGGCGAGCCCGAGGCGCTGGCGCGTTACGCCGCCGACTGGGCCCGCGTCGGTGCGCCGCTGCATGCGCAGCGTCTCGCCGCGGTGCTGCACGCCGCGGCGGCGGCGCTGGCGCTGGGCATGCTCGCCTCGCTCTACACGCGCGGGCTGGCCTTCGAGTACCGCGCCGGCTGGGACAGCACCTTCCTCGGGGCCGAGGACGTGCACCGCCTGCTGTCGATCGTGCTCGAACCGGCCCTGGCGCTGACCGACAGCGTGCTGCCGACCGTCGAGCAACTGGCGACGCTGCGCTTCGCCGACGGCCCGGGCGGGAACGCCGCACCCTGGATCCACCTGCTGGCGCTGACCGTGCTGCTGGTCGTGCTGCTGCCGCGCAACCTGCTGGTGGCGTGGTCGGCCTGGCGCGCGCGGCAGCTGCACAGGCAACTGCCGCTGGCCCTGGACGATGCCTACTTCCGCCGTCTGCTGCCGGTCCACCACGCAAAGAGCCTGGCGGTGCGCGTGCTGCCGTACAGCTACACCGTCGACGCCGCCCTGCAGCCGGGCCTGCAGGCCGCGCTGGAGCGCGCGCTGGATGCCGACGTGGCGCTGCAGCTCGCCGACAGCGTGCCGCTCGGCGGCGAGGACGAACTCGACGCCCGGCTCGCCGGCGTCGACCCCGGCACCGTGCTGCTGCCCTTGCTGGCCCTGACCGCCACGCCCGAGCGCGAGACCCACGGCGCCTTCCTCTCGGCGCTGGCATCCCGGCGCCGCGACGACGCGCGCACGCTGGTGCCGATCGACGAGTCGGGCTTCCGCGCCTTCGACGAGGCACGCCGCACGCAGCGCCGTGCCGCCTGGCGATCGATGCTGTCGGACCTGGGGCTCACGCCGCTGTTCGTCGACCTGGCGTCCGGCAAGCTCGTCGACGAAGGGCGCTGATGCAGATCGCGCTGAGCCTCGTCTCGCACACCAACGTCGGCAAGACCACGCTGGCCCGTACGCTGCTGCGTCGCGACATCGGCGAGGTGCGCGACGAGGCCCACGTCACCAGCGAGGCCGAGCGACATCCGATGATCGAGTCGCCGGCCGGCGATCGCCTCGAGCTGTGGGACACGCCCGGCTTCGGCGACAGCCTGCGCCTCGCGAAGCGCCTGGCGCAGAAGGGCAACCCGCTCGGCTGGTTCATGACGGAGGTCTGGGACCGCTTCCGCGACCGCGGCTTCTGGCACAGCCAGCGCGCAGTGCGCAACGTGCTGGAGCAGGCCGATGTCGTGCTCTACCTCGTCAACGCCTCCGAGGCGCCCGAGGACAGCGGCTACCTCGACCCCGAGCTGCAGGTGCTGGCCCTGATCGGCAAGCCCGTGCTGGTGCTGCTGAACCAGCTCGGCCCGCCCCGCCCGCCGGCCGACGAGGCGGCGCAGGTCGAGCGCTGGCGCCGCCACCTGGCCGGCCGGGCGATCGTCCGCGAGGTGCTGGCGCTGGACGCCTTCGCGCGCTGCTGGGTGCAGGAAGGCCGCCTGCTGCAGGCCATCGCCGCCGCGCTGCCGGCCGAGCCTGCTGCGCGGCGCGCCGCCTTCGAGCGACTGCGCGAAGCCTGGGACGCGCGCAGCCGCAGCATCTTCGACGCCGCGATGCAGGTGCTGGCCGAGCGCATCGCGCGCGCGGCGCACGACCGCGAGGAAGTGCCCGACAGCGGCTGGACCGACAAGCTCAAGCAGCTCGGCAGCTCGATCGGCCTGTTCGCCGAAGGCGGCGCCGCGCCGCGCGAGCGCGCGATGCAGGCGCTGGCGCAGCGGCTCGACGCCGACGTCCGCACCAGCACCGACCGACTCATCCGCCTGCACGGCCTGGACGGCCATGCCACCGAAGTCGTGCTGACGCGGCTGGCCGAGCACTACGCGGTGCGCGAGCCGCTGAGCGAGGGCAAGGCCGCGCTGTGGGGCGCTGCCGTCGCCGGCGCGCTGGCCGGCCTGAAGGCCGACATCGCCAGCGGCGGCATGACGCTCGGCGGCGGCCTGCTTGCCGGCGGTCTGCTGGGCGCGCTGGGCGCGGCGGGGCTCGCCAAGGGCGTGAACCTGGTGCGCGGCGTCGACAAGCCGACCCTCGCGTGGACCGACGAGGTGCTGCTCGATCTCGTCAAGGCCGCAGTGCTGGGCTACCTCGCGGTGGCGCACTACGGGCGCGGGCGCGGCGACTGGGCCGAAGGCGAGGCGCCGGGCTTCTGGCGCGCGGCGGTCGACGCGGCGGTCGACGGCCGCGCCGAAGCCCTGCTTGCCGCGATGCGCGCCGACGACACCGATGCGCTGGCGGCGCGGCTCGGCGCGACGACCACCGCGCTGCTGCAGTGCCTCTATCCGAAGGCCGCATGAGCGCATCGATGAGCGCGTCACCGCGGCCCCGTCGCGTGTTCATGCTCGGCGCCACCGGCACGATAGGTCGTGCCACCGTCCGTGCGCTGCTGCGGCGCGGGCACGAGCTGGTGTGCTTTGTCCGGCCCCGCGCCGGGGGGCACGGCGAGCGGCTGCCGGTCGGCGCGACGGTCCGCCTGGGCGACGTGACCGATCCCGCCTCGCTGGCCCGCGACGGCTTTCGCGGCGAACGCTACGACGCGCTGCTGTCCTGCCTGGCCTCGCGCACCGGTGCCCCGCGCGACGCCTGGGCCATCGATCACCAGGCCCATGTGCACGCGCTCGAGGCCGCGCAGCGGGCGGGCGTGTCGCAGGTCGTGCTGCTGTCGGCGATCTGCGTGCAGAAGCCCGTCCTCGCCTTCCAGCACGCCAAGCTGGCCTTCGAGCAGCGGCTGATCGAGTCCGGACTCGCCTATTCGATCGTGCGGCCGACGGCCTACTTCAAGTCGCTGTCGGGCCAGGTCGAGCGGCTGCGGCAGGGCCGGCCCTTCCTGGTCTTCGGCGACGGCCGGCTGACGGCCTGCAAGCCGATCGGCGACGACGACCTGGCCGACTTCCTGGCCGATTGCCTGGACGACGAGCGCCTGCAGCACCGCGTGCTGCCGATCGGCGGTCCGGGCGAAGCCATCACGCCGCGGCAACAGGGCGAGCGCCTGTTCGAGCTGCTCGGCCGGCCGCCGCGCTTTCGCCAGGTGCCGGTGAAGATGCTCGACCTCGTCGTCGGCGCGCTGGCGACCGCCGGGCGCGTCGTGCCGGCACTGGCCGACAAGGCCGAGCTGGCGCGCATCGGCCGCTACTACGCCACCGAGTCGATGCTGGTGCTGGACCCTGCGACCGGCCGCTACGACGCCGCCGCCACGCCGTCGACCGGGACGCAGACCTTGTTCGACCACTACGCGCGACTGGTGCGCGGCGAGGCCGTGCACGAGCGCGGCGAGCATGCAGTGTTCTGATTCGCCACCGAAGTCCCTCCGAAAGTCCCGATGAGCCCACGCGCGCCGCTCCGCCCCTCCGACCTGCGTGGCGCCGCGCGCCTGGCCACCGACGCCACCGCGGGCCTGACCGACCTGGTCGAGGCGCTGCACGAGCGCATCGTGCGCGGGCCGATCGCCGGCGAGGCGGCGCTGGCCGGCCGCACCCGCGGCATCACCGGCCTGGTCTACCAGAGCATCCGCGGCGTGACGCGCGTCGTCGGCGGCAGCCTCGACGCGCTGCTGGGGGCGCTGGCACCGGCGCTGGACGGTGCCGGTGGCAAGATGAAGAGCCCGGAGCGCGAGGCCATCGTGGCCGCGCTCAACGGCGTGCTGGGCGACTACCTCGCCGCGACCGGCAACCCGCTCGCCACGACGATGGCCTGGCGCAGCGGCGGCAAGGCCTTGCCGCTGGAGCGGGCCGCCCTCGCCGCCCGCCTGCCGCAGGCCGGCGGGCGCCTGCTGGTGCTGGTGCACGGCCTGTGCATGAACGACCTGCAGTGGTCGCGCGACGGCCACGACCACGGCGCGGCGCTGGCCCGCGACCTGGGCTGCACGCCGGTCTACCTGCACTACAACAGCGGCCTGCACGTCTCGATCAACGGCCGCGCGCTGGCGGCGCAGATGGAGGCACTGCTCGCGGCCTGGCCGCGGCCGCTGGAGCGCTGCGCGATCGTCGCCCACAGCATGGGCGGGCTGCTGGCGCGCAGCGCGCTGCACCACGCGGCGGCGGCCGGCCATCGCTGGCCGCAGCGCCTGGACGACCTGGTGTTCCTGGGCACGCCGCACCACGGCGCACCGCTGGAGCGCGCCGGGAGCTGGATCGACACCGTCCTGGGCGCGGTGCCCTATGCCGCGCCCTTCGCGCGCCTGGGCAAGCTGCGCAGCGCGGGCATCACCGACCTGCGCCACGGCTACCTCGTCGACGAGGACTGGGTGGGCCGCGACCGCTTCCAGCGCGGTGCGGACCACCGCCAGCACCTGCCGCTGCCGCGCGGTCTGCGCTGCCATGCCTTCGCCGCCAGCATCGGCCAGCGCAGCGGCGACCTCAAGGATCGCCTGCTGGGCGACGGCCTGGTGCCGCTGCACAGCGCGCTCGGTCGCCATGCGGACCCGGCGCGCACGCTGGCCTTCGCGAAGAGCCGCCAGTGGATCGCCTACGGCTGCAACCACATGGAGCTGCTGAGCCGCCCCGAGGTCTACGAGCAGCTGCGCCGGCGAATCGCCGCCGCCGGCACGGCACCGTCCCTAGAATCGGCCGCATCCTCATCCGACCAGGAAGTACCGCGATGATCCACGCCCTCGTTCGACTCGTCGCCGGCGCCGCCTGCGCCGCCCTCGCCTCGCTGGCGGCCGCGCAGGCGCCCAAGGTCGAGGTCCAGTGGCTGGGCCAGGCCGCGGTCAAGATCACCTCGCCCGGTGGCAAGGTCATCGTCATCGACCCCTGGCTGGTGACCAATCCCAAGACGCCGCCCGAGTACAAGAAGCTCGAGGCGCTGGGCAAGGTCGACCTGATCCTCGTCACCCACGCGCACTTCGACCACATGGCCGACGCGCCCGCGCTGTCGGCGCTGAACAAGGCCCGGGTCTACGCACCGGCCGGGCTGGCCGACTCGATGGCCACGCTGGGCGTGATGCCGGCCGAGATGGCACCGCGCTTCAACAAGGGCGGCGTGGTGCTGCCCTTCGGCGCCGACGGCGGCATCCGCATCATCGCGACGCATGCCGAGCACAGCTCGGAGTACCGCTGGCGCAACCCCGAGACCGGCAAGGACGAGATGCGCCTCGGCGGCGAGCCGCTGGGCTTCATCGTCGAGCTGGAGAACGGCTTTCGCATCTACCACATGGGCGACACCGGCATCTTCGGCGACATGAAGCTGATCGGCGAGCTCTACAAGCCCGACCTGATCCTCATCCCCATCGGCAACCACTTCGTGATGCCGCCGCAGGACGCCGCGCTGGCGACGCGCGAGATGCTCAAGCCGAAGTTCGCCATCCCCATCCACTACGGCACCAACCCGCTGCTGCGCGGCACGCCCAAGGAATACGTGGACGCGATGGGCCACGCACCGACCAAGGTGATGGTGCTGGAGCCGGGGGACAAGACCGTCTTCTGAGCCCCCGGGCCGTCACCAGGCTGGCTTGCGCTTCTCGATGAAGGCCTGCACGCCTTCCAGCGCGCTGTCGTCCATCATGTTGCAGGCCATGGTCTGCGAAGCCTCGGCGTAGGCGGCCTCGATGCCGCTCTCGAGCTGGCGGTAGAAGAGCTGCTTGCCCATCGCCACCGCGACGCGCGGCTTGGCAACGATGCTGGCGACCAGGGCCTCGACGGCGGCGTCCAGCTGCTCGGGCTCGGCGACGCGGTTGACCAGGCCCTTGGCCCGGGCCTCGTCGGCCGAGATGAACTCGCCGGTCACGAGCATCTCGAACGCGTCCTTGCGCGACAGGTTGCGAGACAGCGCGACGCTGGGCGTCGAGCAGAACAGGCCGACGTTGATGCCGCTGACCGCGAACTTCGCCGTGCGGGCGGCCACCGCCAGGTCGCACATCGCGACCAGCTGGCAGCCGGCGGCCGTGGCGATGCCGTGGACCCTGGCGATCACGGGCACCGGCAGCTTCTGCAGGCCCATCATCACGCGGCCGCACTGGCCGAACAGCGTTCGGTAGTAGTCGAGCGAGGGCGCGCTGCGCATCTCCTTCAGGTCGTGGCCGGCGCACCAGGCCTTGCCGGCCGCGGCCAGCACCAGCACGCGCGCGGTGTCGTCCTTCGCCACCGCGTCGATCTCGACCTGCAGCGCCTCGAGCATCGCCTCGGACAGCGCGTTGAAGGCCTGCGGGCGGTTGAGCGTCAGCGTGATCACGCCGCGCGCATCGCGCTGGCGCAGCACCAGGGATTCAGTCGTCATGTCGGTCTCCGTGACTCTGTCTCATGCAAGCGCCATTCGGGCTGAGCTTGTCGAAGCCGTGGGGGCGGCACTTCGACAGGCTCAGTGCGAACGGCAGGGGTGCTCATTCGATGGCGCTGGCGGAGCGCGCGCGCTCGCGCAACTGGAACTTCTGGATCTTGCCTGTCGAGGTCTTGGGGATGGCCTCGAAGCGGATCTCGCGGGGCACCTTGTAGCCGGCCAGCAGCGACTTGCAGTGCGCGATCAGCGCTGCGGCATCGACCTCGGCGCCGGGCTTCATCTCGACGAAGGCGACCGGTGTCTCGCCCCACTTCGGGTCGGGCTTGGCGACCACGGCGCAGGCCATCACCGCGGGATGGCGATAGAGCGCGTCCTCGACCTCGATCGAGCTGATGTTCTCGCCGCCGCTGATGATGATGTCCTTGCTGCGGTCCTTGATCTTCACGTAGCGGTCGGGCTCCATCACCGCCAGGTCGCCGGTGTGGAACCAGCCGCCCTCGAAGGCGCGCGCCGTCGAGGCCGGGTTCTTGAGGTAGCCCTTCATGACGATGTTGCCGCGGAACATGATCTCGCCCATCGCCTGGCCGTCGGCGGGCATCGGGGCCAGCGTCTCGGGATCGAGCACGGTCATGCCTTCCTGCAGCGCGTAGCGCACGCCCTGGCGGCCGTTCAGGCGAGTCTGCTCGGACAGGCTCTCGGCGGCCCAGCTGGCGCGCTTGACCGCCACGGCCGCCGGCCCGTAGACCTCGGTCAGGCCGTAGACGTGGGTGATGTCGAAGCCGATCTTCGCCATGCCCTCGATCATCGCGGCCGGCGGCGCGGCGCCGGCGACCATACCGCGCACCTTCTGCGTGATGCCGGCGCGCATCGCGTCGGGCGCGGCGACCAGCAGGTTGTGGACGATGGGCGCGGCGCAGTAGTGGTCCACGCCATGCTCGCGCATCGCCTCGAGGATGGCCTGGGCCTCGACCTTGCGCAGGCACACGTGCGTGCCGCCCAGCATCGCCACGGTCCAGGGGAAGCACCAGCCGTTGCAGTGGAACATCGGCAGCGTCCACAGGTAGGTCGGGA
>CAZUUU010000092.1:0-12060 GCA_964622685.1 uncultured Methylibium sp.
GCCGCTGAAGAACGGCGACATCGTCAACATCGACGTCACCGTCATCAAGGACGGCTGGCACGGCGACACCAGCCGCATGTACATCGTCGGCGAAGGCTCGATCGCCGCGAAGCGCCTGTGCCAGCTGACCTACGAGGCCATGTGGCGCGGCATCGCCAAGGTGAAGCCCGGCGTGCGCCTGGGCGACATCGGCCATGCGATCCAGACCTTCACCGAGCGCCAGGGTTATTCGGTCGTGCGCGAGTTCTGCGGCCACGGCATCGGCCGCAAGTTCCACGAGGAGCCGCAGGTCCTGCACTACGGCCGACCGGGCACGCTGGAAGAGCTGGTCCCGGGCATGGTCTTCACGATCGAGCCCATGGTCAACGCCGGCCGGCGCGAGATCAAGGAGCTGGGCGACGGCTGGACCATCGTCACCAAGGACCGCTCGCTGTCGGCGCAATGGGAGCACACGGTGCTGGTCACCGAGTCGGGCTACGAGGTGCTGACGGTCTCTGCCGGCAGCCCGCCGCCGCCCGAACTGCAAGCCGCCTGAGGCCGCGGGCATGGCCGCGGTGCTGACGGGCCAGGAAGCGGCGGCGTCGCCGCCGGCCGTGCCGACGCTGCGCGCGCGGCTGCGCGACGGCCGCGCGGCCCTGATCGAGCACTTCCGCCAATGCCGGGCCACGGCGCCGGCCGCGACGCGCCTGATCCGCGGCCTGGCCCGCCACGTCGACGAGACCCTGCAGCCGCTGTGGCAGCACGCGCTGATGCCCAAGGGCGCGGCGCTGGTCGCGGTCGGCGGCTACGGCCGCGGCGAGCTCTTCCCCTACTCCGACGTCGACGTGCTGGTGCTCCTGCCGGACCTGCACGGCGACGGCCAGGCCCACGACAACGAGGCCCTGAAGGCCACCGTCGGCGGCTTCATCACCGCCTGCTGGGACATCGGCCTGGAGATCGGCTCGAGCGTGCGCACGGTGGCCGAGTGCGTGGCCGAGTCCGAGCGCGACGTCACCGTGCAGACGGCGTTGCTGGAGGCGCGCTTCCTGTGCGGCTCGCGGCGGCTCTTCGACGAGTTCCGGCGCGCCCACATCGACGCGCTCGATCCGGCCGCCTTCCTGCGCGCCAAGGTGCTCGAGATGCGGCAGCGCCACATCAAGTACGAGGACACGCCCTACTCGCTCGAGCCCAACTGCAAGGAAAGCCCCGGCGGTCTGCGCGACCTGCAGCTGGTGATCTGGGTGGCGCGTGCTGCCGGCCTGGGCAAGACCTGGACCGCCCTGGCGGCCAAGGGGCTGGTGACGCCCTTCGAGGTCAAGCAGTTGCAGCGCAACGAGGGCCTGCTGAAGCTGATCCGTGCCCGCCTCCACATGGTGGCCGGGCGGCGCGAGGACCGGCTGGTCTTCGACCTGCAGACCGCCGTGGCCGAGAGCTTCGGCTACCAGGGCACGCGCGAGCGCCGCGCGTCCGAGGCGCTGATGCGCCGCTACTACTGGGCCGCCAAGGCGGTGGCGCAGCTCAACCAGATCCTGATGCTGGGCATCGAGGAACGCATCAACGACACCGGCGCCGCGCCGATGCGGCCGATCAACGACAAGTTCCTCGACCGCGGCGGCATGCTCGAGGTCGCCAGCGACGAGCTCTACCTGCGCGACCCGCACGCCATCCTCGAGACCTTCCTGACCTACCAGCAGGTGGTCGGCATCAAGGGCCTGTCGGCACGCACGCTGCGCGCGCTCTACAACTCGCGCGAGGTCATGAACGGCGCATTCCGGCGCGACCCGGTGAACCGCGCGCTCTTCATGCAGATCCTGCAGGCCCCGGGGGGTGGCCAGACGCATGCCTTCCGGCTGATGAACCAGACCTCGGTGCTGGGGCGCTACCTGTGGGTGTTCCGGCGCATCGTCGGGCAGATGCAGCACGACCTGTTCCACGTCTACACCGTGGACCAGCACATCCTGATGGTGATGCGCAACGTGCGGCGCTTCTTCATCCCGGAGCATGCGCACGAGTACCCGTTCTGCTCGCAGCTCGCGGCCGACTTCGAGCGACCCTGGGTGCTGTACGTCGCGGCGCTCTTCCACGACGTCGCCAAGGGTCGCGGCGGCGACCACTCGCAGCTGGGCGGCGCCGAAGTGCGGCGCTTCTGCCGCGACCACGGCATCGGCCGCGAGGACGCGCGGCTGATCGAGTTCCTGGTGCGCCAGCACCTGACGATGAGCCACATCGCGCAGAAGGAAGACCTCAGCGACGCCGACGTGATCGAGGGCTTTGCGGCCAAGGTGCGCGACCCGCGCACGCTGACGGCCCTGTATCTGCTGACGGTGGCCGACATCCGCGGCACCAGCCCGAAGGTCTGGAACGCCTGGAAGGGCAAGCTGCTCGAGGACCTGTACCGCAGCACGCTGCGTGCACTCGGCGGCGCACGACAGAATGCCGACACCGAGATCGAGGCGCGCAAGCAGGAGACGCTGCACGTCCTCAACCTGTATTCGCTGCTGCCGGGCGTGCAGCAGCCGCTGTGGGACACGCTGGAGATCAGCTACTTCGCGCGCCACGACGCGGCCGACATCGCCTGGCACGCGCGCTCGCTGTACCGCCACGTCGACACGCCCATCCCGGTGGTGCGGGCGCGACTGTCGAGCGTCGGCGAGGGCCTGCAGGTGCTGGTCTACGCGCCCGACCGGCCGGATCTCTTCGCCCGCATCTGCGGCTACTTCGACGGCGCCGGCTTCAACATCCTCGACGCCAAGATCCACACCACCCGGCGCGGCTACGCACTGGACACCTTCCAGGTCGTGTCGCCGTACGTCGAGCAGCACCTCGATGTGAACTACCGCGACATGATCGCGCTGGTCGAGAACCAGCTCTCGCTGGCGCTGGCGGCCACCGGCCCGCTGCCCGAGCCCAGCCGCGGCCGGCTGTCACGGCGCGTCAAGTCGTTCCCGATCACGCCGCGCGTGCTGCTGCGCCCGGACGACCGTGCGCAGCGCTGGCTGCTCAGCGTGTCGGCCAGCGACCGCTCGGGCCTGCTCTACGCGATCGCCCGCGTGCTGGCCCACCACCAGATCAACCTGCAACTCGCCAAGGTGTCGACCCTGGGCGAGCGCGTCGAGGACACCTTCCTGATCGACGGCGCCTCGCTGCAGCAGAACAAGCGGCAGCTGGAGATCGAGACCGAGCTGCTGGACGCGATCGCCTAGGGCGCCGCCGCCGCTGGGGCGGGCCTGGCGGCTATTCGACCTTGAACTCGAACTCCTGCGTGGCCAGCACCTCGCCGTCGCTCGCCACGCACTTGTACTGGCTCATGGCCGAGCGAACCGCCGAGTGGAACACGCGCGGCCCGGACAGGATCGTCACTTCCTTGACCACGCCACCGCTGATGCGCGCCTGGGCCCTGACGACGCCCGACACGTTCTCCTGCAGCGCCTTGCGCGGCATCTCGGGCTTGGTCTGCGTGGGGCAGGCGATCGCGATGTCGCTCTTGGCGGCCGGCGGCGCCGGCGCGGGGGCCGGCGGCGGCGGCGCCTCGATCTTGTATTCGACCTTGGGCGGTTCGGGCGCCACGGTGATCGGCGGCGCGACGCTCGGCGCCACCTGGATCTCCGGCGGCGGCACATAGGGCGGCGGCGGCGCCTCGACCTTGGGGGCCGGCGGCTGCTTGACGATCTCCTTGGGCGGCGGGGGCGGCGGCGGGGGCGGCGGCGGGGGCGGCAGCTCGACGATGATCTTGGTCTCGAGCGGCTTCTTGACGATCTCGACGACGTTGCGCGCCAGCCCCGACACCAGGGCGTAGAAGATGAAGATGTGCAGCAACACCACCGCCGCGAAGCCGACGAGGCGTCGCGACGAAGGCTGCTGGTCGTAACTCAGATCCATGCCGTTAGGCTCCTTGCGCGCCCGCTCGACCTTGTGGGCCGAGCGGGCGTTGTTGGCGCATTACTCGATGAACTGCTCGGCACCGACGATGCCGAACTTGGTGAGGCCGAAGCGCTGCACCGACGCCATCACCATCGCGACCGTCTCGTACTTCGCCAGCTTGTTGGGGCGCAGGTGCAACTCGGGCTGCAGCGGCAGGTCCAGCTTGGCCATCTCGCTCAGCTTGAAGTTGACGTCCTGCATGCCCTGCACCGGCTCGCCGTTGAAGAAGATCTGGTTGTTCTGGTCGATGTCGATCTTGACGATCTGCGGCTGCACCAGCTGCGGCGGCGGCGTGCCGGTCGGCAGGTCGAGGTTGACGGCATGCAGCTGGATCGGGATGGTGATGATCAGCATGATCAGCAGCACCAGCATCACGTCGATCAGCGGCGTGGTGTTGATGTCCATCATCACCTCGGGCTCGCCGCTGCCGCTGGAGCTTCCTACGTTCATTCCCATGGCGCTTGTTCCACTTGTCCTGAGCGTGTCGAAGAAGGGTCAGCCGCCGCGTGCGGGCGGCTCGGTGATGAAGGAGACCTTGGCGATGCCGGCGCGCTGGCAGGCATAGACGATCTTGCCGACCGAGTCGTAGCGCGCGGCGAGGTCGCCGCGGATCTGCACCTCGGGCTGCGGCTTCATCACCGCGACCTTCTTGAGCCGGTCCACCAGCGCCTGCGTGCCCGACACCTTGGCGTCGTACCAGAAGATCCCGCCCGCCTGGTCGACCGAGATGATGACGTTCTCGGGCTTGCTCTCGCGGACCTGGATGGCTTCCTTGGGCAGCTTCACCTGGATCGAGGTGGTGACCACGGGAATCGTGATCAGGAAGATGATCAGCAACACCAGCATCACGTCCACGAGGGGCGTGGTGTTGATGGCGGACACCACCTCGTCTTCTTCCCCGAACGGGGAGCCGACGGCCATGCTCATGTTTGCCCCCACGTCGCGCGCTGCGCTCCTGCCCCCCGAGGGGGCGCTCGCCGTCTCGGGACGGCCCTGCGGCGGCTCATGATCAGCCCCGCGCCTTGACGTTGGTCTGGGCGAGCAGCACCGCATAGAGGTCATTGCCGAAGGCGCGGACTTCGTCCATCGCGCCCTTGTTGCGGCGGACCAGCCAGTTGTAGCCCAGCACCGCCGGCACCGCGACGGCCAGGCCGATGGCGGTCATGATCAGCGCCTCACCGACCGGGCCGGCGACCTTGTCGATCGAGGCCTGGCCGGCCACGCCGATCGCCGTCAGCGCGTGGTAGATGCCCCAGACCGTGCCGAACAGGCCGACGAACGGGGCCGTCGAGCCGACGGTCGCCAGGAAGGCCAGGCCGTCCTGGAGCCGGCTCTGCACGCGCTCCATGGCGCGCTGGATCGACATCGTGACCCAGCTGTTGAGGTCCACGTGCTCGAGCAGGCCGCCGTGCTTCTTGGTGGCCTCGATGCCGGCTTCGGCGATGAAGCGGAAGGGGCTCGCCTGCTCCAGCGTGTCGGCGCCTTGGCGCACGCTGCCGGCGTTCCAGAAGCTCTTGGCCGCCAGCTTGGCCTGGCGGCTGATCTTCGCCTGCTCCAGGATCTTGACAATCATGATGTACCAGCTGCCCATGGACATGATCACCAGGATCAGCAGCACGGCCTTGGCGACACCGTCGCTGGTCCGCCACAGGGCTTCGAGGCCGTAGGGGTTGTCGATCTTCTCTGCCGGGGCCGCCGGCACGGCGGCGGTGGTGGTGGCCGCGGGCGCAGGCGCGACCACAGGGGCGGGAGCCGGGGCGGCAGCGGCCGGAGCCGAGGCGGTGTCGGTGGCCTGGGCGGCGGCCGGCAGCGGAGTCGCGAGCAGCGTCGTCGCCGCCAGCGCCGCAGCGGCGAATGAGGCGGCAAGGGAAGAACGGGCAATGCGGAACATGGGATCTCCGTGAAAGCGGGTAGCTTGAAATGAAGGGATCGCTGTTCGATCCCTCGCATGTGACGGGCCAGCGCCAGTGGACCCATCGGAACGATCGCAAGCCGCTACGGACACCCTCGTGAGGCAACCCGGGGCTCGGCAGGAACTGCAGCGTCACTCCATGGATACGGCAAGGGGTTGGCGGCGAGACCGTGAATTATGGCCGCTCGACCCGGGGGCCGGACGCGGCGGGAATGGGGGTTACGCCTGAATACAAGGCGCTTGACGCCCGGTCAGGGCAACGAAAAAGCCCGCCGGCTCGGGCCGGCGGGCGGATTGCATACCGGCAGACTATTGGGTTAATGCAATCGCGGGCGACGAACCCGCGATTGCCCCCAAAAGCACGCTCCGTCGTGAGACCTAGAACTTGTAGCGCGCTCCGACGTTGAACTGGCGGCCGATCGCCCCGCTCAGGTTGAAGGTCGGGTTGTAGTTGACAGCGCCATACGTCTGCGGGTCCAGCGGAGCGATCCGATCGAACAGGTTCAACACGGAGCCGAAAACTTCGAGCTGCTTGCTGACGTTGTACTTTCCGGAGAGATCCACGGTGGTGAACGACGCGATGCGGCAGCCTCCCGGAGCGTCCGACCCGTCAGCAAAGCCATTCAGGCAGCCGCCGTACTGGGACTCGACATTCCGGATACCGCTGATGTAGTTCACGCTGAGACCAGCGAGGAAGCCGCCCTTGTCGTACCCGAATGCCCACGAAGCCCGAGTGCGTGGCTGACCGGCGTTGCCGCTAAGCGAGGTCGGACCGTGAGTACCGACGTAGTCGGTCTTGGTCCCATCCGGTGCGACGCGCTCGAACTTGTTGAAGTAGGACAACACCAAGTTCGACGTGAGCCGACCCGCTTCACCGAGGTTGAAACGCTGCCGAACATCGAAGTCGATACCGTTAGTCACTACCTTCGAGAAGTTCTGGTACTGACCAACAACAGCGATTACACGTCCAGGGAGCGTCGGAGTCGCAAACGAGTCGTCTCGAATGATCTCGGCGCCGGGGAAAGCCGATGGGTTGGCAAGAATCAGGTTCGGGTCGGTCGAGAAGATCTCATTCTTCCGCGTGATTTGCCAGAGGTCCACAGCGAGACTCAAGTCACGAGTCGGCTCGAAAATGAAGCCGAAGGTGATGCTGCGTGACTTCTCAGGCTCGATGTTCGGGTTGCCGATCGTCACAGCGGCGGCAACGCCCGACCCGCAGTCCGCCGCGGCACCTACGCCACCTGGACAACGAGCAGGATCGACAAACGTTGTGAACCCCACCGTAGAACTGTTGCCATTCTCAGCCGGGCCAGGAGCTCGGAAGCCGGTCGCGTAGGTACCGCGAACAGCGAAGCTTTCGACCGGCTTCCACTTCGCGCCAACCTTCGGCGTAACCGAGCTTCCAAAGTCTGAGTAGCGGTCGCCACGGAGGGCGGCACTCAACTCCAGACTCTTGGTCACAGGCGCAGCGAGTTCGGCATAAGCGGCGTACACCTTGCGGTCCCCGGCAAACGACGAGTAGCCAAGGCCGATCACGTCACCCGTGAACGTGCCCGGCAGATCGGGGCTGTCGAGCTTCTCTTGGCGCGCCTCGAAACCGAGTGCCAATCCCATTGCCCCACCTGCAAGCTGCATGAGCTCGCGGGACACCTTGAGGTCCACCGATGTCACGGACGTCTTCGTGCTCGAAGTCAGCGTCGGGGACACTTGATCGAGAACCGACTGCGGAGTCCGCCCGGCGCCGATCAAGAAGGTTCCGTTCGCCAAAGCAGCGTTGAGCGCGCTCGCCCGGATGAAGCCCGTTCGCGCAAGGTCGGTCTTGCTCTCGACGTACAGCGCGCCAAGGTCATAGTCCCAGTCCATGGCGGTACCACGGATCCCGCCCAAGAACCTCGTCGACGTGGTGTCGAGGTTGTAGTAGCGAGGTAGATCCTGGGGTGCGTACCGAAAGCGCGCGGCTGCTCCGAATGGATTATCCGGATGACCCGCCGGCAGATTGTTGACTGCGGTACGCGAGATGAGTACACGATCTCGCACGTTGTACGAGATGCCGGTGACGGTTCCCGGCGGGCTCATGGCATCGACTTCGGACTTGAAGAGCCCCACTTCCGAATAGAGTTCGGCCGTTGGGGACAAATCGAAAGTGCCGCGGGCATAGATGCCATATCGCTGTTCCTTCGGCTGGATCTGATCCCAAACCGTGGTGTCGAAGACGCAGCCGCCATTGGCATCCGGGTCGCTCAAGCCTGCCGCGGAACAACCGGGCAGCAATTGATACTCAAGAGTCGTCGGATTGCGAATAGCACCTGAAACTTGGTAGCTCGTGATCGCGCCGGGAGTGAACCAATAGCCCGTCAGCCCGCCAGCGCCATCGATCGCATAGCCATACGGCCGCACGTCACCGGTGCCGATCCACTTACGGTCTTTGCGATCACTTTGCGCAATCGCACTCTGCTTGGAGGCCTCGGCGGTGATGAAGATGTTGTAGCCGTCTGCGCTTCGATCCCCGAATCCAGCAGTCGCCGCGAGCCGACCGTTCTCGCCGTCTCCGTAGCCGGTGGCACCACCCGACGCACTCAGTTGGAAGCCCTTGTAATCCTTGCGAAGGATGACGTTCACGACCCCGGCAATGGCGTCGGAACCGTAGATCGCTGAAGCCCCGTCCTTTAGCACCTCGATGCGCTCAACCGTGTCAAGCGGAATCTGGTTCAGGTCAACGAAATTGCGCTGGCCGTCGTCAGCGAGGCCGTACGGCGCCATCCGGCGACCGTTGACCAACACCAAGGTCGACTGAACGCCCAGGCCCCGAAGCGAGACGCCCGAGGCACCAGCGGCAAAGCCGGAGCTGAAGGCGGTGCTGATCGACCCGTTGCTGTCGACAGGCAGCGTTCGGATCACATCGGAGATCGTCTGCTTGCCAGACTTCTCGATCTCTTCTCGCGTAATGATCTGCACCGGCGAAGCCGTTTCAGAGTCAGTACGCTTGATGTTCGAGCCGGTCACGGTCACCCGTTCCAGCTTCTGCGCGTCCTGCGCTTGAGCGACCGGGCCGGCCGACAGCAGAACGCCGCCGAACGCGACCAGCAAGCTCGTTGTGAGCTTCGTTCTTTTGTGCATTCAAGACTCCTGGGGGAAAGGTTGACTGTTGAACCTCATCGCGCGCTTAGTGCTTGTGATCGCCGGTAGGCAAACCGCCCTGATGCACGCAACCATGCACATGCCAGCAAGGCCCGTGCCGTATTTCTTCACAGCCCAGACGCTTGGCGGAGACGTGTAAACGAATTGTCACGTTCGAGGCAACGCGCCCGGCCTCGGGGTTTCCTCGATCGTCACGGACGATCGGCCCGATGCCTCGATGTGCGAGGACGGAGCAGCTCCCCGCAGATCCAGCATTCATGCGGGTTCCAGGCGGATCACCGGTCGATGGCCGGGGCCTTCGTAACGGCCGGCGGCGCGTTTCTAGAGCCTGTCGCCTAGCCGACCAGCCGCGCACCGTTGGTAGCGCGCTACATCAGCGCTTGCGCATGCCCCGTGATCGGGGGAAGGCCGCGGACGGACGCGCCGCCGAGGCCCGGTCAGGCCCAGCCGATCAGCGCGTCGCGCCCCTGCACCGCCAGCGTCGCGCGGCGGCCGACCGGCAGGCAGACCTTGGTGGGCACGTGCCCGAATGGCAAGCCCGTCAGCACGGGCCGGCGCGTGGCGGCACGCACCCTGGCGATCGCGCTCTTCAAGGTGTAGCCGCGGTCGAGGGGCGAGGGGCGGAAGTCGGTGAACGCACCGAGAACGATCGCCTTCTGCGCGTCCAGCACCCCGGCCTGATGCAGTTGCAGCAGGCCGCGCTCGATGCGGTACGGGTGCTCGTTGACGTCTTCGAGGAACAGGATGCCGCCCTTGACCGCGGGCCAATGCGGTGTGCCAAGCAGCGACAGCAGCATGCACAGGTTGCCGCCCCAGAGCGGCCCGCGCACCTCGAGCCCGTCGAACCCCGTCTCGGTGCGGAATCCGATGGCCTCGAGCTCGCCGTGCATCGCTTCGGTGAAACAGGCCTCGGTCACCTCGTCGACGCCGCCCTGGTCGGGCGTGCGGCTGAAGTCGTCGTGCGCCAGCGGTCCGGCCCAGGTGCCCCGGCCGGTGTGGGCGAGCACCGCGAGCTGGAAGGCCGTCTGGTCGCTGTGGCCGACCCAGCGCTTGCCGGCGTCGATCGACCGCGCGATCAGGCGGTAGTCGATCGCATCGAGCAGGCGGGTCAGGCCGTAGCCGCCGCGCGAGGCCAGCGCGACGTCGCGTCCGTCGCGGGCCACGCGATGCAGCGCGGCCAGCCGGGTCTCGTCGTCCCCGGCGAAACGCTGCTGCCGGGCGCGCGCCGACTCGTCGAGGTGCGCGTCGAAGCCGAGGTAGCGCAGGCGCCGCAGCGCCCGGGTCAGCGCAGCGCCCTGGAGCACGACGCCGGACGGCGAGTGGATGGTGAGGCTGAGCGCGGGGCTGCCGTGGGGGTGATCGTGGTGGCGACGGTCGTGGGCGGTCATCAGACGTCGCTCAGGTCGCCAGGCGTGGTGTCCTGCATCTCGATCACCTCGACGATGTCGTAGTCGGGTTCCGTCGGGGCGGCGATGGTGGCCGCCTCGCGGGCGCGGCGCGCCTGCTCGCGCCGCTCGGCGAAGAAGTCCCGCAGCAGGCTGCCGCAGGGCTCGGCCAGCACGCCGCCGTGGACGGCGGTGTGGTGGTTGAGCTGCTTGTCCGCGAACAGGTCGACGACCGAGCCGGCGGCGCCGGTCTTCGGGTCGAGCGCCGCGAACACGACGCGCTTGAAGCGCGCGTGCATCAGCGCCATCGCGCACATCGCGCAGGGCTCGAGCGTCACGTACAGCTCGCAATCCGGCAGCCGGTAGTTGCCCAGCAGCTGGGCCGCGTGGCGCAGCGCCACGATCTCGGCATGCGCGGTCGGGTCATGGGTCGTGATCGGCCGGTTGTAGCCGGTGGCGACGACCTGGCGCTGGCCTTCGAACTCGCGCACGATCACGGCGCCGACCGGCACCTCGCCGACCAGCCAGGCGTTGTGCGCCTGGTCGAGCGCCAGCCGCATGGCGGCTTCGTCGTGGCGGGCCTGTTCGTCGCGCGGGTCCACCGGTTGCGACCTCACTGCGCCGGCACCTCGGCGCGCGCCGGGGCCTGCTGCATCAGCTTGTTGACGTCGTCGGCGACCTTGCGCTGCAGCTGCTGCGACTGCTGGGCGGGCGTCGCGCCGGTCGCCGGAAGGCCGGCTTGCGCCGCGGCCGAAGGCGCCAACGTGGGCGCCACCGACGACAGCTGCTTTCGCGCCACCGTCGCGACGATGGCGACGACCAGCAGCAGGCTCAGCACTCCGAAGACCAGGCGCATCGCTGACTCCGTTCATTCCCACTCGATCGTGGCGGGCGGCTTGGACGATACGTCATAGGTTACGCGGTTGATGCCGCGCACCTCGTTGATGATGCGACCGCTCGTCCGCTTCAGCAGACCGTAAGGCAGTTCGGCCCAGTCGGCGGTCATGAAGTCGCTGGTCTGGACGGCGCGCAGCGCCACGACGTAGTCGTAGGTGCGGCCATCGCCCATCACGCCGACGCTCTTGACCGGCAGGAAGACCGCGAAGGCCTGGCTGGTCAGCTCGTACCAGGACTTCCCCGTGGCCGGGTCGACGGTGTTGCGTAGTTCCTCGATGAAGATCGCGTCGGCGCGGCGCAGCAGGTCGGCATAGTCCTTCCTGACCTCGCCGAGGATGCGCACTCCCAGGCCGGGGCCCGGGAAAGGATGGCGGTAGACCATCTCGCGCGGCAGGCCGAGCGCCACGCCGAGCTCGCGCACCTCGTCCTTGAACAGCTCGCGCAGCGGCTCCAGCAGCTTCAGGCCCAGCGTCTCGGGCAGGCCGCCGACGTTGTGGTGGCTCTTGATCGTGGTGGCCTTCTTCGTCTTCGCGCCACCGCTTTCGATGACGTCGGGGTAGATCGTGCCCTGGGCCAGCCACTTGGCGTTCTGCAGCTTCTTCGCCTCGGCCCGGAAGACCTCCACGAACTCGCGGCCGATGATCTTGCGCTTGGCCTCGGGGTCGGTCACGCCCTTCAGGTGGCCGAGGAACTGCGCGCTGGCGTCCACGTGCACCACCTTGGCATGCAGCCGGCCGACGAACATGTCCATCACCATCTGCGCCTCGTTCATGCGAAGAAGTCCGTGGTCGACGAACACTCAGGTGAGCTGCTCGCCGATGGCGCGGT
>CAZUUU010000093.1:0-11998 GCA_964622685.1 uncultured Methylibium sp.
CGGTCGGCGGCGTGCACATCAGCGAGCCGGCGGCCGACCTGGCGGTGATGCTGGCGATCCAGAGTTCGCTGCGCGGCAAGCCGCTGCCGCGCGGCTTCATCGCCTTCGGCGAGGTCGGCCTGGCCGGCGAGGTGCGACCGGCTCCGCGTGGCCAGGAGCGGCTGAAGGAGGCGGCCAAGCTCGGCTTCAGCGTCGCGGTCGTGCCCAAGGCCAACGCGCCCAGGAAGGCCATCGAGGGGCTGACGATCCACGCGGTCGAACGCGTCGAGCAGGCGGTCGAGCTGTTGCGGGGGCTGTGATGCGCATCGCCGCCGTCTCCGACATCCACGGCAATCTGCCGGCACTCGAGGCGGTGCTGGCCGAGATCGCGCGCCTCGGCGTCGACGTCGTCGTCAACCTCGGCGACATCGTCAGCGGCCCGCTGTGGCCGCGCGAGACCGCGCAGCGCCTGATGGCGCTCGACCTGCCGACGATCGCCGGCAACCACGAGCGCCAGCTGCTGACGATCCCGCGCGCGCGCCAGTCGGCCAGCGACGCTCACGCCGCGGCCGCGCTGGGCGAGGCCGAGCGCGCCTGGCTGCGTCGCCTGCCCGTCGCGCTCCGGCTGGCGGAGGACGTGGCGTGCTGCCACGGCACGCCGGCGAGCGACCTGCACTACCTGCTGGAAACGGTGACGACCGGCTTCGGCATCGACGGCTCGCGCGGCGTGCGGGCGGCCAGCGCCGACGAGGTGGCGGCGCGTTGCGCCGGCGTCGAAGGCAGCCTGCTGCTGTGCGGCCACAGCCACGTGCCGCGCGCGCTGCGGCTGGCGGGCGGGATGCTGGTCGTCAATCCGGGCAGCGTGGGCCTGCAGGCCTACGACGACGACCAGCCGGCGGTGCATTGGGTCGAGGTCGGCAGTCCGCACGCGCGCTGGGCGCTGGTCGAGCGCCGGCGGCCCGGCGTCGACTGGGACGTGGCGCTGATGGCCACCGCCTACGACTGGGAAGCCGCTGCCTCGCTGGCCGAGCGCAACGGGCGGGGCGACTGGGCCGATGCGCTGCGCACCGGCCACGTCGGGCGGACCGAGGCTGCGTCGCGGGCCGCGCCGCCATGAGCCGGGGCTGGATCGCCTGGGCGCTGGCCGTGGCGGCGATCGGCGCCGGCTACGCGTCGTACGGCGGGCCGGGCGTGGCGCTGGCCGGGACCGTGATCGTGTTCTGGCTGCTGCTCGACTTCAGCCGCGCGTTGCGTGCCATGCGGCGCGCCGCGTCGGCGCCCAAGGGCAGCGTGCCGAGCGCCGTGATGCTGGCCACCCGCTTGCGACCGGGCATGACGACGGTCGATGTCCTGCGTATCGCGGGCAGCCTGGGCGAACCGGTGAGCGGGGGCGCCGAGGAGCGCTACCGCTGGACGGATGCCGGCGGCAGTGCGGTCGTCGCGACCTTCGGCGGCGGGCGCCTCCAGTCCTCCACCCTGCAGCGGCCCGAAACGAACGAAGGACCCGATGAGGGTCCTTCGCGGGGCGCCTGAGCAGCCGTTGCGCGCTACTGGCCGCGGCGGCGCCGCGCCATGAAGCCCACCACGCCCAGGCCGGCGAGGATCAGCGCGTAGGTGTGCAGTTCCGGGACCGGCGAAGCACTGGCTTCGAAGGTGGCGCCGCCCTCGGTCGCGTCGTCGCCGGCCAGGGCCACGGCACCCTGCCGACTGAGCATGCGGAAGGAACCCATCGCGTCGGCGGAAGGCGCCGTCGGTGCCGAGAAGGCCGGGCGACCGATGTGGACGTCGGCCGGCGCCGCGGCGCGCAGGTCGGCCGTGCCGGCGAAGCTGTCGACGCCCATCCAGGATGGGGCCGGGGCCGTGACATCGGCTTGCGCCTGAACCAGGCCGACGAACAGCAGGTTCGACAGCAGGCTCATCAGGATCTTGGACAGGGGCTTCATGGGCAGCGGCGAGGGTCCGGTCGGACTGGCTTCCAGCAGCTCGGGTGGGCTGCGGAGGCCGTGAACTTATGCGCCGGGGTGCGCTGCAGCAATCCCCCATCAGGGGCCAACCCCCGCGATCCGGGGGGCGTTGACCGTCCGGCTGTGACCGGCAGGCCACAGTCTGCGGACTCGTAGAATTTGCGCTCTTTCGAACCGAGGAACTCCCATGTCGATGTCCGACCGCGACGGCAAGATCTGGATGGACGGCGAGCTCGTCGACTGGCGCGACGCCAAGATCCACGTCCTGAGCCACACCCTGCACTACGGCTGCGGCGCCTTCGAGGGAGTGCGCGCTTACAACACGGTCAAGGGCACGGCGATCTTCCGCCTGCGCGAGCACACCGAACGACTTTTCAACAGCGCCAAGATCCTGCGCATGAAGATCCCGTTCTCGCTCGAGCAGGTGATGGAGGCGCAGCGCGCGGTGGTCAAGGCCAACCAGCTGGAGAGCTGCTACCTGCGCCCGCTGACCTGGATCGGCGACCAGAAGCTGGGCGTCAGCCCCAAGGGCAACACCATCCACCTGATGGTCGCCGCCTGGGCCTGGGGCGCCTACCTCGGCGAAGAGGGCTTGAAGCGCGGCATCCGCGTGAAGACCAGCAGCTACACGCGCCACCACGTCAACATCACGATGACGCAGGCCAAGGCGGTCAGCAACTACACGAACTCGATCCTGGCCAACATGGAGGCCACCGACGACGGCTACGACGAGGCCCTGCTGCTCGACGCCTCGGGCTTCGTCTCCGAAGGCGCCGGCGAGAACCTCTTCGTCATCAAGAACGGCGTCGTGTACACGCCCGACCTGTCGGCCGGCGCGCTGAACGGCATCACGCGCAACACCGTGTTCGCGATCTGCCAGGACCTGGGGCTCAAGCTGGTCGAGAAGCGCATCACCCGCGACGAGGTCTACATCTGCGACGAGGCCTTCTTCACCGGCACGGCCGCGGAAGTGACGCCGATCCGCGAGCTGGACCGCATCGAGCTCGGTGCCGGTTCGCGCGGGCCGATCACGGAGAAGATCCAGTCGGCCTTCTTCGACATCGTGAACGGCCGCAACCCCAAGTACGCCGAATGGCTGACCGCGGTCTGAACACCATGAACGAACCCAAGGCCGTCGTCGAGGTGAGTGCCCAGGACCTGCAGGGCCCGGGCGTCGTGTTCTGCCCCAACCCGAAGATGCCGCTGTGGAGCAACCACCCGCGCGTCTTCATCGCCGTCGCCGACGGCGAGGGCAAGTGCCCGTACTGCGGCACGGTCTATCGCCTCAAGGCCGGCGAGAAGCTGCACGCGCACTGACGCGCCTGCGCTGACGCCCCGCCCGGCCGCGTCGCTGCGATGACCCGTTCCCTCGTCATCGCGCCGCAGTGGATCGGCGACGCCGTGATGGCCGAGCCGCTGCTGGCGGCGCTGGCCGCGCGCGGCGAGCAGCTCACGGTCGCGGCCCTGCCCTGGGTGGCGCCGGTGCTGCGCGCGATGCCGCAGGTCGGCGAGGTGATCGACGTGCCCTTCGCGCACGGCCAGCTCGACTGGGCGGCTCGTCGCGCACTCGCCCGCACGCTGAAGGGCCGCTGCTTCGACGCCGCCTACGTGCTGCCGAACTCGCTGAAGTCGGCGTTGGTGCCGTGGCTGGCGCGCATCCCGCGGCGCGTCGGCTACCAGGGCGAGGGCCGCTTCGTGCTGCTGAACGAACGCACCGCCAACCCGGTCGGCAAGCCGCCGATGGTCGACTTCTACGGCGCCCTCGCCGGCGGGCTGCCGGCCGGCGCACGGCCGCGGCTGCAGCTGGCGGCGCCGGCGATCGCGGCGGCGCTCGGCCGGCTGGACCTCGCGCCCGGCGGCTACTGGGTGTTCGCGCCCGGTGCCGAGTACGGCGCGGCCAAGCGCTGGCCGGCGCCGCACTACGCGGCGCTGGCGCGCCAGCTCCAGGGCCGCCACGGCCTGCCGGTGCTGCTGCTCGGCTCGGCCAAGGAAGCACCGATCTGCGAGGAGATCGCCGCCCTGGCGCCGGGGGCCTGTCGCGTGCTGGCGGGGCGCACCTCGCTCGACGATGCGATGGCGCTGATCGCCGCGGCACGCGGCGTGGTCAGCAACGACTCCGGCCTGATGCACGTGGCGGCCGCCTTCGGCAAGCCGCAGGCGGCCGTGTTCGGATCGACGAGTCCGCAGCACACGCCGCCGCTCAATCCGCACGCGCGCGTGCTGTGGCTCAAGACCCTGCGCGGCGAGGCCCAGCTCGACTGCCAGCCCTGCTTCGAGCGCGACTGCCGCTACGGGCACCTGCGCTGCCTGACCGACATCACGCCCGAGCGCGTCGATGCCGCGCTCGGCGACGCCCTCGCCAAGGCCGCCGCCAGCGTAACGCCCGCCGCGACCTGAGGTCCAGGCCGGGCGGCCGCAGGTCGCGTCAGCCGGGGATCGAGGGTCGATCAGCGGCCGTAGAACACGTAGTCGGCGGCGTAGCTGACGACCTTCTTCTCGCCCTTGTTGGTTTCGGCGCAGGGCAGCGCGGGCGCGACGCCGCCCACGGTCTTCAGGCGCTGGATGTAGCTCACGCCCTGCATCACGCCGCTGCCGGTCGCCGGGTCGGCCTTCACCAGTTGCAGCGGGATGCTGCCCGGCGTGCCCGCGTTCGGCGCGACCGCGACCTGCTTGCCCACGACGCGCGAGCCGTCACTCGACACCCAGGTGGCCGGCGGGCCGAAGTAGCTGCCGACGTCCTTGCCGCTGCCGTCCTTGAGCCTGGCGACGGGGCCGACGAAGACCCACTCGTACTGGCCCGCCATGTCCTTCTTGTCGCGGCATTCGTAGGTGATCTGGCCGGCGTCGGTCGTCGTCCACATCTTCTGGCTCTCGCCGGCCGGGACGCGCACGGCCTCGGGCAGCGCGGCGTTGTCGATCTTCATCGACGTCGTCGGCATGCCGCTGCAGGCGGCGAGGCCCAGGGCCAGGGCAGCGGTGCCCAGCGTCAGGTGGGTATGCATCGTGAGTTCTCCTTGGATGGCGTTCGCGAAGGCCCATGCCTTCTGCCATCCACTACGGAGCGGACCGCCCGCGCGGATGCACCCCGCTCGAAATCAGATCTGCAGCTTGCCGACCGACAGGATCGGCCCGGTGGGCGCACCGGTCGGCGAGCCGCCGCTCGGCTCGAGGCTGACCGCGAAGGCCGCGGTGTCCTTCAGCAGCAGCGCGCGCTGCACCGTGGTCGGCTGCTGGCCGGAGACAAGGCCGAGCGAGCGCGGCGCCCCCTGCGGCGGCACGGCCCACAGCTCGAAGGCACGCCCCGCGCCGGGCGCGACCTCGTGGATGGGCTGCAGCACCAGGGCCCGGCCGTCGCGCGTGAGGCCGGCCGCGAAGCCGGCCTGCAGCACGCCGGCGGCTTCGGGGTTGGGGGCGATCACGATCACGATCGGCGGCTCGACCGGTCGCGGCTGCGACAGCACCAGGCCGAAGGCCAGCGCCGCCACCGTGGCAAAGGCCGACACGCCCTGCCACAGCCCCAGCCTCAGCCACCAGCGCAGCGGCGCGGCCGCGCTCGCGAACAGCCGTTGCTCGACCCGCGACCAGACCGTCGCCGACGGTGGCACCGGCGTCACCGCCGCGCTCAGCGGGATCAGTCGTGCCTGCCACGCCGCCACGGCCGCGCGCAGGGCCGGGTGGGCCGGCAGCAGCGACTCGAAGCGGCGCCGCGCCGGCCCGCGCAGCGTGCCGAGCACGTGCTCGGCCGCCAAGCGGTCGACGAGGGCAGGGCGGCTGTAGTCCATCGCTCAGGCCGCGGAGCCGTGGGCCCGCTCCAGGCAGCCCTTCAGCGAGATCAGTGCCCGCCGCACCCAGCTCTTCACCGTGCCGAGCGGCTGCTTCAGGTGGTCGGCCACCTCGGCGTGCGACAGGCCTTGGTAGAAGGCCAGCGCGAGGCTCTGCTGCTGCTCACCGCTCAGGGCCTTCATGCAGGCCTGCAGCGCGCGCGCATCCGCGGCCTGCCCGAGCAAGTCGAGCGGGCCGGCATCGGGGGAAGCAAAGTCCTGCAGCATGTCGTGTTCGTCGTCGTCGCCCAGGCCCGCCGAGGTGCTGACGGTCTGCGGCTCGCTCTGGCGCCGGCGCAGGCTGTCGATGGCCCGGTTGCGGGCAATGCTGGTGAGCCATGTCAGCGGCTGGCTCAGCGTCGCATCGAAACCCTGCGCCGCGCGCCAGACGTTCACGTAGACCTCTTGCAGCACGTCCTCGGCCTGGGCCCGGTCCTTCTGGATACGCAGCACGACGCCCAGCAGATGCGAGCTGGTGCGCTGGTAGAGCGTGGCAAATGCCGCACGATCGCCGAGCGCCACGCGCGACAGCACCGCCGCGAGCTCGCGGCTGCGTTCGGTCCAGTCCTGGGGCGGGGTGACCATGGGTGGCGGATTCTAGTGAGCGCTTGCGGCCGCGTGCGAAGCAGGCCCGCGATCCTGCGTCGCGCCGGGGGGACGCTCCTTACAATCCAGCGGCCGTCGAAGACCGCCCCCACCCATCCGCATGTCGCCCAAGCCCAAGGCCCCGCCCTCCTCGCCCGACGACATCGAGGCGCAGTTCTACGAGGCATTGCAGCAGGCCGACATCGACAAGCTGATGGCGGTCTGGTCCGACGACGAGGACATCGCCTGCGTGCACCCCGGCGGGCCGCGCATGGTCGGTGCCGGCGCGATCCGCGCGGCCTTCGAGGCCATCTTCTCCAACGGCGCGATCGACGTGCAACCCGAGAAGGTCCGGCGCCTGCACACGCATGCCAGCGCGATCCACCACGTGCTGGAGCAGGTGCAGGTGATGGGCGACGAAGGGCCTCAGAAGGCCTACGCCATCGTCACCAACGTCTACATCCTGACGCCGCAGGGCTGGCGCATGGTGCTGCACCACGCGAGCCCGGGCATGGCGCGCGAGCTGCAGGAGATCTCCGAAGCGCCCTCGACCCTGCATTGAGCGCGGCACGGATGTCGGCCGTCCTCGAGCCCGTGGTCCCGAACGCCGCGCAGTGGGCCGCCCCGTGGTGGCTGCCCGGCGGCAACGCGCAGACCATCTGGCCGGCGCTGTTCTCGCGCCACCGCGCGGGGCCGCCGCCGGCGTTGCGCCGCGAGCGCTGGACGACGCCGGACGGCGACTTCATCGACGTCGACTTCCTCGATGCACCGCAGCCCGCGCCGCTGCTGGTGCTGTTCCACGGCCTCGAGGGATCGTCGGCCAGCCACTACGCGCAGGCCTTCGCCGACTGGGCGCGTGCGCAGGGCTGGCGCCTGGCGCTGCCGCACTTCCGCGGCTGCTCGGGCGAGCTCAACCTCGGGCCGCGCGCCTACCACTCGGGCGACCACGAGGAGATCGGCTGGATCCTCGACCGCCTGCGTGCGCAGCACGGCGCGCCGCTGCTCGCGGTCGGTGTCTCGCTCGGCGGCAACGCGCTGCTGCGCTGGGCCGAGGAGGCCGAGGCCAGCGCCGCGGCGACCGCGCGCGCGGTGTGCGCGATCTCCTCGCCGATCGACCTGGCGGCCGGCGGCCAGGCCATCTGCCGCGGCTTCAACCGGCAGGTCTACAACCGCATGTTCCTGCGCTCGATGAAGCCCAAGGCCCTGGCCAAGCTGCGCCAGCATCCCGGGCTCTTCGACCGCGAGCGCCTCGTCGCCGCGCGCGACCTCTACGAGTTCGACGATGTCTTCACCGCGCCGCTGCACGGCTTTGCCGGCACCGACGACTACTGGGCGCGCGGCTCGGCCAAACCGCATCTGGCGCGCATCCGCATCCCGGCGCTGGTGCTCAATGCGCGCAACGACCCCTTCGTGCCGGCCGCCTGCCTGCCCGGCCCGGCCGAGGTCGGCCGCCACGTCACGCTGTGGCAGCCGGCGCACGGCGGGCACGTCGGCTTCCCGGGCGGCGGCTTTCCCGGCGAGGTGCTGGGCCTGCCGCGGGCCGTGATGGCCTGGATGCGCGCGGCTGCCGGCGTCTGACACCCCCGAGCCCGGAAGCTCACAATCGCCGCATGGATGACATCGTCCGTGCCGCGCTGAAGAAGTGGCCGCAGGTACCGGCCTGCCATGGCTGGCTCGGCCTGGATGCGCGCGGCGACTGGTACATGCGCGACGACCGCGTGCAGGCCGCGGGTCCGTTCCCGCAGGTCAAGGGCAGCCGGCTGCTGCACCGCAAGCTGTGCGAGTTCATCGCCCGCAACTACGAGGCCGATGCGCACGGCGCCTGGTTCTTCCAGAACGGACCGCAGCGCGTCTACGTCGAACTCGAGGCGGCGCCGCTGGTGCTGGGCGTGCAGCGCGGCGCCGACGGCTACGTGGTGCGCACCCACGTCGACAGCGAGGCCGGCGCGGTCCGCAGCGCCTGGGTCGACGAGCACGGCCGCCTCTTCCTCGACACCGAGGGCGGCTTCGGCCTGCTGCGCTCGCTGGACATGGACACCGCCGCCGACGCGGTGACCGACGGCCTGTGGCAGCCGCAGGAAGTGGCCTTCGCCGAGCTGCCGCGCCGCTTCGGCTACCGGCTCAGCCCGCAGCGCGACCTGGCCTGAGCGCGGGTGGCGGCGGGACGCGCGCAAGAAAAAGCCGGTCGCGCAGACCGGCTCGTGTCGATGGGGCGGGGCGCCTACTGCGGCGCGCTGGCCGGGGTCGCCGCGAGCTTGGGTTCCTCGAACTTGGCGCCACCGGCATTGGCCAGGTGAACGACCGCGCGGCCGATCTCCACGTCGCTGAAATCGCCGCCGCCCTGGGCGCCCATCGCGCCCTTGCCCTTGAGCGCCGAGCTCAGCAGCGCCTCGTAGCCGGTCGCGATGCGCGGGGCCCACGCCGCGGTGTCGCCGAGCTTCGGCGCGTTGGCCACGCCGGCGGCATGGCAGGCGGCGCAGACGGCCGTGTAGACCTCGGTGCCGCTCTTGAGCGCGCTGGCATCGGACGCGTCCTTCACCGTCACCTGGCCGACCGGCGCGATGCGCGCCGCCGTGGCCTGCGGGCCGAGGCCGTCGCTGCCGGCCGAGGGCTTGGTGCCCGACGCCACGTAGCCGGCCAGCAGCACGATGATCGTGATCGGCACGACGAAGGCCAGCACGACCGCGACGATCAGCTGCTTGGGCGTGCGGATCGGGCCCTCGTGGTTGGGCTCGTGATGGTCGTCGTGGTGCGCGTCGCTCATGGGGTCCTCGGGCTGTCGGTGCGGGTGGCGGCCGCTGTGTGGAGCGGCCGCCGTCAAGGGCGCGCGATTATAAGAGCCGCCCCTGCGGGACCCACTCGCACGCGGCTGCACATGAGGGTGCGCTGATAGAATCGAGGCCTTGCGTCCGTAGCTCAATGGATAGAGTACTGCCCTCCGAAGGCAGGGGTTGCTGGTTCGATCCCAGCCGGGCGCGCCAACCCTCCGCGGTCTCGTTCGAGGCCGCCTCGCTCCCCCGAATTCACAGCACCGGCGTCGGCGGATAGTCGGCCGCGCGCAGTGCCTGCTCGACCTGCGTGCGCGGCAGCGTGGTGTCGACGCGCACGCGGTGGGTCGGCAACTCGGCCAGCACCTTCGCGGCGGGGTCGAGCGCGGTGATGGCGCTGGTGATGGCCTTGACGCAGTGGCCGCAGCTCATGGCCTGGATCTCGAACTCGAGCATCGGGGTCTCCCGGAAATGGATGGATGCACCGAGCATCCGCCCTGCCATCGTGGCAAGGTCAAGCGCACCCCGCCTTGATCAGGGTCAAGCCCGGCCGCCTTGACTTTGCCATCATGGCAAGGTCGAGACTGCCCGCCATGAACACCATCGCCTCCACCCCGCTGACCCTGGCCATCGAGGGCATGACCTGCGCGTCCTGCGTGCTGCGCGTCGAGAAGGCCCTGAAGAAGGTGCCCGGCGTGGCCGACGCGACCGTCAACCTCGCCACCGAGACGGCCCGCGTCGAGGCCGCGCCCGGCACGCTGCCCAGCGTGCTGGAGGCGGCGGTCGAGGCGGCCGGCTACACCGCCCATCTGCAGGTCGCCGACGCACCCGCGGCCGCGCGTGCGCCATCCGGGGCCTCGCTGGGCTGGCCCGTCGCGATCGCGGCCCTGCTGACGCTGCCGCTGGCCCTGCCCATGGTCGCGCTGCTGTGGGGCGAGCACTGGATGCTGCCCGGCTGGCTGCAGTGGCTGCTGGCCACGCCCGTGCAGTTCTGGGCCGGCGCGCGCTTCTACCGCCACGGCTGGGCCGCGCTGCGCGCCGGCAGCGGCAACATGGACCTGCTGGTCGCGCTGGGCACCAGCGCCGCCTACGGCCTGAGCGTGTGGCTGCTGTTCGAGCACGCCGGCCACGAAGGCGCGCCGCACCTCTACTTCGAGGCGTCCGCCGCCGTCATCACGCTGGTGATGCTGGGCAAGTTGCTGGAGGCGCGCGCCAAGCGCCAGACCACCGAGGCGATCCGCGCGCTGCAGGCGCTGCGGCCCGAGACCGCGCGCGTGCTGCGCGACGGCGTCGAGGCGACGCTGCCGATCACGGCGCTGGCCCGAGGCGACATCGTCATCGTGCGCCCCGGCGAACGCCTGCCGGTCGACGGCACGATCGCCGACGGCAGCAGCCACCTCGACGAATCCCTGCTCACCGGCGAGAGCCTGCCGGTGGCGCGCGGCGCCGGCGAGCGCGTGATCGGCGGCTCGCTCAACGGCGAGGGCCTGCTGCAGGTGCGCGCCACCGCGCTCGGTGCCGAATCGACGCTCGCCCGCATCGTGCGCCTGGTCGAGACCGCGCAGGCCGCCAAGGCGCCGATCCAGCAGACGGTCGACAAGGTCAGTGCGATCTTCGTGCCCGTCGTCGTGGTGATCGCGTTCGCCACCTGGCTGGCCTGGGGCCTGGCCGTCGGCGACTGGTCGGCGGCGACGCTCAATGCCGTGGCGGTGCTGGTCATCGCCTGCCCCTGCGCGCTGGGCCTGGCCACGCCCGCCGCGCTGATGGCCGGCACCGGCGTGGCGGCGCAGCACGGCATCCTGGTCAAGGACGCCGCAGCGCTGGAGGCGGCGCACGCGTTGCGCGTCGTCGCCTTCGACAAGACCGGCACGCTGACGGTCGGCCGCCCGACGCTGGTCGAGCTGCGGCCCGCCGCGGGGACGACGCGCGACGAGGCCCTGGCGCTCGCGGCCGCGCTGCAGTCCGGCAGCGAACACCCGCTGGCGCGCGCCGTGCGGCAGGCCGGCGAGGGCCTGGCCGTGTCTCCGGCCGCCGAGGTGCAGGCCGTTGCCGGCCGCGGCGTCGAGGGCCGGGTCGCGGGCCGCGCGCTGCGGCTCGGCAGCACGCGCTGGATGAAGGAACTCGGCGTCGACCTCGCGCCGCTGCAGCCGCAGGCCGAGGCGCAGGCGCAGCAGGGGCGCAGCGTCTCGTGGCTGGCCGAGACCGGTGCCGCCGCGCCGCGCCTGCTCGCCCTGCTGGCCTTCGGCGACGAACTCAAGCCCGATGCGCGCGTCGCGATCGACCGCCTGCACGCGCTGGGCGTGCGCACCGTGCTGGTCAGCGGCGATCACCAAGGGGCGGCCGCCGCCGTCGCCGCGGCGCTCGGCATCGATGACGTGCGCGCCGAGGTGCTGCCGGCCGACAAGGCCGCGGTGATCGCCGGCCTGCGCCACGGGTCCGGCGGGCCGGTGGCCATGGTCGGCGACGGCCTCAACGACGCGCCGGCCCTGGCCGCGGCCGACGTCGGCATCGCCATGGGGGGCGGCACCGACGTCGCCATGCATGCCGCCGGCATCACGCTGATGCGCGGCCAGCCCAGCCTGGTGGCCGATGCGATCGCGATCTCGCGCCGCACCACCCGCAAGATCCACCAGAACCTGTTCTGGGCCTTCGTCTACAACGTGGTCGGCATCCCGCTCGCGGCCCTGGGCCTGCTGAACCCGGTGGTGGCCGGTGCCGCGATGGCGCTGTCCAGCGTCAGTGTGCTGGGCAATGCGCTGCTGCTGAAGCGCTGGAAGCCGGAGGGGCAATGAACGCGCAGATGAACATCGGAGAGGCGGCCGAGCGCTCCGGCGTCTCGGCCAAGATGGTACGCCACTACGATAGCCTGGGCCTGCTGCCC
>CAZUUU010000094.1:0-11846 GCA_964622685.1 uncultured Methylibium sp.
GCCGGCGCCGCGCAGCCGCGCCAGCAGCTGCTCGACCTCGGCCGCGTCGTGCGCCGTCAGCTGCACGATGCGGCCGGTGACGCGCGCGCTGGCGGCGACGGCCGGCGGCAGGGCCTGGTCGGTCTTGAAGCGCAGCATCGTGCTGGCGGTGCCGGCCAGCAGGTTGGCGGTGCGGTCGAGCGCCACCACGCAGCCTGCCTTGAGCATCGCGATGCGGCCGCACAGCGCCTCGGCCTCCTCGAGGTAGTGGGTCGTCAGCAGCACCGTGTGGCCCTCGCGGTTGAGGCGGGCGATGAACTGCCACAAGGTCTGCCGGAGTTCCACGTCGACGCCGGCCGTCGGCTCGTCGAGCACGATCACCGGCGGGCGGTGCACCAGCGCCTGCGCGACCAGCACGCGGCGCTTCATGCCGCCCGAGAGCTGGCGCATGTTGGCGTTCGCCTTGTCGGCCAGGCCCAGGTTGGCGAGCAGCTCGTCGATCCAGGCCTCGTTGTTCCGGACGCCGAAGTAGCCGCTCTGGATGCGCAGCGTCTCGCGCACGCTGAAGAAGGGGTCGAACACCAGCTCCTGCGGCACGATGCCCAGCGCCTGGCGCGCCGCCGCATAGTCGGTCACCACGTCGTGGCCCAGCACCGTGGCGCGGCCCGCGGTGGCGCGGCTCAGGCCGGCCAGGATGCTGATCAGCGTGGTCTTGCCGGCGCCGTTGGGGCCGAGCAGGCCGAAGAAGTCGCCCTCCTCGATGTCGAAGCCGACGTCCTGCAGGGCCTGGAACTCGCCGCGCGGGCCGCGATAGGTCTTGCAGACGGAGTCGAAGCGGACGGCAGGCATGGGGCCGCGATTGTAGGGAGCCGCCACCGTTCGCGTTGGCCGCCTTGGTTGCCCCTGGCGTTGATGCTAGATTGCCCCCGCCATGCCCGCCCCGAAGAAGCCGCCGCGCCGCACTGCCGAGCGCATCCTGGAAGTCACCCTGGAGCTGTTCAACCGCTTCGGCGAGCCCAATGTCAGCACGACGCTGATCTCGGCCGAGCTGAACATCAGCCCGGGCAACCTCTACTACCACTACCCGGCCAAGGACGAGCTGATCAACAGCCTGTTCGACCGCTACGAGGCCGCCCTCACCGAGCTGCTGCGCGCGTCGGACAACGTGCGCAACGTCGAGGACGCGTGGCTGTTCTTCCACATGTTCTTCGAGCTGATCTGGCAGTACCGCTTCCTGTACCGCGACCTCAACGACCTGTTGAGCAAGAACCGCCGGCTCGAGACCCACTTCCAGTTCGTGCTGAAGAACAAGCAGCAGGCCGTGCGCTCGGTGCTCGACGGCCTGGCGCGCGGCGGGGCGCTCGGCAAGACCGGCCTCGACGTGCGCGAGGTCGAGCCCGTCGCCACCGCGATGGTCGTGGTGCTGACCTACTGGCTCAGCTACGAGTACGTGCGCGACCCGCGCAAGGCGCTCGAACCCGAGAGCGCCGGCGCCGCCCTGCTGCGCGGCGCCCAGCACGTGCTGAGCCTGCTGATGCCCTACCTCGACCCCGGCCAGCGCGAACACCTGTTCACGCTGGTCGGCAGCTACGCCAAGCCCTGAAGCAGAACCTTCGACAACGACACGACAGGAGACAACGATGGCCAAGTGGACCGCTTTCCCCTATGACAACGCCGACTACCGCCACGACGCCGCGGCGCTGAAGAAGCTCTGGGCCCGGCTGCACGCCGGCGACGCCGAGCCGCTGCCCAAGGACGCCGCGGTGCTGGAGGCCTGGGCGCTGTTCCATGCCGGCGAGTTCAAGAAGGCCGCCGACGCGGGCCTCAAGGCTGGGGGCGCCGGGCTCACGGTCGCCAACAAGGCGCAGTCCATCTACGCCAACTACCTGGAAAAGAGCGAGAAGACCAAGCTCGAGCTGTTCCAGGAGGTGGCCGAGCGCGCCGAGGTCCAGGCCGCGGCCGAGCCGAAGAACGCCAACGCGCACTACTTCATGGCCTACGCGCTGGGCCGCTACAGCCAGGGCATCAGCGTCGCCAAGGCGCTGGCCCAGGGCCTGGGCGGCAAGGTCAAGGGCGCGCTCGAGACGACCATCCAGCTCTCGCCCAAGCATGCCGACGCGCACATCGCGCTCGGCGCCTTCCACGCCGAAGTGATCGACAAGGTCGGCAAGCTGCTGGGCCGCACCCAGGGCGCCGACGCCGCGACCGGCCTGAAGATGTTCCAGACCGCACTCAAGCTCAACCCGACGAGCGCGATCGCGATGGTCGAGTACGCCAATGGCCTGGTCATGCTGGAAGGCGACAAGAAGATGAAGGAAGCCACCAGGCTCTACGAGCAGGCGGCCGCCTGCGAGCCGCTCGACGCGATGGAGCGGCTGGACGTCGAGATGGCCAAGGCCGAGCTCGAGGACTGAGCCGGGCCTCGCCCCCGCCGCACGCCCGCATGCAGATCCTGATCGTCGAGGACGACCGCTCGATCGCGGAGAACCTGCACGACTACCTCGAGGCGCGCGGCCACCGCTGCGACCATGCCGACTCGCTGGCGCAGGCGCGGCGCCGCCTGGCGGCGGCGCCGCCCGACGTGCTGCTGCTCGACCGCTCGCTGCCCGACGGCGACGGCCTGGCGCTGGTGCACAGCCTGCGCGCCCAGGGCTCGGCGCTGCCGGTGCTGGTGCTGAGCGCGCGCGAGACGCTCGACGACCGGCTGCGCGGCTTCGAGGCCGGCGGCGACGACTACCTCGTCAAGCCCTTCGCGCTGCAGGAGGTCGAGGCGCGGCTGCTGTCCCTGCTGCGCCGCACGGCACCCGCGCCGACCGCGACCACGCTGGAGCTCGGGCCGCTGCGCTACGACGCCGCGGCGCAGGAGCTGAAGCTCGAGGGCCGCAGCCTGCCGCTGCCGCCCAAGCCGCTGCGCCTGGCCGCGCTGCTGATCGAGCATCCGAACCGCGTCTTCTCGCGCCAGGAGCTGGAGACCGCCGTCTGGGGCCAGGCGCTCGAGTCCAGCGACAACCTGCGCAGCGTGCTGCACACGCTGCGGCGCGCGCTGGCCGGCGCGGCCGGCATCGAGATCGTCAACGTCCATGGCCTCGGCTACAAGCTCGTCGTCCGCTGAGCCGACGGGCGCGGCGCGCGGCACCAGCCTGCGGCTGCGCATCGCGGTGGCGGTCGCGCTGCTGGTGCTGGTGGCCATCCTGGCCCAGGCCTTCGCGATCTTCTTCCTGTTCGAGGGCAAGGAAGAAGAGCTGATCGACGACATCGTCAACGGGCAGCTCGCCCACAGCATGGCGATGTGGCGCGCGTCGCCCGAGCGCGCCGCGCCCAACACGCCCGACATGCGCCTGTTTCGCGTGACGCGCGCCGAGGGCGAGGCCGCACTGCCGGCCTGGCTGCGCGGCCTGACGATCGGCAACCACGAACGCTACGACGGCGGCAGCGAGTACCACGTCGCGGTGCGCGAGGACGGCGAGGCGCGCTACATCCTCGCCTACGACGCCGAGGAGCACGAGGAGCGCATGCGTGCCATCGGCTCGGTCATCGTCGTCGCGGCGCTGGCCATCGCGGCCGCGGTGCTGGCGGTGGTCTACCAGCTGGCGGGCCGGCTGACGCGCCAGCTCGGCGAGCTGGCCGAGCGCGTCGATGCCGGCCGCGAGGGCGGCCATGCCCGGCCCGGCATGGCGCACGAGGTCGCCGCCGTGGCCGGCGCGCTGGACCGCTACGAGCAGCGCCAGCGCGAGGCGGTCACGCGCGAGCGCGAGTTCACCGCCAACCTCTCGCACGAGCTGCGCACGCCGCTGGCCGTGATCCGCAGCGACGCCGAGCTGCTGGCCGCGTCGGCCGACCTGGGCGGCGAGACGGCACCGGCCGGCGTGCAGCGCCGTGCGCAGCGCATCGTCGAGACGGTCGACCGCATCACCGAGCTGTCGACCAGCCTGCTGACCCTGGCGCGCGAGGCGCGGCCGCAGCTCGAGGAAGCGCTGCGCCTGCGCGAGCTGCTGCAGCATTCGTGGCAGGCCCTCGCGGCGCGGCACGGCAACGCGGCCCGGCTCGACCTGGACGTGCCCGAGACCGCCACCGTCAGCGGCGACCCGGCGCTGCTGCGCCTGGTCGTCGACAACCTGCTCGACAACGCGCTGCGCCACGGCCAGGGCGGCCCGATCGAGTGCCGCCTGGCCGGCACGCGGCTGGACGTGCGCGACCACGGCCGCGGCTTCGCGCCCGGCGACGTCGAGCGCGTGTTCCAGCGCGGCTGGCGCGGCGGCCGTCAGGGCAGCGCCGACGGCGTCGGGCACGGCCTGGGCCTCGGTCTGGCCCTGGTGCAGCACGCCTGCCGCGCCAGCGGCTGGCAGCCCGGCGCGGCCAATGCCGACGGCGGCGGCGCCGTGCTGAGCGTGGACTTCGGCACGGCGCTGCGCCGCTAGCGCGCTCACAACTCGCTCACATCCGCCTCACCGCGGCCTCACGCCGCCTTCCCGACAGTGCAGGGCCACTCGCCCTGCACCATGTCCACCTCCTCCCTTCCGCACCCGGCCCGGCCGGCCCCGACGCCCTGGATCGCGCGGCGCTGGTCCTGCAGCCCCGAGACCCTGGCCCTGCTGGCCAGCCTCTACTTCGCGGTCGCCGTCAACGGCGGCTTCTGGACCGGCGCGATGCAGGGCCGCAGCCTGTCGTCGGTGGCCGGCTGGGGCCACGCGCTGGCGCTGTTCGCGATCCTGGCCGGGCTGCAGTTCGTGCTGCTCGGCCTGCTGCTGACGCGCCGCAGCGCCAGGCCGCTGCTGGCGCTGCTGTTCGTCGCGGCGGCGCTCGCTGCGCACGCGATCGGGCACTACGGCGTCTACCTCGACCCGGCCATGCTGCGCAACGCGCTCAAGACCGATGCCCCCGAAGTGCGCGAGCTCATCACGCCCGCGCTGTGGCGCGACCTGCTGCTGGTGGCCGGCCCGCCGCTGCTACTGCTGTGGCGGCTGGACCTGCCGCGGCGGCCGCTGCGACGGGCACTCGTGCGCCGCGCGCTGGCGCTGGGCCTCGGCCTCGCGGTCGTCGTCGCTGCGCTGCTGGCCGACTTCCAGGGCCTGGCCTCGCTGATGCGCAACCACAAGGAACTGCGCTACCTGGTGACGCCGACCAACCTGGTCTACTCGCTGGCGCGGGCCGCGACGCCGAACGGCCAGCGCCCGGCCGAGGCCCGCATCCCGATCGGCAGCGATGCCCGGCTAGGGCCGGCCTGGGCGGCCTCGGCGCGCCCGGTGCTGATGGTCGTGGTCGTCGGCGAGACGGCGCGCAGCGCCAACTGGGGCCTGGCCGGCTATGCGCGGCAGACCACGCCGGGCCTGGCGGCGCGGGCGCCGCTGTCCTTCCCGCGCGTCTCGACCTGCGGCACCGACACCGAGACCTCGGTGCCCTGCCTGTTCGCCCGCATCGGGCGCCAGGCCTACGACGAGACGCGCATCCACCGCGAGCAATCGCTGCTGCACCTGCTGGCCCGCACCGGCCTGGACGTGCAGTGGATCGACAACCAGTCGGGCTGCAAGGGCGTCTGCGACGGGCTGCCGACGCGCCAGCCGAAGCCGGCCGACCACCCGTCGCTGTGCGACCGCGATCGCTGCCTCGACGACGTGCTGCTGCGCGAGCTCGACCAGGTCGTGCACCCCGCCGCCGCCGGCCCGTCCGCCGCGCCGGCCGGCCAGGTCGTGGTGCTGCACATGCTTGGCAACCACGGCCCGGCCTACTACCGACGCTACCCGGCCGACGAGGCGCCCTACCAGCCGGCCTGCCAGGACGACGACCTGTCGCGCTGCACGCGCGACGAGATCGTCAACGCCTACGACAACGCGCTGCGCCACACCGACCAGGTCCTGTCGGCGGCGATCGATCGCCTGCGCGCGCTGGCCTCGACCCACGACGTGGCCCTGGTCTACGTCTCCGACCACGGCGAGTCGCTCGGCGAGAAGGGCCTGTTCCTGCACGGCATGCCCTACGCCATCGCGCCGGACGAGCAGAAGCAGGTGCCGATGATCCTGTGGATGTCCGACGGCTACGCGCAGCGCTTCGGCGTCGACCGCGAGTGCCTGCGCCGCCAGGCCGCGGCCGGCGGCACCAGCCACGACCACCTGTTCCACTCGCTGCTCGGCCTGCTCGACGTGCAGACCGCGACCCGCGCCCCGGCCCTCGACCTCGCCGCGGCCTGCCGCTCGTGACTGCGCCGCACACCGGCCGCGGCGCGTGGCTGCGGCGCCAGATCGTCTGGCTGGCGCTGGCCGCCGGCGCCTTGCTGTGGCTGTTCGAGACCCGCCCGCTGGACCTGCAGGTCGCCGGCTGGTTCTACGACGCGGCCCACGGCGGCTTCCCGCGCCGCCACGAGTGGCTGTTCGACCGCCTGCTGCACCACGGCCTGAAGTCGCTGTCGGTCGCCGCCGGCCTGGCCGCGGCCGGCCTCGCGATCGCCGGCGCGACGGGGCTGTGGCCGGACTGGCCGCGGCGCAACGCGCTGGCCGCCCTGCTGGGCATGGCGCTGATCCCGCTGGGCACCGCGCTGCTCAAGCACTGGACGCATCGCCACTGCCCCTGGGACCTGACGCCCTTCGGCGGCTTCGTGCCCTACACCTCGCTGCTGCAGGGCGCCCCCGAAGGCTATGCGCCCGGGCAGTGCTTCCCGGCCGGTCATGCCGCCGGCGGCTTCGTCTGGGTGGTCTGGGGCGTGGCCCTGCAGCCTTGGAAGCCGCGGCTGGCGCGCTGGGCGCTGGCCGGCGGCCTGGTGCTGGGGCTGGTGATGGGCGTGGCGCGCATGGCACAGGGCGCGCACTTCCTGTCGCACACGCTGTGGTCGGCGTGGTTCGCCTGGGCCGTGACCGTGGTGCTGGCGGCGGCGTGCCGCGTCGAAGTCGGAGCGCGGGGCACAGGCTCCCGTGCCGGCGACGGCCCGCAGGCCGCGCCGCTCACATCGGCATATTCATGATGTCCGTGTAGGCCTGCACCAGCTTGTTGCGGACCTGCAGGGTCGCCTGGAAGCCGATCTGGGCCTTCTGCATCGCGATCATCGTCTCCTCGAGCGAGACCGATGAATTGCCCAGCTGCACCTGCTTCTGCATCTCGCTGGCCTGGGTCTGGGTGGCGCTGACCGCCTTCAGCGCAGCGCTGAAGCTGGTCTGGAAGCTGGCCGGCGCCACGGCCTGCGGCTGCGTGGCCTGACGCACGCGCTCCGCCACCTGCGGCATGCCCGCACGGGCGGCGGCCTGCGCAAAGTCGAAGGGCTTGAGCTTCACGTCCATGGGTCGCCATCGTGCCAGCCGGGCGGCCGGACGATGGAGCGAACTGGCCGGATTTGGCCGGCTTGTTCGCCGCTTTTGCCGCTCAAGGGTAACGAAACAATGCCGAGGCGATGGGCGAGTTCCGCCCCCTCGTGATCGAGCCCCGAAACAAACCGACCTCTCCGCGACGCCCTGACCTCACACCGACGATGGACACCGCACTCGCCACCGTGAACTCCGCCCCGACCGCCGCACCGGCCCCGGCCGACGGCTTCGGCTCGCGCCTGGCCTCCCTGCCGGCCGGCCGCAAGGCCACGCTGGCGCTGGGCCTCGCCGCGCTGGTCGGCATCGCGCTGGCGATGTCGATGTGGTCGTCGCAGGGCAACTACAAGGTGCTCTACGCGGGCCTGTCCGACAAGGACGGCGGCGCGATCCTCGCGCAGCTGTCGCAGATGAACGTGCCCTACAAGCACGCCGACGGCGGCGCCGCCATCCTGGTGCCGGCCGACAAGGTGCACGACGTGCGCCTCAAGCTCGCCTCGGCCGGCCTGCCCAAGGGCAGCATCGCCGGCTTCGAGCTGATGGACAACGCCAGGTTCGGCCAGACCCAGTTCCAGGAACGGCTGACCTTCCAGCGCGGCCTCGAGGGCGAGCTGACGCGATCGATCTCGGCGCTGTCGGCCGTGCAGGCCGCGCGCGTGCACCTGGCGCTGCCCAACCAGAACGGCTTCTTCCGCGAGCAGCAGAAGCCCAGCGCCAGCGTGCTGCTGACCCTGCACCCGGGCCGCACGCTGGACCGCGCGCAGATCGCCGGCATCGTGCACCTGGTGTCGTCCAGCGTGCCCGAGATGAACCCCAAGGCGGTGAGCGTGCTCGACGCCAGCGGCGCGCTGCTGTCGACCAGCGGCGACAGCGCCGCGTCCGGCAGCGGCCTCGACGCCGAGCAGCTGCAGTACCGCCACCAGATCGAGGCCAACTACACGAAGCGCGTGCTCGACATCCTGGAGCCCGTGCTCGGCCGCGACAACCTGCGCGCCCAGGTCACGGCCGAGGTCGACTTCTCGCAGACCGAGTCGACCTCCGAGCAGTACGTGCCCAACCAGGGCCAGGGCCCCGACGGCAAGCCGGCCCAGGCCACCCTGCGCAGCCAGCAGACCAGCGAATCCAGCGGCGGCGGCAGCGCCACCCCGGCCGGCGTGCCGGGTGCCACCAGCAACCAGCCGCCGGTGCCGGCGACCGCGCCGATCAACGGCAGCGCGCAGCCGATGCAGGCCGCCCAGGGCGGCGGCGCCAGCGGCGGCAGCAGCCGGCGCGAGGCCACCACCAACTACGAGGTCGACAAGACCGTGCGCGTGACGCGCAATGCCACCGGCACCGTCAAGCGCCTGAACGCCGCGGTGGTGCTGAACCACAAGTCGACGACCGATGCCAAGGGCAAGACCACCACCACGGCCATCCCGGCCGAGGAGATGGAGAAGCTCACCTCCCTGGTCAAGGAGACCATCGGCTTCAACGAGACGCGCGGCGACTCGGTCAAGCTGATCAACGCCCCGTTCAAGATCGAGAAGCCGGTCGCCGAGGAAGCGCTGCCGCTGTGGAAGCAGCCCGAGACCCAGGACCTGCTGCGCTCGCTGGCCGTGCCGGGCGCGCTGACGCTGCTGGCGCTGATCATCGTCTTCGGCGCGATCCGCCCGGCGCTCAAGGCCGCGACCCCCACCCAGCCGGCCCGGCAGCTCAACGCGGTGGTCGACGACGCGAACGCGCTGCCGCTGCCGCAGGCCCCGCTGGCGCTCGAAGCCCCGGTGGCCGACAACCGCCTCGAGCAGGCGCGCCTGCTGGCCAAGGAGAACCCGGCCGCGCTGGCCAACATCGTGCGCGGCTGGTCCGCCAAGGAAGCGGCGTGAGCCGGGAGTCGAGCTGACATGGATGCCCAAGGTATCGAAGACGCCGCGATCCTGCTGATGTCGCTCGGCGAGGAAGAGGCGGCCGAGGTCTTCAAGCACCTCGCGCCCAAGGAAGTGCAGCGCCTCGGCGAGACCATCGCCCGCATGAAGTCGGTGCCGCGCGAGCGCTTCGAGCAGGTGCTCGAGCGCTTCAGCGGCGACGCCGCCGACACCAGCATGCTGGTCAGCGACACCGACGAGTACGTCAAGGCGGTGCTGCGCAAGGCGCTCGGCGACGACAAGGCCAACCTGCTGATCGACCGCATCCTGCAGGGCGGCGACGTCTCCGGCATCGAGAGCCTGAAGTGGATGGACCCGGCCTCGGTGGCCGAGCTGCTGCGCAACGAACACCCGCAGATCGTCGCCGCGATCCTGGTCCACCTCGAGGCCGACCAGGCCGCCGACGTGCTGAAGAACTTCGTCGAGCGCCAGCGCAACGAGGTGATGGTGCGCGTGGCCACCCTCGACGGCATCCAGCCCAGCGCCTTGAAGGACCTGAACGAGGTGATGAGCAAGGTACTCGCCGGCGGCGAGCGCATGAAGAAGTCGATGATGGGCGGCGTCAAGCCCGCGGCCGAGATCATCAACATGATGGGCTCGACGATCGAGACCTCGGTGCTCGACTACATCCGCGAGGCCGACGGCGACCTGGCGCAGAAGATCATGGACAACATGTTCATCTTCGACGACCTGCTGAAGATCGACGACCGCGGCATCCAGGCCCTGCTGAAGGAAGTGCAGAGCGAGTCGCTGGTCATCGCGCTCAAGGGCGCCGCGCCCGAGCTGCGCGAGAAGGTCTTCACCAACATGTCGACCCGCGCCGCCGAGACGCTGCGCGAGGACCTGGAATCGCGCGGCCCGGTGCGCGTCAGCGAGGTCGAGGCCGAGCAGAAGGAAATGCTGAAGATCGTGCGCCGACTGGCCGACGAAGGCCAGATCGTGCTGAGCGGTGGCGGCGATGACCAGTTCCTTTGAACGCAAGCTGGGCGCGACCCAGGACTCGCGCGATCCGTCGGCCCGCAGCCGGCGCAGCGACGCGGCCGAGGGCGGCAGCGCCCCCAACAACGCCTACGCGCGCTTCATCCCGCGCGAGGAAGTCCGCAGCTTCGCGGCGTGGACGCCCGGCAGCTTCGGCGGCACCGGCAACGCGGAGGCCCAGGCCGCCGCGAGCGCGCCGCCGCTCACGCCCGAGCTCGTCGCCGCGCAGCTGCAGGCAGCCCGCCAGGGCGGCTACCAGGACGGCTACCGCGACGGCCTGGTCGCGCTCGAAGGCTTCAAGCAGAGCTATGCACAGCAGGTCACGGCCCAGGTCGCGGCGGTGGCCACGGCCTACCGCGCGCAGATCGAGCAGCTGGAACAGGGCCTGGCCGCGCAGGTGGCCGAGGTCGCGATCGCGCTGGCACGCCAGGTCGTGCGCAGCGAACTTGCGGCGCGCCCCGAGCTCGTGGCCGCGGTCGCGCAGGAAGCGCTGGCCGCGACGCTGGTCTCGGCGCAGCAGATCGCCGTGCACCTGCATCCCGACGATCAATCGCTGGTCGCCCAGCATGCCGGCGAGGCCCTGGCGGCGCGCGGCGCGCGCCTGGTGGCCGATGCCGGCATCGCGCGCGGCGGCTGCGTCGTCGAGACCGAGGTCGGCGTGATCGACGCCGGCATCGACGCACGCTGGCGCCGCGCCACCGAGACGATGGGGCGGCCGAGCGACCTCGCAGCCGGCGACCACGAAGCATGAGCGCCCCAGCCCAGCCGCTGTCACCGACGTGGCAGCGCTACCTCGACGACCTGAAGGCGCATGCCGCCGGCCCGACGCCGCTGGAAGCCCAGGGCACGCTGGTGCGCGTCGCCGGCCTGGTGCTCGAGGCCGCCGGCCTGCGCGTGCCGGTCGGCTCGGTCTGCGAGGTCCGCATGGCCGGCCAGGCGCCGGTGCTGGCCGAGGTGGTCGGCTTCGCCGCCGACCGCGCCTATCTCATGCCCACCGGCGAGCTGCACGGCCTGGCCAGCGGCGCCCGCGTGGTGCCGCGCGCCAGCAGCGGCGAGCCGCCGCGCCTGGGCGCGGCCAGCCATCCCTGGCGCCGCAGCGAAGACCGCACGCGCCACCTGCCGATCGGCGACGGCCTGCTGGGCCGCGTCGTCGACTCGCACGGCGTGCCGCTGGACCGCCTGGGCCCGCTGTGCGGCGCACGCAACGAGCCGCTGGTGCGCCGCCCGATCAACGCAATGGACCGCGACCCGGTGCGCGAGCCGCTGGACACCGGCGTGCGCGCGATCAACGCGATGCTGACCGTCGGCCGCGGCCAGCGCATCGGCCTGTTCGCCGGCTCCGGCGTCGGCAAGTCGGTGCTGCTGGGCATGATGGCCAAGTACACCGCCGCCGACGTGATCGTCGTCGGCCTGATCGGCGAGCGCGGCCGCGAAGTCAAGGAGTTCATCGAGGACATCCTCGGCGAGGAAGGCCTCAAGCGCTCCATCGTCGTCGCGGCCCCCGCCGACGCGCCGCCGCTGACGCGCATGCAGGGCGCCGCCTATGCGACCGCGATCGCCGAGCACTTCCGCGACCGCGGCCAGCACGTGCTGCTGCTGATGGACAGCCTGACGCGCTATGCGATGGCGCAGCGCGAGATCGCGCTCGCCATCGGCGAGCCGCCGGCCACCAAGGGCTACCCGCCGAGCTGCTTCGCCAAGC
>CAZUUU010000095.1:0-11838 GCA_964622685.1 uncultured Methylibium sp.
GGGTCCTTGATGTTCTCCTGCATCAGCTTCCAGTTGCCCGGGATGCGCTGGCGGTTGTAGCCCAGGATCTTCAGGCGGCGGCCGTTGAAGAGGCGGTCGAAGTAGCCCAGGATGGTCGGCCCGAGGTAGTCCTCGAGCGACTCCACGTCATGGTCGAAGGAGGCGAAGACGACGCCGCCGCGCGTGGCGACCTTCAACTTGGTCAGGCCGTGCTCGCTGGTCTTGAAGTCGGCCGGCATGCCACCGTGCACCTGACCGTCCTGCTTCACGCCGCGGCGGAAGGGCACGCCCTGCAGGTCACCCTTGAGCGTGTAGCTCCACTGGTGATAGGGGCAGACGAAGTCCTTGCGGTTGCCATGCCGTTCACGGCAGAAGCGCATGCCGCGGTGGGCGCAGACGTTCTCGACGACGCTGATGACGCCGTCGGCGTCGCGGGTCATGATGACCGAGCGCTCACCCACCACGGTGCGCTTGAAGTCGCCCGGCTCGGGCACCTCGGCTTCCAGGCCGACGTAGCACCAGTGGTTCTTGTAGAAGAAGCGCTCGAGCTCGCGCTTGTAGAGCTCGTCGCTGGTATAGGTCAGGAAGGGGACGCGCGAAGTTCCTTCGCTCTCCCAGTGGGCTTCGGTCGGGAAGACCGTCGACGGTTGACTCATGCTTGTCTCCTGCCTTGATCGGCTTGTTGCATGTGTTGCCGGGTTGCTGCCGGCCAGACTCTCGGTGTCAGCTCTGGACGCGGACCTCGATCTCGCCCAGCGCTGCCACCGCGCCAAGCATCACGTCACCGGCCACGACCGCGTTCACGCCCTCGGGAGTGCCGGTCATGATGATGTCGCCCGGCTCCAGCGCCTCGTACTCGGACAGGTAGGCCACGCACTCGGCCACCGACCAGATCAGCTTGCCGACGTCGGACGACTGCCGAGGCTGGCCGTTGACGGTGAGCGAGATCGCTGCCGAGGGCAGGTGCCCCACGTCCTGCACGCGGTGCAGCGGGCCGATGGGCGCCGACTTCGCGAACGACTTGCCGAACTCCCAGGGGCGGCCCTTGTCGCGCGCATCGAGCTGCAGGTCGCGGCGCGTCATGTCCAGGCCGACGGCGTAGCCGTAGACATGGTCCAGCGCATCGGCCACCGCGATGTCGCGCCCGCCCCTGGCGATCGCGACGACGAGTTCGATCTCGTGGTGGTAGTTCTTGGTCTTGGGCGGGTAAGGCACGCTCGTCGGCTTCGTGGCGTCGACCACGGCGTTCGCCGGCTTCATGAAGAAGAAGGGCGGGTCGCGGTCCGGGTCCTTGCCCATCTCGCGGGCATGCGCTGCGTAGTTGCGGCCGACACAGAAGACGCGGTTGACCGGGAAGCGCTCCTCACGCCCGGCGACGCTGAGGGTGTGAAGCGGCGGGGCCTCGATGGCGAGTTTCATGGTGCGTCTCCTGAAGGATGAAGAGGGTCAGTCACGCTGCTCGCGCCACAGTCCGAGCGCCTGCTGCACCGGACGGTCGGAAAAGCTGAGCAGCAGTGCGTCGCTGTCGGCGCGCAATTGCAAGGCCTGCCATGAAGGCACGACGAAGACGTCGTTCTCGTTGAAGCGCCAAGTCTGCTCGCCGACGTTCACCTCGCCGCTGCCCTCCAGGCAGACGATCACCGTGCCGTCTGTCGAGCGCAGCGCCCGGGTCTCGAAACCGGCCGGCAGCCACTGCGCAAACGCGCCGATGGTCGGCATGGGCGAGGCACCCGTCGCCGGGTTCACGTAACGCAGCTTGAAGCCGTGGTGCGGATCGGGCGCGCCGTGCGCGATGGCGCGCAACGACGCGCGGGTGCGTTCGAAGGGGTAGACGAACACCCGCGTCGGGTCGGCCGGCTGCGGTGCGTAGTCCATCGGCAGCATGTTGGCGCCATAGCGCGCCAGCGCGTCGCCCTCGGGCCGCAGGGCTTGCTGCGACGACTGCTTGCTCTTCTCGGCAAACCCGGCATCCAGAAAGCGCACCGTCGGGATGTCCAGGCCGTCCAGCCACACCACCGGCTGGTCACCCGGATTGCCATGGTCGTGCCAGGTCCACGAAGGCGTGATGATGAAGTCGCCGCGCCGCATCGTCGTGCGTTCGCCATCGACGGCGGTGTAGGCCCCCTCGCCGTCCAGCACCAGCCGCAGGGCGGACTGTGTGTGACGGTGGGCAGGCGCGACTTCGCCCGGCAGGATCAGCTGCAAGCCGGCATAGAGCGTCTGCGTGATGCACGACTGGCCGCGCATGCCCGGGTTCTCCAGGATCAGCACACGTCGCTCGGCTTCCTCCGCGCTGATCAGGCTGCCGGCTTCCAGCACCTGCTCACGCAGTTCGGCGTAGCGCCAGATCGCGGCCTGCGCCTGTGACTGTGGTTGCGTGGGCACCAGCGCATGCAGCACCTCCCACAGCGGCGTCATGTGGTTCGCGGCGATGCGTTCGTAGTACGCGGCGCGCTCGCATTGGGTCTTCGTTGACAGCGTGCTGGCAGGCATGGCGCGCTCCATCAGGTGGCTTGGGTGTAGAAGGCGTCGGCATGGATGCGCGCGGCATCCAGGCCCTTCTGGCGCGCCAGCACGGTCGCGGCTTCGACCATCGGCGGTGATCCGCACAGGTAGGCGCGCCAGCCGTCCAGGCTGCCCAGGTCCTGCGCTATCACCTCGGTGACCAGGCCGCAGCGTTGTTCGCGCGGGTCGCCACCCGAAGTGACGACGATGTGCAGCTTGAAGGCCGGATGCCGGCGCTCGATCTCGGCCAGCCAGTCCAGGCCGTAGACATCGCGCGGCGAACGCACACCGAAGTACAGGTGGACCGGATTGGGCATGCCCTGCGCGATGGCCCCGCGCAGGATGGACAAGATCGGCGCCAGACCGGTGCCGCCAGCCACGCACAGCACCGGGCCGTCGTGCTTGGTGCGCAGGTAGGCGCTGCCCAGCGGGCCGCTGATACGCACCGTGTCGCCGGGCTTCAGGTCCGTTGCGATGTAGCCCGACACGCGCCCGCCCGGCACCACGCGCACATGGAACTCCAGCGTTGCGTCGCCGGGCAGGCCGGCCATCGAATAGGGCCGCACATGCTCGGGCGTGAACTGCAGCTGGGCGTACTGCCCGGGCGAGAACTCCAGCGGCTTGGCCGGCTTCAGCACCACGCGCTGGATGTCATGCGTCAGGCTCTCCACGGCCAGCACCGTCGCCTTGATGATGCGCGCCGGGTGCACGACGATCTCATCGGGCTCGGGGATCTCGATCGTGCAGGGCTCGGTCAGGAAGGTCTGGCAGGCCAGCACGTAGCTGTCCGGACCGTCCAGCGCGTTCTGTTGGGCCCGGCCCGAGTCGAGCACGTCGCCCGCCACCACCTTGCAGCGGCAGGTGCCGCAGCGGCCGGCCATGCAGCTGTACGACATCGGCACCTGGGCGTTGCGCAGCGCGTCGAGCAGGTTCGCGCCGGGTTCGACGTCGATGACTCTGTGCAGCGGCTGGATCAGCACTTCCATGATCGCCATGATCGAGGGCGCCGATCAATCAGCCAACGGGATTTAGGATATAGGTCGTATCACTTGCAGTAATGCACAGGGAAAGTACGGGGGCCGGATGGAACTGCATGAGATCGACCTCAACCTGCTCGTCGTCTTCAACCAGTTGCTGATCGACCGGCGTGTCTCCAAGGCTGCGGACAGCCTGGGCGTCTCACAGCCAGCAGTGAGCAACTCGCTGGCCAAGCTGCGCAAGCTGCTGGGCGACGAACTGTTCCTGCGCACGCCCCAGGGCATGGAGCCCACGCCCTACGCCGACCAGCTGGCCGAGTCGGTGACCTACGCGCTGGCGATGATCCATAGCGGGGTCAACCAGCGCACCAGCTTCGAACCTTCGACCGTGAAGCGCTCGTTCACCATCGGCATGACCGACATCGGCGAGATCTACTTCCTGCCTGCGTTGATCGAGCGGCTGCGGCGTGATGCGCCCGGTGTCACGCTCAGCACGGTGCGCAACACCACCATCAACCTGCGCGATGAGCTGGAGGCCGGCAAGGTGGACGCCGCGATGGGCCTGCTGCCGAACCTCAAGGCCAGCTTCTTCCAGCGCCGGCTGTTCATGCAGAGCTACGTCTGCCTGATGCGGCGCGGCCACCGCCTGGACAAGCGCAAGATGTCGCTGGCCGAGTTCTCGGCCGCCGAGCACCTGATGGTGATCTCGGCGGGTACCGGGCACGGCAAGGTGGACGAGCTGCTGCAGCGCAGCGGGGTCGAACGCAAGGTGCAGCTGACGGTGCCGCACTACGTCAGTGTCGGTCACATCCTGCAGGGTTCGGACCTCATCGCGACCGTGCCCGAACGACTGGCAGATCGCTTGCTCGAGCCGTTCGGCCTTGCCAAGATCCCGCACCCGGCCAAGCTGCCCGACGTCGCGATCAACGTCTTCTGGCACGCCAAGTACCACCGCTCGCCGGCCAACCGCTGGCTGCGGGGGGTCTTGTTCGATCTGTTCAGCGAGGGACAGCCGGAAGCTGGATGAAGCCTCGATGAGCGCCGCGCACCCACAGGCTCGGAGACCACGACGCCATGCAAGCCGCCTGGCATGAATCACAAGCTGCCGCGCGTGAGGCCGGGATGCGGCCGCACGATCTCGATCAAGGCGGGCAACGGCACGCGGCGACCGAAGGCCACCGGCATGCCGATCTGCGGCGTCGGTGAAGCGGCGTCGGTGAAGGTTCATGCGCGCGCCGCCGCCACGCAGACCGCAACGCCCGACAACGAATCACGGTCCTCGCCTGTACCCAGAGACGCTGCACAGCAGTGTCAGATTCCTCTGGGTATCGCCTTCGATTCGTCCTTAGCATCGGGGCTCACAGCCGGACCGAACGCGTTCGCGATCGCGGCTTCAACCCCTTGCAAAGGAGCATCACATGCCCGTCGTACGCGTCAGCTGGTTTGAAGGCAAGGAACATTCGCAGAAGGAAAAGGTGGCCGCGGACATCACCGAAAGCATCGTTCGCCACACCGGGACAGATCGCAACTACATCTACGTGATCTTCGAAGACGTGAAGGCGTCCGACTGGGCCGGTGGCGGAAAGCTCTTCGGTCCTTCACCCGGCGCTGCAGGCGCTGGCCAGTAGCGTCGCGCTGCCGGCATGGCGCTCGGTGGAACTGGGCGTCTACGTGGTCTACCCCTCGCGCAAGTTCGTGTCGCCGAAGGTGCGGTTGATGATCGATTTCCTGGTCAACGCCTTCAGCGTGCCGGCCGGGCCGGCGTGACGTGATCACGGGGGGTCGGTCGCGGGCAAGTTTTCGAGCACGCCAGTCGCAGAGCTGCGGCACGAGCCGCGATCACTCTGGCGCCCTGCGTCCGGCGCGGCCGCTGATCAACACGCGGTCATCACGGCTTGCGCGTCTGGCGATCGTGCTTGGCGCGCGCGATGTGGCGGCTGGCGTGGTCCTGGCGCTTCTCCAGCGCCACCGCCTCGCGGCCGGTGATCTTGCCGTCGGCCTCGGCGCGGGCCTCGGCGCGCGTGATGCGGGCCTGCTCGCGACCCAGGCGGCGCGTCTCGGGCTTCGTCAGCGCACCGGACTGGATGCCGTTCTCGATGCGCTGCTCCTGCCGGTCCTGGCGGTTGTCGACGCGCTGCTCGGCGGCGGCCTGGGCCGGCGTGGTCTGGGCCGACGCCATGCCGGCCGCGGCAGCCAGCGCGAAGCCGAGGACGATCAGCGTGAAAGCGGGGCTCTTCATCGGGGACATGCGGGACTCCTGTGAGGTGGTTGGTGGTGCACGGGCCGGCCCTGAAGCCGGATCCACGTGCCCCTTGAACCGCTGCCGGCCACCGGCGCTTACGGCCCGCGCCGCAATCCCGAGCGATTCGCTCGGCCGACCGTAAGAGCCCGGCCCGCCGGCGGTTCAAGCAGCGTCGACCCCCGCCCGCCATGCAAGCCGCCACCCTCGCCGCCCACCGCTTCGGCTTCGCCGAGACCGGCCTCGCCGGCCTGCGCGCCGACCCGCGCGGCTGGGTGCAGGCGCAGTTCGGCGCGCCCGAGCCGCTGGACGATCGCGGCCTGCTCGGCAGCGCCGAGGTCGGCCCGCTGACGCGCCGCGTGCTGCGCCGGGCGCTGATGGCGGCCGCGCCCGACGCCGTCGCTGCGGCGCCCGAGACGATGGCCCCGACCCGTGCCGAGCCGGCCGACCCCGACCGCCGCGCGCTGCGTCGCGCCGGCCTCGACGCACTGCAGCGCCGCTGGCAGCACGCGGTCGCCACCGGCACGCCGGTGTTCGAGCGCTGGACGATGTTCTGGTCCAACCACTTCTGCGTCGCCTCGACCAAGGGCGCGATGCTCGGCATGGTCTGGCCGCACGAACGCGAGGCGATCCGCCCGCACGCGACCGGCCGCTTCGCGGCGATGCTGCGCGCCGCGACGCTGCACCCGGCGATGCTGATCTACCTGGACAACGCGCAGTCGATCGGCCCCGGTTCGCGCGCCGGGCGGCGGCGCGAGCGCGGCCTCAACGAGAACCTCGCGCGCGAGCTGCTGGAGCTGCACACGCTGGGCGCGCACGGCGGCTACACCCAGGCCGACGTCACCGAACTCGCGCGGCTGCTGACCGGCTGGACCGTGACGCGCGACGACACGATGAAGGCCGTGTTCCAGCCGGCGCTGCACGAGCCCGGCCCCAAGCGCGTGCTCGGCCGCGTCTACCGCGAAGGCCCCGAGGCGGTCGACACGCTGTTCGAGGACCTGTCGCGCCACCCGTCCACCGCGCGCTTCGTCGCCAGCAAGCTGGCGCGCCACTTCGTCGCCGACGACCCGCCGGCCGCGCTGGTCGACGCGCTGGCCGCGCGCTTTGCGGCCAGCGACGGCGACCTCGGCGCGGTCGCGCGCACGCTGTTCGACCACGACCTGGCCTGGCGCGGCGACACGCCGCCCAAGTTCCGGCGACCCGAGGAGTTGCTGATCGCCTCGCACCGGCTGCTCAAGCTGCCCATCGTGCGCACCGAGAAGCTGGCGCTCGAACTCGCGCAGATGGGCCAGCCGGCCGGCCGCGCGCCCTCGCCCCAAGGCTGGCCCGACCGCCGCGAGGACTGGCTCGCGCCGGATGCGCTCTACAAGCGCGTCGAGTGGGCCGCGTCGCTGGCGGCCGAGCACGCCGACCGCGCCGATGCGCGCGCGCTGGCCGAGCTGGCCTGGGGCGACGACCTCGGCACCGCCACGCGCCGCCAGGTCGAACGCGCCGACAGCGGCGCGCAGGCCCTGGCCCTGCTGCTGGCCAGCCCCGAGATGCAATGGAGATGAGCGCATGAGCCTGTCGCGACGCCGGCTTCTGCAGTTCACCGCCGCCAGCCTGGGTACGGCGCGGCTCGCCTTCGCGGTCACGCCGGCCCGCGGCGAGCAGCGGCTCGCGGTCGTGATGCTGCGCGGCGCGCTCGACGGCCTGGCCGCGGTGCCGGCGGTGGGCGATCCGGCCTGGGCCGCGCTGCGTCCGGCCGCTGCGGCCGACGCGTCGCCGCTGCCGCTGGACGGCCCGTTCGCACTGCACCCGCGACTCGCGCAGCTGCACCGCTGGTATGGCGAAGGCGCGCTGCGCGTCGTGCATGCGGTCGCCAGCCCCTACCGCGAGCGCTCGCACTTCGACGCCCAGCAGCTGCTCGAAAGCGGCGGTGCCCGGCCCTTCGAGCTGTCGACCGGCTGGCTCGGCCGCGCGCTGCAGGCCGCGGGCGGGCGCGGCGTCGCGCTCAGCCCGGCGCTGCCGCTGGCGCTGCGCGGCGCGGCCGGGGCCAGCAGCTGGGCGCCGACGCGCGAGACGCCAGCCGACGACGACCTGCTGGCGCGCATCGGCCAGCTCTACGACGCCGACCCGCAGCTCGGCCCGATGTTCCGCCAGGCGCTCGAGCAGCGCAGCGGCAGCATGGCGCCGGCCGCCGGCGGCGCCGGCTTCGTCGCGCTGGCGACGCAGGCCGGGCGCTTTCTCGCCGCGCCCGACGGCCCGGCGGTCGCCTGGCTCGACACCAGCGGCTGGGACACCCACACCCAGCAGGCGCCGCGGCTGGCGCGCCTGCTCGGCGGCCTCGACGACGGCCTGGCCGCGCTGCGCGCCGCGCTCGGCGAACGCTGGGCCACCACCACCGTGCTGGTGATGACCGAGTTCGGACGCTCGGCCGTGCTCAACGGCAGCCAGGGCAGCGACCACGGCACCGGCGGCGTCGCCTTCGTCGCCGGCGGGCAGGTCGCCGGCGGCCGCGTGCAGGCCGACTGGCCCGGCCTCGCGCGGCCCCGGCTGCTCGACGGCCGCGACCTGCGCCCCACGCTGGACCTGCGCGCGCTGATCGGGCCGGTGCTGCAACGCCAGTTCGGCCTGTCGAGCGCGCGACTGGCGCAGGACGTGCTGCCCGGCACGCCGCCTGCCTCGCTCTTCGCCACCGACCTGTGGCGCGCTTGACGCCACGCCACCGGACAGGACACCCTCCCGCCATGCCGCTGCCCCGCCTCATCCCGCTCGCCCTTGCCTCGCTGCTGGCCTGGCCCGGCCTGCACGCGCTCGCGGTCGAGGTGCCCGACCCGCAGGCCTGGGCGCGCCTCAGCCCGGCCGAGCAGGCCGCGCGCCGCGCCGAGTTGCAGCAGCAGCTGCAGCAGGCCACGCCCGAGCAGCGCGCCGCCTTCCGTCGCGCGCTGCGCCAGCGGCTCGAGAACCTGACCCCCGAGCAGCGCCAGGCCCTGGCCGGCCACGCGCGCGAGCGCTGGCAGCAGCTGACGCCCGAGGAGCGCGAGGCCCTGCAGCGCGAACGCCGCGCCCGCGTCCAGGCCATGACCCCCGAAGAGCGTCGCCAGCTGCTGCAGCAACGCCGGCAGATGCTGGAGAAGCTGACGCCCGAGGAACGCGCTGCCCTCCGCGAGAAGCTCCCGGAACGCTGATGAAGCGCGCCACGCAAGGTCTACCGGGATGCAAGGCGTGTCGCGCCTGAGCGGCTGGCTGGGCGATGCCGCGGCGCGCGCGCTGCGTGGCGCCCCCGTGGCCGGCGACGACTGGCGCCTGTGGCGCGAGGCCTGCGACGGCCAGGCCGCCAGCGCCTCGCGGCTGGTGCGCGAACTGACGCCGCAGGCCTATGGTCTGGCGATCCAGCTGGTCGGCAAGCGCGAGGACGCCGAGGACGCGGTCCAGGACGCCTTCCTGCGGCTGTGGCGCAGCGCCCCCAGCGACACCCAGGGCGCCCGGCTCTCGACCTACTTCAACACCATCGTCATCAACCGCTGCCGCAGCCTGCTGGGCGGCCGGCGCGAGCAGGCCACCGAGCAAGAGGCACTGACCGAGCTGCACGACGCCGCGCACGCCGACGCCTGCGCGCCCGAAGCGCCGCACGACGATGCGGCGCTCAGCACCGGCACGACCCGGGCGCGCCTGCGCCAGGCGCTCGGCCGCCTGCCGGCACGCCAGCGCATGGCGGTCGCGATGTGGGCCTATGCCGATGCCTCGGTGGCCGACATCGCGCGCAGCCTGGAACTCGATCCCAACGCCGCACACCAACTGCTGCACCGCGCGCGGCAGGCGCTGCGCTCGCACCTCGAAGGAGGCGCCCCATGAACCCGAAGCACGACCCCGACGACACCCTGCTGCAGCAGCAGCTGCGCGCCGCGCTGGCGCCCGACGACGCCGAACTCGAGGCGCTGAACCGGCGCGTGCTGTCGCAATGGCGCAGCCGTCACGACGCCGCGGCGGTGCAGGCCGACGGCCGGGGGGCGGTGCGCGCGCTGGTCGGCCGCTCCGGCCTGCGGCCCTGGCTGATCGGCGCGACCGGGCTGGCGCTGGGCGGCGCGCTGGCGCTCGGCCTGTGGTTGCAGCGGCCCGACCCGGCGATGGAAGAACTGCTGCAGCTCGACGTGCTGTCGCAGATGGCGGCCGGCGAGATGTAGTTCCTTGGGCCGGGGCGGCGTCGCGCGCAAAATCGCCGCGACGCATGCCCCCGCCGATCCCGCCCCCCGTCCCGGCCGATCCCGTTGCGGTTGCTGCGCTGCCGCTGCAGCGCCTGACGCGGCGTTTCGCGCTGGCGGCGCTGGCGGCGGTCGTGGCCCTGGTGCTGGCGCTGGTCGGCGGCTACCGGATCGTGTCCGAGAACGACCTGATGCGCCAGGGCGCGCGCGCCAACGCGGCGCTGGCTGAACTGCTCCTCGGGCATCAGGGGGCCACAACCAAGTGGGCCTTTCCCGGTCCGTTGCCCGCCGTCTTGTCGGTGGATGTCGCCGCCTCTAGCTCGGCTTGTTCGGGGGAGCGCGAAGGGAACAGCACCTCGGTTTCCGGTTCAATTTTTGGGCTGGACGTGTCCTCGACAACCCAAGGGATGACGCTGCAGAAAAGCACGCGGACCGCGACCGGTCGAGACACTGCCGGCAAGTTTGCGCGCTGCCGGGCGCGGATATACCGCTCAGCCAGATGGCGCTGCTGCATCTTCACCCGCTGGCTCGGGATGAGGTTGCCGAAGCCAGCTTCGTTGGGCTGAGAAACTGATTGCTCGTGCAGTGCATCAACAATGCCTGCGGCCAGACCCCCGGCACTTTGGCAACAATTTCCAGGATGAAACGAAACCGGCCGTCAAGGGTCATGACGACGGCGCCCGCTGCTTTTGCGAGCAGCAGCACTTCCAATTCTTCGTCCTGCAGGACGTCCGCCAGCCGGGCTACCTCCCCCTCGGCTTCCAGCTCGCCGTACGCTGGCCGAATTTCACAGTACTTCTCGATGACCACGAGCACCGATTTGAAGAACGCGACCCGCCGCTCGTGGTAGCGAGCATCGTGCTCAATAAGAGCAAGCTCCCCGTTCACCTCGGTGCTAGTCGCGACGCTACGGTCAACCTCTGCCTCTCGAAGCAGCTCTTCCACCTTGGCCTTCGTCACCGGTGACACGAGCAGCTTGGGCAGGTGCTCGAGCGCTTGTTGCACGCCCAAGTTGGTGAATTCGGCGAGGGTCAGCGCGTCGATGACGAAAACCGAGTCGGGCCGGGCAAGGCGCGCCAGCGCCGCGACGCGTTCTGCTTCGATGCCAGTGCCGACGAAAAGAGGCGGGCCCTCGGTAGGCCAACCGAGAACGGCTTCGACTGGGCTGCGACCTTGCCGCTTGGCGAAGCCCGAAAGCGTCATGTGGCCAGTGCCGTACGCATCGAACAGCCGGCGCGAGATGTCCGACGAACGCATGACTTCGGCCTTCATGTGGGCCAATCCATTCGATGGACAGCTCCGGCAGAGGGCCTACGCCGGCCGACTTTCGATGAATTGAGTCCAGGCCGCCTCGAGAATCTCCAGCTCGCCGTGCTGCGCGCCGTTGCGCTCAAAGTGGGCACGAGGCAGGAGCGACGGTTTCGGCGTCGTCGTCAGGCCGCGGCTCGTCAGCGGCCCAACGGGCATGAGCCCAATTCAAGTGGCTGCTTCCAGGTGACTCACTGTGCCGGGCGCTACTACCGCTTCGGGTCGAAAGCCGCCCTCAGCCCTGCCCCTTCAACGCCCCCCTCACCTGCTCCAACGCCGACGGATCCTCGATCGTCGTCAGGTCCCCCGGGTCGCGCCCCTCGGCCACGGCCTGGATCGCGCGGCGCAGCAGCTTGCCCGAGCGCGTCTTGGGCAGCGCAGTCACGAAGTGCACGCGTGAGGGCCTTGCCACGGCGCCGAGCTGGCTGTCGACCAGCTTCATCACCTCGCCTTCCAGCTTGAGGCGGGCCGCCGGGTCGCCGAGTGCGCTCGCGTCCTTGGCGATCGCGAAGGCCATCGCGACCTGGCCCTTGAGTTGGTCCGCCACGCCCACCACCGCGACCTCGGCCACGTTGGGGTGGCTGGAGATGCTTTCCTCGATCTCGCGCGTGCCCAGGCGGTGGCC
>CAZUUU010000096.1:0-11809 GCA_964622685.1 uncultured Methylibium sp.
TGGCGTCGACATCGCTGGCGCTGACCGCGCCGCTGATCGTCGCGGCGTCCTCGGCCACGCTGAAGCTGGCCGCCTGGGCGACCGGCGCATCGTTGGTCCCCGTGACGGTGATGACGAGATTGGCCGTCGAGCTGGCGCCCTGGTCGTCGGTGACCGTGTAGGGCACCGTGATGACCTGCGACTGGCCCGCTCCCAGCGACTGGTAGGCCGCGTTGGCCGGGTTGAAGCTGTAGCTGCCATCGCTGTTGAACACCAGGCCGGCCGGCGCTGCGCCATTGAGCACGAAGCCGAGCACCGCGTTGGCGTCGGCATCGGTGGCGACCACCGAGCCGCCGACGATAGCCGCATCCTCGGCTACGCTGAAGCTGGCCGCCTGCGCGACCGGCGCATCGTTGCTGCCGGTGATGGTGATGACGAGGTTGGCGGTCGAGCTCGCGCCCTGGTCGTCCGTGACCCGGTAAGGCACGGTGATGACCTGGGACTGGCCCGTTCCCAGCGATTCGTAGGCCGCGTTGGACGGATCGAAGCTGTAGCTGCCGTCGCTGCCGAACACCAGTCCGGCAGGCGCGCTGCCGATCAGCGCGTAGCTCAGGGCGGCGTTCGCGTCGGTGTCCGTCCCGACCACGGCGCCGTTCAGCACGGCCGCCCCTTCGCTGACCGGCACGCTCGCGGCTTGTGCCACCGGCGCGTCATTCGTGCCGGTCACCGTGATGACCAGATTGGCGGTCGAGGTGGCGCCCTGGTCGTCCGTGACGCGGTAGCTCACCGTCAGCACGGTCGCCTGGCCGACGCCCAGCGACTGGTAGGGCGCAGCAGACGCATCGAAGGCATAGCTGCCGTCGGCGTTGAACACGAGTCCTGCCGGTGCGGCGCCGACCAGCGCATAGCCCAGCGTCGCATTGCCGTCGCCGTCGGTCGCGGCGACCGAGCCGGTCACGACCGGCGCGTCCTCGGCCACGCTGAAGCTGGCCGCCTGGGCCACCGGCACGTCGTTGGTGCCCGTCACGGTGATGACGAGGTTGGCGGTCGAGCTCGCGCCCTGGTCGTCGCTCACCGTGTAGGGCACGGTGATGATCTGGGACTGACCGACGCCCAGCGACTGGTAGGCCGCGTTGGCGGGGTCGAAGCTGTAGCTGCCGTCGGCGTTGAACACCAAGCCGGCCGGCGCCACACCGTTGAGCGCGAAGCTCAGCACCGCACCGGCATCGACGTCGGTCGCGACGACGTTGCCGGTCAGCGGCGGCGCGTCCTCGGCCACGGTCGCCGCGGCGGGCTGGGCCACCGGCGCATCGTTGACCGGGGTGACGGCGACATGGACCGTGGCGGTGGAAGTGCCACCCTGGCCGTCGCTGATCGTGTAGCTGATCGTGGTCGGGCCGTTGAAGTCGGCGGCCGGCGTGAAGCTCAGCGTGCCGTCGGGGTTGATCGTGACGCTGCCGTTGGGCGAGGTCGCGGCGACGACCGTCAGCGGGTCGCCGTCGACGTCGGTGTCGTTGGCCAGCACGGTGATCGGCGCGGAGGCGCCCGAATCCTCGGCCACGCTCAGCAGCGGCGTGGCGACGCTGCCGTCGTTCACGGCCGCCGGCGCGTCGTTGGCCGGCGTGACCAGGACATGGACCGTGGCGGTCGAGCTGCCGCCCTCGTTGTCGGCGATCGCGTAGCTGATCGTCGTCGGGCCGTTGAAGTTGGCGGCGGGCGTGAAGGACAGGCTGCCGTCGGCGTTGATCGTGACGCTGCCGTTGGGCGAGGTCGCGGCGATGACCCGTGGCACGTCGCCTTCGAGGTCATAGTCGTTCGCCAGCACCGTGATCGGCGACGAGGCGCCCGAATCCTCGGCCACCGTCAGCAAGGGCGCGGCGGGGCTGCCGTCGTCGGTGGCAATCGGGTTGTCGTTGATCGCGACGACCGTCAGCTGCGTGGTCGCGACGTTGCTGCTCGACGTGCCGTCGGTCACCACGATCGTGATGTCGCGGATGCCTCCCAGCGGGTTGTCGGTGGGGTTGGTGTACGAGACCGCCTGCAGCGCCGCCTGGTAGGCCGCCACCGAGGCGACGCCCGACAGCGTGACGACGTTGCCGACGATGCTGGCCGTGATGCCGGCCGGCAGGCTGCCGACCGTCAGCGTGTCGCCGAACTGCGGGCCGTCGAGCGTGATCGTGGCGCCGGTCAGCGTCGGGCTGTCGATGTCGGTGATGCTGACGTTGGGGCCGACGATCGCGACTGCGCTGCCGTTCTCGGTGAAGCTCGCGGCATAGCCGCTGCCCGCGGCGGCGCTGTCGAGGTCCAGCACCGGCGGCGCGTCGTTGTCGGTGATGCGACCGATCGCCTGGCCGTCGGTGATGCTGGCGTTGACGGCATTGCTCAGGTTGACGAGGACGGTCTCGGTCGGCTCGGTCAGCGCGTCGTTGGTGATCGGCACCGTGATCGTCAGGCTGGTCACGCCGGGCGCGAAGCTCAGCGTGCCGCTGCCGGTGGTGTAGTCGGCACCGGCCGTGGCGCTGCCATCCGCGGTCGCGTAGTCCACGCTGACCGTCGTGCCCGACGGATTGCTCAGGGTCACGGTGAAGGTGGCGGTGCCCGCGGCCTCGTCGACGCTGACGTCGCCGATCGACAGGCTGGGCGAACCGTCGTTGTCGACGATGGTCGCCGTGCCGGTCGCCGTCGTGTTGGCCGTCGGCGTGCCGGCGGTCCGCGTCGCCGTCAGCGTGAAGGTCTCGTCAAGCTCGTCGAGGGTGTCGTTGACGACGGGCGTGCGCACCAGCACGCTGGTCGTGCCCGCCGGGATCACCACCGAGGTGGCATTGGTCCAGGTCGTGCCGCCGTTCGTCGACACCTGCAGCCGGGCCGTGGTCGTGGCGCCGAAGTCGACGCCGTTGCCGGACGCGGTGCCGTTGGCCAGGCTCAGGCCGACGGTCGTGCTGGTCGAGCTCGGGTTGGACAGCGACACCGTGAACACCGCGAAGCCACCGGCCTCGGAGACCGTCGGGCTGGACACGGCCAGCGTCGGGTTGTCGTTGGCCGAGATCGTGGCCACGCCGCGCGTGTCGGCGATCGTGGCGTTGACCGCGCCGCTCAGGTCGACGTTGAAGCGCTCGAGCGCCTCGTAGACGCCGTCGTCGCCGATCGGCACCGTGATGGTCCGCGTCGTCGTGCCGGGTGCGAACGTCAGGCTGCCACTGGTGGCCGTGTAGTCGGACGGTGCGGTCGCGGTGCCGTTGCTGGTGGTGTAGTTGACCGTCACCGGCAGGTTGGAGGCAGCGCTCAGCGTGACCGTGAAGGTCGCGGTGCCGGCTGACTCGCTGACCGTCACGTCGTTGATGCGCAGCGACGGCGTCGGGTCGTTGTCGGTGATGGTCGCCGTGCCGGTGGCGGCCGGGTTGGCCGTGACGGTGCCCCCGGTGCGGGTCGCGGTCAGCGTGAAGGTCTCGTTGGTCTCGTCGCGCGTGTCGTTGACGATGGGCGTGCGGGCCTGGATCGTCGTGCTGCCGGCCGGGATCGTGGCCGTGCTGGCGTTGACCCAGGCGCCGCCGACGAAGACCTGGAGGTTGGTGGCGCCCGCGGCGCCATAGTCGACACCGCCGCCCGTGGCCGTGCCCGCGCCCAGGGCGAGCGAAACGGTGGTCGGCTGGGTGCTTGCGTTCGACAGGGAGATCGTGAAGACGGCGAAGCCGCCGTTCTCGGCCACCGTCGGACTGGAGACGACCAGGGTCGGCGCATCGTTGTCGACGATCGTGGCGACCGCGCTGCCGTCGGCGATCGTCGCGTTGACCGGCGTCGACAGGTTGACGTTGAAGGTCTCCGACAGCTCGGCCAGCACGTCGTCGGTCAGCGCGACGGTGATCGTCTGCGAGACGACCCCCGGGGCGAAGCTGAGGGTGCCGCCGGCGGCGGTGTAGTCGCTGCCGGCCGTCGCCGAGCCGTTGGCGGTGCTGTAGCCGACGCTGACGGTGGCGGTGGTCGGCTCGCTCAGCGACACGGTGAAGCTCACCGTGCCGGCCGCTTCGTTGACGACCACGTCGGCGATGCTGATGGCCGGATCGACCACCGGCAGCACGTCGACGTTGACCGTCGCGGTCGAGCTAGCGCCATTGCCGTCGCTGAGGGTGTAGGTGAACGAGGCCGGGCCGTTGTAGTCCGGCGCCGGCGTGAAGACGACATTGCCGCCGACCAGCGCGACCGTGCCGTTGACGGCGTCCTGCACGCTGACCAGCGTCAGCGGGTCGCCATCGACGTCGCTGTCGTTCGTGAGCAGCGCGGACGGCGCCAGCACCAGCGCCGTGTCCTCGGCGGTCGCCACGCCATCGGCAGCGGCCACCGGCGCATCGTTGACCGGGGTGACGGCGACATGGACCGCGGCGGTGGAAGTGCCACCCTGGCCGTCGCTGATCGTGTAGCTGATCGTGGTCGGGCCGTTGAAGTCGGCGGCCGGCGTGAAGCTCAGCGTGCCGTCGGGGTTGATCGTGACGCTGCCGTTGGGCGAGGTCGCGGCGACGACCGTCAGCGGGTCGCCGTCGACGTCGGTGTCGTTGGCCAGCACGGTGATCGGCGCGGAGGCGCCCGAATCCTCGGCCACGCTCAGCAGCGGCGTGGCGACGCTGCCGTCGTTCACGGCCGCCGGCGCGTCGTTGGCCGGCGTGACCAGGACATGGACCGTGGCGGTCGAGCTGCCGCCCTCGTTGTCGGCGATCGCGTAGCTGATCGTCGTCGGGCCGTTGAAGTTGGCGGCGGGCGTGAAGGACAGGCTGCCGTCGGCGTTGATCACCACGCTGCCGTTGGGCGAGGTCGCGGCGACGACCGTCAGCGGGTCGCCGTCGACGTCGGTGTCGTTGGCCAGCACGGTGATCGGTGCGGAGGCGCCCGAGTCTTCGGCGATCGTCAGCAGCGGCGTCGCCACCGCGCCGTCGTCGACCGCCACCGGCGCGTCGTTGGCCGGCGTGACCGCCAGGTGAACCGTGGCGGTGGACGTGCCACCCTGGCCGTCGCTGACGGTGTAGGTGATCGTGGCCGGGCCGCTGTAGTTCGGCGCCGGCGTGAAGCTCAGCGTGCCGTCCGGGTTGATCGCGACGCTGCCGTTGGGCGAGGTGGCCGACACGACCGAGAGCGAGTCGCCGTCGGTGTCCGTGTCGTTGGTGAGCACCGTGATCGGCGCGGACGGGCCCGAATCCTCGGGCACGGTCAGCAGCGGCGCCGCCGTGCTGCCCTCGTTGATCGCGACCGGCTGGTCGTTCACCGCGGCCAGCGCGATGGTCGTGCGGCCTTGGGCCACGCTGCTGCCGTCGGTCGCGGTGTAGGCGAACTCGCCGACCGGGCTGCCGGCCAGGTAGTCAAGCGGCGGCACGTAGACCAGGCCCTGCAGCAGGCTGCCGCTGAGCACGTCGCCGACAGCCAGCACGGTGCCGGCCGAGGTGCGGATCTCGCCGACCGTCGGCAGCGCGGTCACGGTGATGGTGATCGCGCCGCCGCCGCTGCTGACCGGGGCAGGCAGCGCCAGGCCGACCGAGCCGCCTTCTTCCTGGGCACTGATCGCCGTGCTGCCGGCCGTGACGACCGAGTCCGCGGGGGGCGTGATGACGGTCGGCGGGTTGCCGGTCTCCGGCGTCCCGGGACCGGACAGGTCGACGATCGTGCCGGAGCTCGTGGCCACGCGCGGCACTGCCAGGCTGTCCAGCGGACCGCCGACGCCCTCGCTGACGCGGTCGACGCGCAGCGCGGGCGCGGCTTCGCCGCCGCCTTGCGGCGTGCCGGCGGCCGTGGCGGCGTCCGGATCGTCGGTGTTCAAGGCCTGGATGACACGATCGATCTCGGCCGGCAGCGGCTTCGCCGCCTGGCGCGGCGTGTCGGTCGTCTCCGGGATCCACTGGCCTTCGACGGTGTTCCAGACCTGGCCGTCGTCGTTGCGGATCTCGACAATGCTGTCCTGGCGGGTCAGAATCATTTCGCCCTGGCGGACGATGTCGCCGAGCTTCAAGGGCCGGGTGCTGCCGTCCGGCACGCGGACCAGGGCATTGCCCCAGATGGCAGTGACTTTTCCGACGGCGACCGATGCGATGACGGGCATGTTCGTGCTCTGACTTGGTAAGACCTGCGACCCCGGTACGAGGATATCGGCGGCTCGGCCGGCTCTAAAGTGCGCCCGAGGCCCCTGGGCGTGACAGGACGCACGCCAGGAGGCCGATTTCGGGACTTAAGGTTTGGCGCCCGCTGCGATCAGCGGCAGCCGGGATGCCGGCTCAACGCTCGGTGAAGGCGTAGGCCTTGCCGCGCAGCACCGGCTTGAGCAGGTAGGACAGTACCGACTTCTTGCCGGTCAGGATGTCCACCTCGGCCGTCATGCCCGGGATGATCGGCAATTGATCACCGAGTTGCGACTTCAGCGTCCGCACGCGGACGACGTAATAGGCGTTGCCCTTCTCGTCGATCACGGTGTCCGGGCTGATGTTCTCGACCTTCGCCTCGAGGCCGCCGAAGATCGAGAAGTCGTAGGCGGTGAACTTCACCATCGCCACCTGCTCCGGGTGGATGAAGCCGATGTCCTTGGGCAGCACGCGGGCCTCGAGGACCAGCGCATCGTCCAGCGGCACGACCTCGACGATGTCCTTGCCCGGCGACACGACGCCCCCGACGGTGTTGGCCAGCAGACGCTGCACGCGCCCTCGCACCGGCGACTTGACCTGCGCCTTGTCGACCTTGTCGGTCAGGGCGACGCGACCTTCCGTCAGCGCGTTGAGCTTGCCCATCACCTCGGCCAGGTCGCGGCGCGCCTCGTTGCGGAAGGTCAGCTCGGTCTCCTGGATCTTGCGCTGGGCTTCGCCGACCGCGGCCAGCACGCGTGCGATCTGCGCGCCCGACTGGTCGACCTCGCCGCGGTACTTGGCCAGATCGCGCTCGAGCCGCAGGATGTCGACCTCGGACACCGCGCCGGTGGCCAGCAGCGGCCGGGTCTTGGCCAGTTCCTGCTGCGACAGGTCCATGCCGCGCTCGGCCGAGGCCCGGCGCGAGCGCGCCTCGTTCAGCTCCTGCTCGCGTTGCAGCAGCTGCTGGCGGCTGATCGACACCAGCGTCGACAGCTCGGTCTGGCGCGACTCGTAGAGCCGGCGCTCCTCTTCGATGATGCGGCGCTCCTCGGGGTCGGTGCTCGGCGGCGGCGGGGTGAAGGGGCTGCCTTCGGCCAGCGCGCGCAGCCGGGCCTGGCGGGCCAGCAGCGAAAAGCTCTGCGCCGCGCTTTCGCGCACCCCCGACGTGGCCCGGGTCTCGTCGATGCGCAGCAGCAACTGGCCGGCCTCGACGACCTGGCCTTCCTGCACCAGGATCTCGGACACCACGCCGCCATCGAGCGACTGGATCACCTGCAGCTGCTTCGACGGGATGACTTTGCCGTCGCCGCGGGTGACCTCGTCGACCCGCGCCAGCGCGGCCCAGACGATCAGGAGCAGCACCACGACGACGGCGGTCCGCACGATGGTCTGGGCCCGTCGCGTGCGCTGCCTCGCCAGCAGCGCCTCGAAGCCGTCGGCCGCCATGCCCGGCGTCAGCTCGGGCGAGACCGGCCCGAACAGGCGGTTCGTCAGCGGGGTCAGCAGGAGACGCACGCGCTCCAGCACGGCCAGCAGCGGCCGGCCGATGCGCGCGATCCAGGGCGTCGGCGTCGCGTCGCTCATCACGCAGCCCTCGTGATGCGCCCGGCGGCCAGGGCCTGCAGGATCTGCTCGCGCGGCCCGTCGGCAACGACCCGGCCCTGATCGATGACGATCACCCGCGTGGCCAGCGGCAGCAGCGAGGTGCGGTGCGTCACGAGGACCATGGTCTTGTCGATCGCGAAGGCGCCGAGCCGCGCGGTGACGTGCGCCTCGGTCGAGAAGTCCATCGCGCTGGTCGGCTCGTCGAGCAGCAGCAGCGGCGCGTTGTGCAGCACGGCACGTGCGATGCCGACGCTCTGGCGCTGCCCGCCGGACAGCGACTCGCCGCGTTCGCCGACCGGCATGTCGAAGCCGCGCGGATGCCGGTTGACGAACTCGGTCAGGCCGGCGACCTCGGCCGCGGCGACGATCGCCGAGTCATCGGCGTACGGCAGGCCGAAGGCGATGTTCTCGCGCAGCGTGCCGAAGAACAGCGTCACGTCCTGCGAGACGTAGCCGAGGTTGCGGCGCACGTCGGCCGGGTCGAGCTGGCGCAGGTCGATGCCGTCGAGCAGCACGGCGCCCGAGGTCGGCGCGTACAGCCCCAGCAGCAGCTTCTCGATCGTGCTCTTGCCCGACCCGACCTTGCCGATCAACGCCACGCGCTCGCCGGCGGCGATCTTGAAGCTGACGCCGTCCAGCGCGCTGTCGGTGCGGCCCGGGTAGGCGAAGCGCACGTCGCGGAATTCGATGTCGCCGCGCAGCTCGCGGCGGTGGATGAAGGCGGTGCCGGCCGGCCGCTCGACCGGCTGGGCCATGATCTTCTCCAGCGACTGCAGCGCCGTCAGCGCACCCTGGTACTGCAGCAGCAGACCCACCACCTGGCCGGCCGGCGCCAGGGCGCGGCCGCTCAGCATGCTGGCGGCGATCAGTGCTCCCATCGTCAGCTGCCGTTCGCTGATCAGGTAGACGCCGATGACGATCAGCGAGACGCTGACCAGCTGCGTCAGCCAGGCCGTGGCCGACATCGCGCCCGACGACAGGCCGCGCATGCGCATGTTGATGCCGGCCAGGTAGGCGTTGGCCTGCTCCCAGCGGGTCTGGATGACGCTCTCGGCGCCCTGGGTCTTGACGGTCTCGATGGCCGTCAGGCTCTCGATCAGCGTCGCATTGCGCTGGGCGCCCGCCTGCCAGGTGGCCTGCGACAGCTCGTGCAGGCGGTGCTGCAGCACGTAGCCAACCACCACGATCAGCGTGAACACCACGACCACCGGGATCGCCAGCCAGGGCGACAGCCAGGCCATCACGATCAGGAAGAGCAGCGCGAAGGGCAGGTCGATCAGCGCGGTGACGGTGCTGGAGGCGATGAAGTCGCGCACCTGCTCGAAGCCGCGCAGGTTGGCCGCGAACGAGCCGACCGCCGCCGGGCGGTGCGTCAGCTGCATGCCGAGCACGCGTTCCATCAGCGTGGCCGAGATCTGCACGTCGATGCGCGCGCTGGCCTCGTCGACGAAGTGGCTGCGCAGGGTGCGCATCAGCAGGTCGGCGCTGATGACGACGACGATGCCGATCGCCAGCGCCCACAGGGTCTCCTGCGCGTGGTTGGGCACCACGCGGTCGTAGACGTTCATCGAGAACAGCGGGAAGGCGATCGCGAACAGGTTGATCAGCAGGGCGGCCCACAGCACGTCGCGGTAGACGTGGCGCTGGGTCAGCACCGCGCTCCAGAACCAGTGGCCGCTGCGGGTGGCGCGCACTTCGGGCGCGCGCTCGTCGAAGCGGAACTGCGGACGCACGAAGAGCGTGACGCCGCTGTAGCGCGCCGCCAGCTCGACGTCGCTCATCGTGACGGCGCCGGCGCCGGTCTCGGGCAGCAGCACACGCCAGTCGGTGCCTTCGCGGCCCAGCAGCACGCAGGCGCGGTCACCGTGCAGGACGGCGATCGCCGGCAGCGCGGCGTCATCGATCGCCGACAGCGCCAGGCGCTGCAGCCGCGCCGTCATCTCGGCGCGAACTGCGGCGCGCTCGGCCAGTGCCAGCGTCAGCCGGCCCTCGACCAGCGGCAGGCCGGCCGAGAGCGAGGCGCGCGAGGCGGCCACGCCGTGCAGGCGGCAGATCTCGAGCAGGCAGTCGAGCAGCGGATCCGGATGGATCAGGTCCTCGCGCAGGCGCGTGGTCGAGGTGGCGGGCGAGGGAGGGTTGGGCATGCGGCGTTCCGGGGCCTCAGCTGATGTCGGCGCAATGCAGGCCGAATTGACCCTTCTGCCGGTCGGCGTAGTAGTGCCGCAAGGTTTCTCGCACGGTGCGGAAGGCCAGATCGTCCCAGGGGATCTCGTGTTCCTCGAAGAGCGCCGCCTCCAGCGACTCCTCGCCCGGCGCGAAGTCGGTGTCGTGCAGTTCGGCGCGGTAGAAGAGGTGGACCTGGCCGACGCGCACGACGTTGAGCATGGAGAACAGCCCCTGCAGCGTCGCGCGGGCGCCGGCTTCCTCGGCGGTCTCGCGCAGCGCGCCTTCCTCGGTCGTCTCGCCCAGTTCGAGGAAGCCGGCGGGGAGGGTCCACAGACCGCGCCGGGGCTCGATCGCGCGCCGGCACAGCAACACCTGGCTGCGCCACACCGGCACGGTGCCGACGACACACAGGGGGTTCTCGTAGTGGACCGTGCCGCAGGACGTGCACACCGCACGCTCGCGGTTGTCGTCGGCCGGCACGCGGTACTCGGTGGCGGCGCCGCAGGCCTTGCAATGCCGAAAGCTGCGCGCTTGAAACATGGCTGGCGAGTGTAGCGCCCACCCCCCGCGGCCGCGCCCTGCGCATCCGTGACGCGGCGGGGCCCATGGCATCATCGTTCGCGCCCACCTCTCACGCCGCGTCCTCGCATGAATCACGTCGTCACCCCACCCGGTCTGCCCAGCGTGGCCGTCCTCGGCCGTACCGAGCGCTTCCCGGTGCACCGCATCTACTGCGTCGGCCGCAACTACGCCGAACACCAGATCGAGATGGGCGGCAGCGGCCGCGAGGCGCCGTTCTTCTTCCTGAAGCCGGCCGACGCCGTGGTGGCGGTCGAGGGCGGCGCGACCGGCACGATGCCCTACCCGACGCTGACGAAGAACCTGCACCACGAGATCGAGCTGGTCGTCGCCATCGGCCAGGGCGGGCAGCACATCCCGGCGGCCCGGGCGCTGGAGCATGTCTGGGGTTACGCCGTCGGCCTGGACATGACCCGGCGCGACCTGCAGAACGACATGAAGAAGGCCGGCCGGCCCTGGAGCATCGGCAAGGGCTTCGACCATTCGGCGCCGATCGGGCCGATCACGCCGGCCGCTGCCGTGCCGGGCGTGCACACCGCGCCGCTGGTGCTGGACGTCAACGGCGCCGCGCGCCAGTCCAGCCACATCGGCAAGATGATCTGGAGCGTGGCCGAGATCATCGAGCACCTCTCCGCGGCCTGGGTCCTGGCGCCGGGCGACCTGATCTACACCGGCACGCCCGAAGGCGTGAATGCGGTCGTCGCCGGCGACCTGCTCGAGGCGCGCATCGAGGGTCTGGAGACGCTGCGCCTGCGCATCACCGGGTGATCCCGCGATGGAGCTGTACAGCTACTTCCGCTCCTCGGCCTCGTTCCGGGTGCGCATCGCGCTCGAGCTCAAGGGCCTGGCCTACGACTACCGCCCGGTCCACCTGCCGAAGGGCGAGCAGCTCGGCGCCGCCTACGGCACCGTGTCGGCGACCGGCCTGGTGCCGCAGCTGATCGACGGCGAGGTCTCGCTCGGGCAGTCGCTGGCAATCATCGAGTACCTGGACGAACTTCACCCCGAGCCGCCGCTGCTGCCGGGCAGCGCCGTGGAGCGGGCGCGGATCCGCTCGCTGGCGCTGGACATCGCCTGCGAGATCCACCCGCTGAACAACCTGCGCGTGCTGCGCTACCTGGTCCGCGAGCTCAAGGTCGGCGAGGAGCCCAAGAACGCCTGGTACCGGCACTGGGTCGAGCAGGGCCTGGCGGCCGTCGAGCGGCGGCTCGCCGGCGAGCCGCAGACCGGCCGCCACTGCCACGGCGACACGCCGACGCTGGCCGACTGCGTGCTGGTGCCTCAGATCTTCAACGCGCAGCGCTTCGACTGCCGGCTGGACCACGTGCCGACGGTGATGCGGGTGTTCGATGCCTGCATGGCCCTGCCGGCCTTCCAGCGCGCCC
>CAZUUU010000097.1:0-11794 GCA_964622685.1 uncultured Methylibium sp.
GGAGACCGGATCGGGTTCGATGGCGGCTTCGGCCTTCAGGCGCTCGTCGCGCATGAAGATGACCGGTGAAGGGGACGCGCTCATTGCAGGTGCCTCCAGTCGAGAACCATCTTCAGGCAGGCCGGATCGCCGAAGGCCGTGCGATAGGCCGCGTCGGCGTCGTGGGCGCCGACGCGGTGGGTGATCAGTCCGTCGAGCGACAGGCGTGCGGCATCGACCCGGTCACGCACGTGCACCAGGTCCTGCGGCTGCCACTGCGCGGCGACGCGCAGGCGGGCCTCGCGCATGAAGGCGGGCGGGAAGGCGAAAGTCAGGGGCGTGTCGTAGAAGCCGGCCAGCACGATCTCGCCGCCGGGCGCGAGACGCGCGATCAGGCCATCGAGCAGCGCCGCATCGCCGCTCACGTCGCAGATGCAGCGGTAGTCGCGCCGGGGGTCCGTCTGCGCGTCGATGACCTCGTAGCCCTCGGCGCCGCGACGCCGGCCGGCGTCGTTCTCCCACACGACCGGCGCGCCGCCCTCGGCAACGCACAGCCTGGCGATCAGGCGACCCAGCACGCCGTGGCCGACGATGAGGTCGGGCAACGCGACGCCGCCCGCGATCGCATGCCGCGCGGTGGCCGCGAGCGCCAGCAGCACGCCGCGCTCGCCCAGTGCCTCGTCGATGGGGAGTGCGCGCTCGGCGGGGACGATCAGCCGCGAGGCCGCGCCGCCGAACAGGCCGCGCACGTCACCGAAGCATCGCGCTCCCGGCACGAACACCGCTTCGCCAACGCGACGTCCGGTGCGCGCACCGGCGGCCGCGATGCGGCCCACCGATTCATAGCCCGGCACCAGCGGGTAGCCCATGCCGGGAAAGGCGGGCATGCGGCCCGACCAGAGCAGACGCTCGGTGCCGGTGCTGATGCCGCTCCAGTCGATGTCGACCACCAGGTCCTCGTCGCCCGCCGGCGTCAGCGCCAGGCGGTTCAGGCTCAGCCGGCCGGGCTGCTCGAGCACGACGGCCGTGGCGTCCATGCCGGCGCTCGACGCCATGGGCGGCGTGCGAGCGGCTGCGAGAGGGTCTCCGTGGGTCTCCATGATTCTTTTGACTACTCTGAGTGTCATCTTACGTTGACCACCACTAGTGTCAAGCAGTTAATACATCCGACTGTCAACCTGGCTGGTCACCGCTCGCACGGGCGATCAGCACCGCCGTCTGCAAGGGAATCCGGGTCGGCAGCCGCCGCACCTCGCCGAAGCCGGCAGCAGCCAGCAAGGCCGTCAGCGCGGCTGCTGAACGGGGACGTCCGCGGCCCATGGCCAGCAGGTAGAAGCCGAAATAGGCATCTCCCATCGCCTGCGCGCCCGGGGTGTCGGCCAGCGGCTCGGCCACGAGGAGGCGCCCGCCCTCCGGCAAGGCACGCCGGACCGCACGCAGCAGTTGCAGGGCCTGGACGTCGTCGTGGTCATGGACGACCCGCACGAGCGAAACGATGTCGGCGCCGGCCGGCAGCCGGTCGGCAAGAAAGTCGCCACCGATCGCCTCGGCACGCGTGGCCAGCCCTTCGGCCGCCAGGCGACGACGTGCCCGCTCGGCCACCGCGGGCAGGTCGAAGAGCTTCAGCTGCAGCCGCGGCGCACGGCGCGCGGCCGCGAGCAGGAAGCCGCCCTCGCCGCCGCCGACGTCGAGCAGGCAGCGATGTCGCGACAGGGAGTAGGCATCGAGGATCTCGTCCGCCACCAGGGGCTGCGACGCGGACATCAGCGCCGAGTACGCCGCCACGCGATCCGCTCCCAGGGCGGCCGGCGCCGCATGGCCCGCGTAAGGCCAGTAGCCCGAGAGCGCGCCGCCCGCCATCTCGCCGCGCAGCAGGGCGACCGGATCGCCGAGATCGGCGTAGAGCGCCGAGTGATGTTCGACCATCGCGAGCACGGCCTCGTTGCCGACCAGGGCCGCGCCGAGCGCCCCGAGTCCGTACGCGGCATCGCCCCGGCGCTCGGCCAGCCGCAAGGCGACGGCGGCGTCCAGCAGGCGACGCGCGCCCGCCTCGGGCACGGCCATGCGGCGCGCCAGCCCCTCGAGGGTCTGCGGGCCTTCGGCCAGCATCTCGAAGAGCCGCAGGCGCACGCAGGCCAGCAGGACCTGCGAGTAGACGAAGCCGGCGACGAGGTCGAACACCTCGCGCGCACGACGTCGCGCGATCGGACGGGTCAGCGGAAAGGCCGCGGCCCAGCGCCGGAAGCCCGGCCGCGCGAGCAGGCGGTCGCGCCAGGCCGGCCAGCGCCCGCCCCAGCCGGCGCGCGCGGCGGTCAGGTCAGGGTCGAGGGCGGGATTCATCCGGGGATCGCGGCATCGAGAGTCCGCGCCCGCCGATCGCTAGGCGGCGACCCGCAACAGCTCGTCGCTGACCGCCTTGGGCACGAGGCGCTCGGCCTCCATGCGCACCAGCGCCCGCAGCTGGGCGGCACCGGGACACTCCGGGACGGCGTCGATCGCGCCTTCGATCAGGCGCTCGAAGTGCTGCAGCGCCCCGCCGACGCCGAGTTCGCTCGCGGCGCTGGGACGCTGCAAGGCAACGTCCTGGCCGATCGGCTTGCCGAGCACCTGCGGGTCCGAGAACACGTCTCGCAGGTCGTCCGCCACCTGGTAGGCCTCGCCCAGCCATTCGCCGAGCGCGCGCCAGGGCTCGCCGGTCGCGCCGGCCGCCTGGGCGCCGGCCATCGTTGCGGCCGCGAACAGCGCGCCGGTCTTGGCGCGCTGGTAGGTCGCTAGCGACACGCGCGGCTCGCACTCCCAGGCCTGGCCAGCGACGATGCCGTGCGGCATGCCGACGCCGCGGGCGATGGTCGCGATGAGGGCGGGCAGCCGCTGCGGCGAGCGACCCGCCGCAGCCGACAGGATCTGGAAGGCCAGCACGATCAGTGCATCGCCGGCCAGCACCGCGAGACTCTCGCCGAACGCGAAGTGCACCGAGGCGCGGCCGCGTCGCGTCGCCGCGTCGTCGAAGCACGGCAGGTCGTCGTGAACCAGCGACGCGCAGTGCAGGAGCTCGATCGACGTCGCCGCCGCGTCCGACAGCGCCGGATCGTCATCGCCGCAGGCCGACGCGACGGCCAGGCAAAGCTGGGGCCGGACGCGCGCACCGCCCGGAAAGACCGCATGACGGATCGCGCCGGCCAGCTTGTGCGGACAGTCCGAGGTCTCGGCGGACGCCAGGCTGGCGGCGAGGGATTGCTCGATGCGGGTGATGGGCTTCATCGGGAACCTCCGGCAGGCGTCGGTGTCAAGTCAGATGTACAGTTGTTGTGTCATCTGTTTGTGTCAACTAATGTAGACATGCGCCGAGCCGACGTCAACCAGCCCGGCCGGGAGCCCAGCAATGCGGACTGAACGCGTGGTCGTGATCGGCGCCGGCATCGGCGGCCTTGCCGCCGCGCTGGAGCTCGCCCATCGTGGCCTGGACGTCGTGGTGCTGGAGCGCGCGGCAACGCCGGGCGGCAAGCTGCGCCAGGTGACCGTCGCCGGCCGGCAACTGGACGCCGGCCCGACCGTGCTGACGATGCGCTGGGTCTTCGAGGCCCTGTTCGACCGCTGCGGCGAACGGCTGGAGCGGCACCTGCGCCTGCTGCCGGCCGACCTGCTGGCACGGCACGCGTGGAGCGCCGACGAGCGCCTCGACCTGCATGCCGACGTCGGCCGATCGGCCGATGCGATCGGGCACTTCGCCGGTGCCGCCGAGGCACGCGGCTACCTAGACTTCTGCGCGCGCGCCCGCCGCACCTACGACGCGCTGGCCGACTCCTACCTGCGCGCCGGCAAGACCACGCCCTGGGGCCTGGCGGCGCGCCACGGCCTGCGCGGCCTGCCGGCCCTGATGGGCATCTCGCCGTTCACGAGCCTGTGGCGCGCGCTGGGTGATCACTTCCGCGATCCGCGCCTGCAGCAGCTCTTCGGGCGCTACGCGACCTACTGCGGCGCCTCGCCCTTCCTGGCACCGGCCACGCTGATGCTGGTCGCGCACGTCGAGCAGGACGGGGTGTGGCTGGTCGACGGTGGCATGCAGGCCGTGGCACGGGCCGTCGCCACGCTCGCGCAGCAGCGCGGCGCCCGCCTGCGCTGCCGCTGCGAGGCCCGCGACATCGTGCTGCGGGCCGGCCGCGTCGTGGGCGTCCGCCTTGCCGACGGCGAAGTCGTCGACGCCGATGCCGTCGTCTTCAACGGCGACGTGGCGGCCCTCGCCGCCGCCTTGCTGGGCGATGCCGCCACGCGCGCCGTGCCGCCGCAAGCGCGTGCGCAGCGCTCGCTCTCGGCGCTGACCTGGAACCTCGTGGCGCGCACCGAGGGCTTTCCGCTGCTGCGGCACTCGGTGTTCTTCTCGGGCGACTACGCCGCCGAGTTCGACGATCTCGTCGTGCGCCGCCGACTGCCGTCGGCACCGACGGTCTACGTCTGCGCGCAGGATCGCGATGCCGCGACCGGCGCCGCCCCCGATGGTCCGGAGCGACTGCTCTGCCTCGTCAACGCGCCGCCCATCGGCGACGCACGCCGCCTGAGTTCTGAGGAGATCGAAGCATGCGAACGACAGACCTTCCAGACCCTCGCGCGTTGCGGGCTGACGCTGCAGCCCGATCGACCGGACTGCACGATGACGACGCCGAGCGACTTCGAGCGCCTGTTCCCGGCGACGGGCGGAGCCCTCTACGGCCCGGCCTCGCACGGCTGGAAGGCGGCGTTCACGCGCTGCGGCTCCCGCAGCCGCATCCCGGGCCTGTACCTGGCGGGCGGCAGCACGCACCCGGGGCCGGGCCTGCCGATGGCGACGCTGTCGGGGCATCTCGCGGCCGACTGCATCGCCCAGGACCTGGCACGGGCCCGCACTTCGATCTCGACGTCGCCGCCGGCGGCTATGCCTGGTGGTATGTCGACGCGCTGAGCGACGACGGCCTGCACGGCCTGACGGTGATCGCCTTCCTCGGCAGCGTGTTCTCGCCCTACTACGCGGCCGCCCGCCGGCGCACGCCGGCCGCGGACCCTCTGGATCACTGCGCGATCAACGTCTCGCTCTACGGTCCGGCCGGCAAGCGCTGGACGATGACGGAGCGCGGCCGCCGCAGCCTGGCACGCGACGCCACGACGCTGCAGATCGGGCCCAGCGCCCTGCGCTGGGACGGCGACGCGCTGTCGATCGACATCGACGAGTGGACCGTGCCCTGGCCGTCGCGCCTGCGCGGCCGGGTGCGCGTGCATCCCCGTTCGCTACCGACCGGAGACCACCCGCTCGATGCAGCGGGTCGCCATCGGTGGCAGCCGATCGCGCCGAGCGCGCGCGTCGAGGTCGAGATGGCCGCACCGGCGCTGCGCTGGTCGGGCCCGGGTTACTTCGACGCCAACCGCGGCGACGCGCCGCTGGAGGCCGACTTCGTGCGCTGGGACTGGTCGCGGACGGCGCTGCCGCGCGACGGCGCGGCGGTGCTCTACGACGTCGAAGCCCGCGACGGGCACGCCACCTCGCTGGTCCTGCGCTTCGACGCGCGCGGCGGCGCGCAAGAGGTCGAGGCGCCTCGCCGCATCGCGCTGCCGCCGTCGGCCTGGCGCGTGGCGCGCGGCACGCGCAGCGAGGGCACGGCCCGTGTGCTGCGAACGCTCGAGGACGCGCCTTTCTACGCCCGCTCGCTGGTCGAGACGCAGTGGCTCGGCGCACCCGCCACGGCGATGCACGAAAGCCTCGCGCTCGATCGCTTCTCGCAGCGCTGGGTGCAGGCCCTGCTGCCGTTTCGCATGCCGCGCCGGGTTGGCTGACGGCCGCGGGCGGTCAGTCGCCGGCGGATCCTTCCGCTTCGCGCTGCCTGCGCTCGCGTTCGCGGTCGCGTGCGATCTCGCGGCGCACCGACACCAGCTGCCAGATCGCCAGGCCGAGCACCACCCCCAGCACGATGAAGGCCTCGAGCGAGGCCAGCACCGCGGGGCTCATCGCAAGGCCGCTTGCAGGCCGCGCTCGCGCCGTTCGAGTTCCTCGAACAGCTCGATGACGCGCACGAAGCGCCGCACCAGCTGCCACGGCGCCGGACCGCGCGCCGACGCCGGCATCGCCGCCGCGTCGACGAGGAAGCGGTTGCAGGGCAGGCAGGCATCGGGGGCCTCGCCGCGACCGGGCCACAAGGCCAGCATCGCCTGCAGCAACAGCTGCGCCTTGCGCCCGCGCGACACGCGGGCCCGCTGCGAGACCGAGTCGAGCCCGCGCCGCGAGACCTCGTGCCCGATGTCGGCGTAGAGGAAACGCGCCGCATTGATGCCGGGCCGGCAGGCCAGCGGCAGCTCGGCCACGCCGTCGCCGACGCGCCGGTACAAGCCGTCGGCCGCATCGAGCAGCCGCGCAACCACCGTGCCGAGCGCCGGGCTGAAGGCCGGCTGCGCCAGCCAGGCCTCGGGATCGATGCCGGCCTGCAGCAGCCACTGGTGCGGCAGGTAGAGGCGGCCCATGCGCGCGTCCTCGCCGACGTCGCGCGCGATGTTGGACAGTTGCATCGCCACGCCCAGGTCGCAGGCCCGCGCCAGGCCTTCGGCGGACCGCACGCCCATCAGCAAGGCCATCATCGCGCCGACGCTGCCGGCCACGCGCGCCGCGTAGTCCTGCAGCGCGTCGAGGGTCTCGTAGCGGCGCCCTGCGGCATCCCAGCGAAAGCCGTCGAGCAAGGCCTCGGGCAGCGCGCGCGGGATGCGATGGCGCGCCACCACGACGGCCAGCGCGCGGTCGGCGGCGATCGGGGCCGGGGTGCCGGCGTAGACGCGATCGAGCCGCTCGCTCAGGCGATCGACGGCTCCGTGGCCCACGTCGTCGCCGTCCACCGCGTCGTCGGCCAGGCGGCAGAAGGCGTAGAGCGCCGAGGCTGGTGCGCGCACCGACGGCGGCAGCAGCAGTGACGCGGCGAAGAAGCTGCGCGATCCGTGCCGCAGCGAGGCACGGCAGGCCGCCAGGTCGGCGTCGGCGTCAGGCCGGAGCGCGGGCACGGGCGGCAAGGACAACGTCTGCATCGGGAACCACCTTGTCGAGGATGCGCGCCGAGGACAGCACGCCGGGCAGGCCGGCACCGGGATGCGTGCCCGCGCCCACGAGATAGAGCCGGTCGACCTCTTCGCTGCGGTTGTGAGGCCGGAACCACGCGCTCTGCGTCAGCACCGGCTCCAGCCCGAAGGCCGCACCGCGAAACGACGACAGGCGATCCTGGAAGTCCTGCGGCGTCAGCAGGCGCGAGGTCGCGATCTGGCCGGAGAGTCCCGGCAACAGCGTCGCTTCGAGATGACGCTCGATGCGCTGGCGGTAGCGCTCCGCCTCGACCGACCAGTCCGTGCCGCTCTGCAGGTGCGGGACCGGCGAGAGCACGTAGAAGGCGTCGCAACCTGCAGGCGCCATGGCGGGGTCGGTCGCGGTGGGTCGGTGCAGGTAGAGGCTGAAGTCCTCGGCCAGCCGCTTGCGGTCGAAGATGTCCGCCAGCAGCTCGCGGTAGCGAGGGCCGAGCAGGATGGTGTGGTGCGCGACGTCCGGGTACTGGCGCCGCGTGCCGAAGTACCAGACGAAGAGGCTCATCGAGTAGCGCGCCTTCTCGATGCGCCGGTCGGTCCAGCGTCGGCGCTTCACGCCGGGCAGCAGGTGGCGGTAGGTCGTCGCCGAATCGGCGTTGGACACGACGACGTCGGCCGACAGCCGCTGGCCAGAGGCCAGCCGCACGCCGCTCGCGCGTCCGTGCTCGACCGTGATCTCGGCCACGGCCTGCCCGCACTGCACGCTGCCGCCCTGCCCCTCGATCAGCTTGACCAGACCCTGCACGAGGCTGCCGGTCCCGCCCATCGCGAAGTGCACGCCGAAGCGCCGCTCGAGGAAGGCGATCAGGCAGTAGACCGAGGTGGTCGCGAAGGGATTGCCGCCGACCAGCAGCGACTGGAAGGTCAGCACGACCCGCAGCTTGGGGTCGGTGACATGCTTGCAGGCCAGCGCGTACACGGTGCGATAGCCCTCGAGCCGCAGCAGCGCCGGCAGCACCCGCGCCATGTCGGCCCACGAATCGAAGGGCTGGTCGCCCAGCTGCTCGAAGCCGACCTCGTAGATCGCCTGGCTGGCCTTCAGGAAGCGCTCGTAGCCCTCGACGTCGCGCGGCGACAGGCGCGCGACCTCGGCGCGCATCGCGGCGGCGTCGCCGGTGTAGTCGAAGCTGCTCCCGTCGTCGAAGCGGATCCGGTAGAAGGGCGTGACCGGCCGCAGGTCGATGTCGTCGGCGAGGCGACGGCCGGCGAGCGCCCACAGCTCCTCGAGCAGGAAGGGCGCGGTGATCACCGTCGGTCCGGCGTCGAAGGTGTAGCCGTCCTGGCGATGCACGTAGGCGCGGCCGCCCGGCGCGTCGAGCTTCTCGAGCACGCTGACGCGGTAGCCGCGCGCGCCCAGGCGGACGGCGGCCGCCAGGCCACCGAATCCGCTGCCGATGACGATGGCATGCGGGCGCTCGGCAGGCCGGGCCGCCGGCGGGGCGAGCAACGGGGGGACGAGCGGCACGGCCAACATGGCGCGATCTTAGGAGTGTCCAGTCGACGTGACAATCGATATGTCATCTGATCCGACATCTCTCGCCAACCGTCCCGCTGCGGCGTGGATCGTGTCGGCCAGCCACTCCGGCCTTTCTTCGTGCGCCAGATGGCCCAGGCCCGGCAGCGTGACCAGTTCGGCGGCCGGCAACAGGGCCGTCATCCGCTGCGACTGCGCCGGCGATACCGCGAGGTCGCGGCTCCCGACCACCAGCGTCAGCGCGGGCCGCAGGCGACGGACGTCGCGCTGCAGCGCGGCCAGGTCCCAGCGCGCCATCATCTGCAGCGCGGCGGCGGCATGCGCCGGCTCGCGCACCAGGCGCGCGTAGAACGCCAGGCCCTCGTCGTCGAGCCGCGAGCCGGTCTGCTCGATCAGCCGCCGGACGCGCTGCGGCTCGCTGGCACCCCAGGCGAAGAGGCGCGGCAGGATCGGCGTGGCGGCCAGCAGGCGCGCCGCCGCCGAGAACCATGTGCCTGCCGCGCCGCCGAAGGGCAGCCAGGCACCATTGAGGCCGACCAGGACGTCCGGCGACGCATGGCCGTCGAGGCACATCCGCACGCCGATCGCCGCGCCGGCGGAGTGGCCGACCACGACCTGCGGCGAGCGCTGCAGGGCTTTCAGCAAGGCACCGAGCGCACTGGCGATGCCCGGCAAGCTGAAGCCTTCGGTCGTCGGCGGTGCCTGCGTGAAGGCATGCCCGGGCAGGTCAACGGCGACGACCTCGAAGTGCCGCGCCAGCAGCGGCATCAGGCCGCGCCAGGAATGTGTCGACGCTCCGGTTCCGTGGATCAGCAGCAGCGACGGCCCGCGGCCCACGAGCTGCACGTGCCAGCGCAGCCCGCCCGCGTCGACGAAGCGGCTGGCGTCACGGTGCGGCCAATCGCGGCCGTCGCGTTCCCAGACCAGGCCGGTGCCGGCCATGTCATCACCGCTTCATCGGGCCGGCGGCGCGGCAGCCCGCACGGCGCGCGACATCTCCGCCGCCTCGGCATGCGGCAACGGCAGGTAGCTTGCGCCCATCGCCCGCGCCAGTTCGCGCGCCTGCGGCTGGGGGTGCGGCGAGGTGTCGATCAGCAAGGTGCGCAGCATCGTCGCTCGCAGTTGCCGCGCCGCCAGCAGCGCCTCCTCGGCCGCCGCCTCGCGCCCCGGCGCGCCGCTGCGCGTCACGTTCGCACGACCGTCGGTCAGGATCACGATCACCGGCGTGATGCCGCGACGGCGCTCCGCATCGGCCAGCGCCGCGGCCGCCTCGATGCCCGACGCGAGCGGCGTGCCCCCACCGCCGGGCAGTCCCGCCAGGCTGCGCTTGGCACGCACGAGCGATCGCGTCGGCGGCAGCAGCAGCTCGCTGCCGCGTCCGCGGAAGGCCAGCACCGCGACGCGATCGCGACGCACGTAGCAGTCGGCGAGCAGCAGTTCGACCGCGCCCTTGGTCTCGGCCAACCGATGCAGCGCGGCCGATCCCGAGGCGTCGACCGCGAAGATGGTCGTCGTCTCGCTGCGCTGCTGGAAGCGGCGGACGCGGAAGTCCTCGCGGCGGACCTGGACGCGTGCCGACGGAGCAGCCGCCGGTTGCCGCAGGCGCTGCCAGGGTGCGGCCGCGCGCAGCGTGGCCAGCAGGTCCAGGCGCGCCCCGCCGCGCGGATCGCCACGCGCCGACCCGACCGGGCGTCCGTGCAGGCAACTGCGCCGCGCCGCGCCGCTGCGCCCGACGGTGCCGGCGCGGCTGCGGGCCAGGTCGCCGGATTGCAGGGCCGCCAGCAGGCCGGCGGGAATCGCGGCCTGCGCCGCGGCCAGCACCTGGTCCTCGAGCGGCGCATCACGCAGCGCTTCACCGGACGGCGCCTCGCCGTCGTCGTCCTGCGCGGGCGGCGGTGCTTCCTCGGGCGCCGCGGCCTCGTCGGTCGGCAGTCGCGTGGCCCGCGGCGCCAGCACCAGGCGTGCCGCCAGGGCAGCATGCGATTCGTCGACACGCGCTGCGCCGTCGAGCGCCGCCGCAGCGCGCGCGACGCGCAGTGCCAGCAGACAGGCACGCGCCGAGTCGATGCCGAGCGCCAGGGCCGCGGCACAAAGACTGTGCAAGGTCGCATCGTCGACGGCAACGGCGGCCAGCTGCTGCCGCGCACATTCGATGCCCGCGCGGTCCGACGCCGGCGTGCCGGCCGGCATCGCGTCGACTTCGATGTGGAACGCCAGGCGATCGAGCAGCGCCGGTGCCAGCCGCTCGTCGTCAGCCAGGCCTTCGTCCAGCGCAACGATGCCCAGGCGCGCCGGCTGGCGCGCGGCCAGGCCGTCGCGCGCGACGACGACCTCCTGCGTGTCCATCGAGGCGGTCAGTCGGGCCAGCGTCGAAGCGCCGATGCGTTCGGCCATCGCCAGCTCGAGCACGCCGCCGTCGGTCTGTGCCAGCAGTCCCGACTGCCCGACCGGTCGACCGGCCTGCAGGCTCGCGCCCAGATCCAGGCCGCCCAGCAGGCGATCGTCATCGACATGGAGGGGCACGCGCCGCCATGGCATGCCCGGCGGCAACAGTGCGCGCACGCCGTCGATCCAGGCCTGCCGCGGCGCGCCGGCCGCCGCGCGCAGCGCGACGCCGCCGGTGCCCACCGGGTCGACGGCGAACAGCGCCGCCACGAGCGCCGCGTCCGACTCGTCCATGCTCGTTCAGGCGCCGAAGAGTTCGGCCACCGCGCGCTCGACGCGCACCGTCGAGCCGGTGTCGTCGAGCGGGTTGCGCCGCAGGCGGTGCCGCAGGGCCGGCGCAGCGATGCGCCGCAGGTGCGGGACGCCGACCTCGTCGTCGCCGTCCAGCGCCGCCAGGGCCCGCGAAGCGCGCACCAGCGTCAGCTCGCCGCGCAGGCCGTCGGTGCCGAGCGCCATGCACAGCCGCGCCGCACGCTCCAGCACGGCGTCGGCCACGCGCGTCGTGGCCAGGCGCTCGCGCGCGGCGGCGATGCGGCGGCGCAGGCGCTCGTCGTCCTTCTTCCAGCGCGCGACGAAGTCCTCGGGCCCGCGCTCGAAGGCATCGCGGCGCTTGACGACCTCGACGCGCGTCGCCAGGTCCTCGGGCGTCTTCACCTCCACCGACAGGCCGAAGCGATCGAGGAGCTGCGGCCGCAGCTCGCCTTCCTCGGGATTGCCGCTGCCGACCAGGACGAAGCGCGCCGGGTGGCGCACGCTCAGCCCCTCGCGCTCGACGACGTTCTCGCCCGACGCGGCGACGTCGATCAGCAGGTC
>CAZUUU010000098.1:0-11702 GCA_964622685.1 uncultured Methylibium sp.
TGGCCGGGATGTTCAGCTCGCCCGGGCCCGCGGTGCCGGCGTAGCCCCAGGCGCCCAGAGACTGCGCGCGCTCGTAGGCCAGGCGGGCGTCCTTCACGCGGAAGGCGATGGCGCAGATGCTCGGCCCGTGCAGGCGCGCGAAGCGTTGCGCGAAGGAGTCCGGCTCGGCATTGACGATGAAGTTGATCTCGCCCTGGCGGTAGAGCAGCACGTTCTTGTGGCGGTGGCGGGCGATCGGCGTGAAGCCCATGCGCTCGAACAGCGCGCCCATCGCGGCCGGGTCCGGCGCGGCGTACTCGATGAACTCGAAGCCGTCGGTGCCCATCGGGTTGTCCCAGGGGGTGAATTGCATGCTGCCGCCTTTCGCGCGAATCTCGGCCGAGCCGGACGCAAGCACTGTATAGGCCAGGGCGCGCAGGTTTGCTGCGACTTCAGGCTCGCTCGTGGACTGAGGCGCATGAATCCTGCAGAATCACAAGAATGGAGGCTCGAATCCAGCTCGACAACATGGATCGGCGGATCCTTCGCGCCTTGCAGGCCAACGGACGCGCCACCTACGACCAGCTTGCGGTGGAGGTGCAACTGTCCGCCTCGGCGACCCTGCGTCGCGTCAAGCGCCTCGAGGAAGCCGGCGCCATTGCCGGCTACGTCGCCATCGTACCGCCGGAGCGGGTCGGCCTCGGCCTCACGGCCTACATCAACGTGCGCCTGGAGAAGCACACCGAGTCGCACAAGCGCAACCCGATGGATCTCTTCAAGGCCTCGGTCCAGGCCTGGCCGGAGGTCGTCGAGTGCGTCGCGCTGACCGGCGAGATGGACTACCTGCTGCGCGTGGTGGTCGCGGACATGGCGCACTACTCGCGCTTCATCATGGACACGCTGCTCAAGCACCCGAGCGTCGAGGACTGCAAGACCAGCTTCGTGATGGACCGCGTCAAGGCGGCCAGCGCCACGCCGGTCTGACCAGCGCCGGCGGCCTGCTCAGGCGGCCAGTCGCCCTGGCGTCGCCGGCTCCTCGGCGTAGGCGGCGCCGTAGCGGTTGGCCAGGAAGCGATCGAGCGCGACATCCTCCTGCCGCACGAAGCCGCGCGCCGGCAGCGCGCCCTCGCGCAGCAGGTCGAGCATCGCGCACAGCGCCGACGCGGTGGTGATCTGGATGGCGCTGTGCGTCGTGCCGTGCAGCGGGCGGCTGTAGACCTTGCGGACCACGGTGTCCTGCAGGAAGCGGCGCTGGCCCTGCTCGTCGACGCGCACGCCGGCAGCGGTGACGAAGACGATCACGACGTCCTGCGTCGTCGCCGGCAGCGCGTTCTCGAGGATGTCCTTGAACAGTTCGCGGCGGTCCTTCAGCTTCAGGTCGTGCAGCAGCGTCTTCATCACGGCCGCATGGCCGGGGTAGCGGATGGTCCGGTAGTTCAGCGTGCGGACCTTGCCTTCGAGCGTCTCGCACAGGGTGCCCAGGCCGCCGGAGGTGTTGAAAGCCTCATACAGCACGCCGTCGAGCGAGAACTCCTCGCGCTCTTCCAGGGCCGGGACGGCGACGCGCCGGCCGTCCACGATGGCTTCGCAGGGCTCGCAATACTCGTTGATGACGCCCTCGGTGCTCCAGGTCAGGTTGTAGTTCAGCGAGTTGCTCGGGAAGGTCGGCAACGCGCCGACCCGCATGCGCACCGAGTCCAGCGTGTCGAAGCGTCGCGCCAGATCGGCCGCGACGATGCTGATGAAGCCCGGCGCCAGGCCGCACTGCGGGATGAAGGCGCGCGACGCGCCGTCGGCGATCTCGCGGATGCGCCGTGTCGCCGCGACGTCCTCGGTCAGGTCCAGGTAGTGGCAGTCCGCCTTGCGGGCGGCCTCGGCAACGCGGACCGTCAGCATGTAGGGCAGGGCGCTCAGCACCGCATAGCGACCTTGCAGAGCCCCTTGCAGCGCGGCCGTGTCCGTCACGTCGAGGACGCGGGTGTCGATCTGCGGGTGCCGCGGCGCCCCGGCCAGGGCCGCTTCGCTGCGGTCCGCCAGCGTCACGCGGTAGTCGGGCTGGCCGTCGGTACGGGCATGGGCGAGCAACTCGGCCACCACCGCGCCGATCTTGCCGCCGCCGAGGACAAGGATGGAATGCATGAGGCCTCCGGCCGGTTCACGAGGCCCCAGTGTCCAGCGATCGTCGGCCAAATGCAGCTGGAAGAATGACGATGCGACGAGCACAATTCGTCAAATCAAAGCCAAGCAGTCAGCAAAATGACGACTATTGACCCGACCGATCGAGCCCTGCTGGCGCTGCTGCGCGAGAACGCCCGCCGCTCCACCGCGGAGCTGGCGCGCGCGCTCGGCCTGTCGCGCACCACGGTGCAAAGCCGCATCGAGCGCCTCGAGCGGGGGCGCGTCATCGCCGGCTACACGGTCCGGGTCGACGACGCGGTCGAGGCGGCACTGGTGCGCGCCCACGTCATGGTGACGGCCGGCCCCAAGCAGACCGGCGCCATCGAAGCCGCGCTGCGCCGCATTCCCGAGGTGCGCAGCCTGCATTCCGTCAGCGGGGTCTTCGACCTCCTGGCCGTCGTGGCGGCGCCCTCGATCCAGGAACTGGACGCCCTGATCGACCGCATCGGTGCGCTCGACGGCGTCGAGCGCACCACCTCGGCGATCGTGCTGTCCACCCGCATCGAGCGCTGAGCGCGGGTCGCCGGAACTGGAAGGGATGGCCGGCGCTGATCCGGCCTTCAGCCGAGCGTCGTTGCGCCGATATTGGCAGCAGGTTCCTGCCTCTGGGGGGTGGGAAGGGTGCGGCCCGACCGCCACGAACAACGACGCGAGGAGAACGCCTTGTTCAACCTGCTGAACTACCGACTGACGACCCGCATCGCCGCGGGCTTTGCGCTGATGGTCCTGATGATGCTGGGGCTGGGCGCTGTCAGCGTCTTCGTCATTCGTGACATCGCGGCCGATACCCAGGCCCTGCTGGCCGGGATCTCGGACCCGGCCCTCGTTGCCAAGGCAGATGCGCTGAAGCGCGAAGCCGCGCAGGCCCTGTGGCTGGTCGCCGGCTTCGTGGCCGGGGCCGCGCTCATCGGCGCCGCCCTCGGCTGGATGGTGCGCGAGGCGGTGCGCAAGCCGGTCGAGGCAATCGTCGCGTCGGTCAGCCGCGTGGCGGCCGGCGACCTGGTCACCAAGATCTCGTCGAGCGGCCGCGACGAGATCGCCTGGCTGAACCACGAGCTCAACACGATGCGCAAGAAGCTGCAGACCACGATCACCCAGGTGCGCGAGTCGGCCGAGCAGGTGTCGGTGGCCTCGCAGGAGATCGCCTCCGGCAACACCGACCTCAGCGTCCGTACCGAGACCCAGGCCAGCGGCCTGCAGCAGACCGCCAGCTCGATGGAGCAGCTGACGTCGACCGTACGCCAGAACGCCGACAACGCGCAACAGGCCAACCAGCTCGTCACGACCGCCAGCGACGTGGCCAGCCGCGGCGGCGAGGTGATGACCCAGGTCGTGGCGACGATGAGCGAGATCAACAGCGCCGCCCGCAAGATCGCCGACATCATCGGCGTCATCGACGGCATCGCCTTCCAGACCAACATCCTCGCGCTGAACGCGGCCGTGGAAGCGGCGCGCGCCGGCGAGCAGGGCCGCGGCTTCGCGGTCGTCGCGGGCGAGGTGCGCAACCTTGCTCAGCGCAGCGCGGCGGCGGCCAAGGAGATCAAGGCGCTGATCGGCGACTCGGTCGACAAGGTCGACACCGGCGCCAAGCTGGTCAACCAGGCCGGCGCGACGATGGACGAGATCCTCGCCAGCGTGCGCCAGGTGACCCACATCATGGGCGAGATCAGCGTTGCCAGCCGCGAGCAGAGCTCGGGCATCGAGACCGTCAACCATGCGATCGAGCAGATGGACAGCTCGACCCAGCAGAACGCCGCGCTCGTCGAGCAGGCGGCGGCGGCCTCGCAGTCGCTGCGCGATCAGTCGCTGAAGCTGACCGAGGTCGTCAAGGTCTTCAAGCTGGCGGCCTGAGCCGCGCTCAACCGGCGACGACCACCTGACGCTGGGCGCCGAGCCCGGCCACCCCCAGGCGCACGACGTCGCCGACCTTCAGGAACTGCGGCGCGGGCTTGATGCCCATGCCCACGCCGGGTGGCGTGCCGGTGGCGATGATGTCGCCCGGCAGCAGCGTTATGCACTGGCTCACGTAGGCGACCAGCTGGGCCACGGTGAACACCATCTTCGCCGTGCTGCCGCGCTGGCGCGGCGCGCCGTTCACGTCCAGCCACAGGTCCAGGGCCTGCGGGTCCGGCACCTCGTCGGGCGTCACCAGCCAGGGCCCGATCGGGCCGAAGCTGTCGAAGCCCTTGCCCTTGTCCCAGGTGCCGCCGCGCTCGGTCTGCCATGCGCGCTCGCTCACGTCGTTGACCACGCAGTAGCCGGCGACGTGCGACAGCGCGTCGGCCTCGGTCACCCGCTTGGCGGTCTTGCCGATCACGACGCCGAGCTCGACCTCCCAGTCGGTCTTCAGCGAGCCCGGCGGCAACTCGATCGGATCGTCCGGCCCGGTGATGCAGGTCGTCGCCTTCATGAAGACGATGGGCTCGGTCGGCACGCGCATGCCGGCCTCGGCCGCGTGGTCGACGTAGTTCAGACCGATGGCCACGAACTTGCTGATGCCGCTGTAGGGCACGCCGAGACGCGGCGTGCCCCGCACCAGCGGTAACGATTCCGGCGCGATCCGGCGCAACTTCGCCAGCCCGGCCAGGCCCAAGGTGGGCAGGTCGAGATGCGGCGTCACGCCCGACAGATCGCGCAGGCGGCCGTCGGCGTCGACGAGGCCGGGTTTCTCGCGCCCCGGGGCGCCATGGCGTATCAGTTTCATAGGCTAGGGCAATGCGCGCGCTTCGCGATGAGGCTAAATTCGCGGCAAGCATAGCGGCAGGAGTTCATGACCGATGAACCAACTGGAGCCTCTGTCCTCGCCGGCCCTGGCCGGCGCTCCGCGCGGCGGCGCATCGCCCCGGCGCTGGCTGGCCGCCCTGTCGGCACGCGCGGCGACGTTGCCGGTGCGCACGCGGCTCGAGCTGCCCGGCGGCCTGGCCTTCGGTGCCGACCGCCCCGCCGTCACGCTGCGGATCCTCGACGCGCGGCTCCTGCCGGCACTGGCCCGCGGCCAGGTCGGCGTGCTGGCCCGTGGTCATGTCGAGGGCCAGGTCGAGATCGAAGGCGCGATGCGCGACGTCGCCGAGGTCGCCGGTGCGCTGCTGCCGGGCGATCCGACCGCGCTGGCCGACGCCGGCAGCCGCGCGCGCTGGTGGTCGCGGCTGGTGCAGGCGCGGCGCTCGCACGCGCGCCACGCCCCGCAGCGCGACCGCGAGCAGATCGCGTTCCACTACGACGTCTCGAACGACTTCTACGCGCTGTGGCTGGATCCGCGACGGGTCTACTCCTGCGCCTACTGGCGCCAGGGCGTGACCACGCTGGCCGCGGCGCAGGAGGCCAAGCTCGACCTGATCTGCCGCAAGCTGATGCTGCGCCCGGGCGAGCGGCTGCTCGATGTCGGTGCCGGCTGGGGCGCGCTGCTGCTGTGGGCGGCCGAGCACTACGGCGTGCGGGCCCACGGCATCACGCTGTCGGTGCAGCAGCATGCGCACGTGCAGCGCCTGATCGCCGAGCGCGGCCTCGCGGGGCGCGTCAGCGTGGCCTTGTGCGACTACCGCGACCTGCCCGATCACGGTGCCGGTGGCGGTCCCTACGACAAGATCGCCTCGATCGGCATGTTCGAGCACGTCGGCCATGCGCGGCTGCCCGGCTACTTCGACAAGCTGCGGCGCCTGCTGGCCCCCGGCGGCCTGCTGCTCAACCATGGGATCACCGCGGGCGGGCTGCACAACACCCAGCTCGGCGGGGGCATCGGCGACTTCGTCGAGCGCTACATCTTTCCCGGCGGCGAGCTGGTCCACGTGTCGGCCGTGATGGCCGCGATGGCCGAGGCCGGTCTCGAGACCGTGGACGTCGAGAACCTGCGTCCGCACTACGCACGCACGCTGTGGGCCTGGAGCGACGCGCTGGAGGCGCACCTCGACGAGGCCCGCGCGATCACCGGCGACAAGGTGGTGCGGGCCTACCGGCTCTACCTCGCCGGCAGCGCGATGGGCTTCGAGCGCGGCTGGATGGGGCTGCACCAGTTGCTGGCGATCCGGCCGGGCGGCCAGTTGCAGGCGGGGCCGCTGCGCGGGGCACAATCGTCCTACCCCTTCCAGCGCGATCATGTCTATCGCGACTGAGCACACCCCATCATGATCTACAAGTTCAAGTCCAAGGCCGCCGGCGACGTGGTGATGACCGAGCCGGTCGGCGCGCAGGTGCTGAAGGCTGCCGGCCGCGAGCCGTCGGCGCAGGGCATCTTCGAGGCCGCCCAGTTGTCGGCGGCCATCGGCGCGATCGAGGCCGCGATCCAGGCCGACGAGACCGCGCGCGCGCAGGCCGAGGCCGAGGCCCGCGCTGCCGGGCGCACGCCGCCGCCGCGCCCCGCGGTCGGCCTGCGGCAGCGCGCCTGGCCGCTGGTCGAGATGATGAAGCGCGCCCAGGCCGCCGACCAGTCCATCGTCTGGGGCGTCTGAGCGCCGTCGACCAGGAGACCCCCATGAAGCTCACCAGCACCAGCTGGACCGAAGGCGCGCGCATCCCGGCGCGCCATGCGGCCGGCAAGCCCGACCCGGCGACCACGGTCACCTTCTCCGACAACGTCTCGCCGCAGTTCGCCTGGAGCGGCATGCCGCCGGGCACGAAGAGCCTGGCGTTGATCTGCCACGATCCCGACGTCCCCAGCCGCGGCGACGACGTCAACCAGCCGGGCCGCGAGGTGCCGGCCGAGCTGCCGCGCGTCGACTTCTTCCACTGGGTGCTGGTCGACCTGCCGCCGACGCTGACCGGCCTGGCCGAGGGCGAATTCAGTCGCGGCTTCACGCCGCGCGGCAAGTCCGGCCCGGCCAGCCTGCACGGTGCACGCCAGGGACTGAACGACTACACCGGCTGGTTCGCCGCCAACGCCGACATGAGCGGCAACTACCACGGCTACGACGGACCCTTCCCGCCCTTCAACGATGCGCTGCTGCACCGCTACGTGTTCACGCTCTACGCGCTGGACCTCGCCCGGCTGCCGGTCGAGGGCAGCTTCACCGGTGCGCAGGCGCGCGAGGCGATGCGCGGCCACGTGCTGGCCGAAGCGAGCTTCAGCGGGACCTACACGCTGAACGCGCGGCTCGCGGGATGAGCGAGCCGACGCGCGTCTTCGCCATCCGCCACGGCGAGACGGCCTGGAACGTCGACACGCGCATCCAGGGCCAGCTCGACGTCGGCCTCAATGCCAAGGGGCGCTGGCAGGCCGCGCGGGCCGCGGCGGCGCTGGCCGGCGAGGGCCTGCAGCACGTCTACAGCAGCGACCTGGCCCGGGCCCACGACACGGCGCTGGCGATCGCCGGCGCCAGCGGCCTGCCGGTGCAGACCGACCGCGGCCTGCGCGAGCGCGGCTTCGGCCGTTTCGAGGGCCGCACCTGGGCCGAGATCGAGACCCACTTCCCGGCCGAGAGCGCGCGCTGGCGCGCCCGCGACCCCGAGTTCGCGCCCGAGGGCGGCGAGACCTTGCGGCAGTTCTACGAGCGCGCGGTCGCCTCGGCCGCGCGTCTCGCGAGCCGGCACCCGGGCGAGACGATCGCGCTCGTGGCGCACGGCGGCGTCATGGACTGCCTCTACCGCGCTGCCGCGCGCATCGATCTCGGTGCGACGCGCACCTGGCAGCTCGGCAACACGGCCGTCAACCGGCTGCTGTACACGCCGGACGGCTTCACCCTGGTCGGCTGGAGCGACACCTCGCACCTCGACGGCGCCGAGCACGACGAGTTCAGCGACGGCTCGCTCGACCAGGCGCACGGCGCGACCCCGGCGACCGACCGCGTCGGCCACGCCGCCTGAACCGCGACGATGTGATGCGCAGCGACCCGGCCCGGACCGGCGACGCCGTCGCGGCGATCGACACGCCGGCGCTCGTGATCGACCTCGATGCCTTCGAGCGCAACCTGCAGCGCATGGCCGGCTTCGCGCGCGAGCGCGGCATGCGGCTGCGCCCCCACGCCAAGATGCACAAGTGCGCGGCCGTGGCGCTGCGGCAGGTCGCGCTCGGCGCGGTCGGCGTGTGCGTGCAGAAGACCGGCGAGGCCGAGGCGATGGCCGCCGGCGGCGTGCGCGACATCTACGTCAGCAACCAGGTCGTGGCGCCCTCCAAGCTGGCCCGCCTGGCCCGGCTGGCGCGCGACGTGAAACTGGCGATCGCGGTCGACAACGTCATGGCCATCGAGCGGCTCGCGCTGGCGGTCCGCGAGGCCGGCAGCGCGGTCGATGTCTTCATCGAGGTCGACGTCGGCCAGGGCCGCTGCGGCGTCGCGCCGGCGCAGGCCGGGGCCCTGGCGCGCCAGGTCGTCGCGCACGCCGGGTTGCGCTTTGCGGGCCTGCAGGCCTACCACGGCAGCGCCCAGCACTTCCGGGGCGTGGCCGAGCGCGAGGCCGCGATCCGGCACGCGGTCGACGTCGTCGTCGCGGCGCGCGCGGCAATCACGGCTTTGGGCATCGCTTGCCCGCTGGTCACCGGCGCCGGCAGCGGGAGCTTCCGCTTCGAGACGACCAGCGGCGTCTACGGCGAACTCCAGCCCGGCAGCTACGCCTTCGGCGACGCCGACTACGCGCGCAACGAGGCCGATCCGCACGCACCGCGCTTCGAGCAGGCCTTGTTCGTCAAGGCGCAGGTGATGAGCGCGAGTCTCGGTCACGTCGTCGTCGATGCGGGCCACAAGTCGCACGCGATCGAGTCCGGCCTGCCGACGGTCTGGCAGCGCGACGACCTGCTGTGCAGCGGTGCCAACGACGAGCACGCGGTGATCAAGCCGCGCGCCCCGGGCGCGCCGCTGCCGGCGCTGGGCGAGACGCTCTGGCTCGTGCCCGGCCACTGCGACCCGACGGTCAACCTGCACGACCACCTGGTCGGCGTGCGCGGCGGCCTCGAGGCCGGCGTCGTCGAGTCGGTGTGGCGCGTCGACGCGCGCGGCGCGGTGGACTGACGGGGTGGGTGTGACCAGCGCGCAGATCATCGTCCTGGCCACGCCGGTCTTCCTGGCGGCCATCGCCTTCGAGTGGTGGCTCGGCCGCCGTCGTGGCCGCGACACCTATCGCACCAGCGACGCACTCTCCAGCATCGGCCTGGGCATCATGAGCCAGCTCACCGGCCTGGCCGGCCAGGCGGTGCTGCTGGGCGTCTACGTGCTGGCCTGGGAGCGGCTGCGGCTCTTCGATCTTTCGGCCGGCGACTGGCGTGTCTGGGTCGCGGGGCTGGTGCTCTACGACTTCCTCTACTACTGGAACCACCGGCTGGGCCACCGCGTGGCCTTCTTCTGGGCCGCGCACGTGGTGCACCACCAGAGCGAGGACTACAACCTCTCGACCGCGCTGCGTCAGCCCAGCACCTATTTCCTCGGCAACTGGATCTTCTACCTGCCGATGGCGTTGCTGGGCTTCCCGCCGCTGGTCTATGCGGTCGTCGCGCTGGTCGACCTGCTCTACCAGTTCTGGGTCCACACGCAGCAGGTCGGGCGGCTCGGCTGGTTCGACCGCTGGTTCTGCGCGCCCAGCAACCACCGCGTGCACCACGCGGTGAACGACCGCTACGTCGACAAGAACTACGGCGGCATCTTCCTCGTCTGGGATCGCCTGTTCGGCAGCTACGAACCCGAGCACGAGGACGAGCCCTGCGTCTACGGGTCGCGCGCGCCGCTGCAGAGCTGGGATCCGATCCGCGCCAACCTGCAGGTCTACGCCAGCCTGTGGCACGACAGCCGGCATGCGCGCTCCTGGGCCGACAAGCTGCGGGTCTGGCTCGCGCCGCCCGGCTGGCGGCCGGCCGACGTGGCGCAGCGCTTCCCGAAGCCTGCCTTCGACATCGCCCGCGTGCAGCGCTATGGCCCGCCGGTCTCGCCGCAGACGGTGACGGTCGCGCTGCTGGCCTTCGGCGTGCTGCTGGCCGGCACGGCGCTGCTGCTCTGGCACGCCCATCTCCTCTCGGGACTGCAGCAGCTGGGCGCGGTCGCCGCGCTGGTCGCCGGGCTGTGGTGGGTCGGGCGCCTGACCGAAGGCCGCGGCGCGGCGCCGGCTTCGGCACAATCGCGGGCCTGATCACCCGAGGGCGGCACGGCCGCCCAGTCCACGCGATGAAGTTTTCCCATGCCCTGATGGCGGCCGTGCTGGCGCTGAATGTCCCGCTGGCCGCTGCGCACGGCTTCAAGCTCGGCGCGATCGAGATCGGTCATCCCTGGGCGCGCGCCACTGCGCCGGGCCAGGCCGCGGGCGGCGGTTTCCTCAAGCTCAAGAACGCCGGCGCGGCCGACCGGCTGGTGGCCGCCAGCAGCGACGCCGCCGAGCGCGTGGAACTGCACAGCATGAAGATGGAAGGCGACGTGATGCGCATGCGCCAGGTCGACGCGATCGACCTGCCGGCCGGCGGCAGCGTCGCGCTCGAGCCCGGCGGCCTGCACCTGATGTTCATGGGCCTGAAGCAGCCGCTCGCGGCCGGCAGCCGCTTTCCGCTGAAGCTGCGTTTCGAGAAGGCCGGCGAAGTGACGGTCGAGGTCAAGGTCGAGGCCGCCACCGCACTGCCGCGCAAGGACGGCCACGCGCACTGAATCGCGGCTTCAGGGTTCCGGTGAGTCGGTGTCCCCGAGGCCGCGCTCGAGTTCGGCGCGCGCGTTGCTTGCCAGCTTCTGGTAGCGGACCCGGAAAGCGTCGAGGTCGGACTCCGACAGCTCCTCCAGGTCCAGCAGCGCGTTGTGCGCGCCGCGCGTGGCGCGGATCAGCTCGTCGAGCTTGACCTGGATCGCCTCGGTGTCGCGGTTCTGCGTGTTCTGGATCAGGAAGACCATCAGGAAGGTGACGATGGTCGTGCCGGTGTTGATGGCCAGCTGCCAGGTGTCGCTGTAGCCGAAGAACGGGCCGCTGACCACCCACGCGACGACGACGCCGATCGCCAGCGCCAGCGTGCCGGGGCGGCCCGAGAGACGCGCCACCTGCTTGGCCATCCGGGCGTAGAGGGCTGGAGCTTGCATGTCGACTCCCGATGGCGCGGCCGTCGTCAGCCGGCGAACAGGTCGCCCGCGCTCTTGGGCGGCGCGAGCCCGAGGTGGCGGTACGCCGCCTGCGTCGCGATGCGGCCGCGCGGCGTGCGCTGCAGGTAGCCCTGCTGGATCAGGTAGGGCTCGATCACGTCCTCGATGGTGCCGGCTTCCTCGCCGATGGCGGCCGCCACGTTGTCCAGGCCGACCGGCCCGCCGTCGAAGCGGTGGATCACGGCCTCGAGCAGCTTGCGGTCCATCACGTCGAAGCCCTGCGGATCGACGTCGAGCATCTTCAGCGCGCGGTCGGCGGTCGCGGCATCGATGCGGCCGTTGCCCTTGACCTCGGCGTAGTCGCGCACCCGGCGCAGCAGGCGGTTGGCGATGCGCGGCGTGCCGCGCGAGCGCTTGGCGATCTCGAGGCCGCCGTCGGCGTCGGTCGGCACGTTCAGCAGGCCGGCCGAGCGCGTGACGATGCGCGCCAGCTCCTCCACCGTGTAGAACTCCAGCCGCAGCACGATGCCGAAGCGGTCGCGCAGCGGGTTGGTCAGCATGCCGGCGCGCGTGGTG
>CAZUUU010000099.1:0-11668 GCA_964622685.1 uncultured Methylibium sp.
CGCGACCCCTTGCACCCCATGCAAGTGCGCTACCAGGCTGCGCTACGCCCCGACAAGCCGCGCAGTATATCGCAGTGACCCTGCGAGACCGCCTGCTGGGTCTCAGCGTGACGGCGTTGCCGGCGGCGTCGGTGCGGCCTGCACGCGGCTTGCCGACAAGGCCTTGGCGCGCGCGTCGAGCTCGCTCATCGGCGTGGCGGACGGGACCACGTCGGCCACCGGACAGCGGCCGGCGGCGTCCTCGCCCGCCTGGAAATCAGACTCGATCGAGGTGGCACCGGTCTCGATGCGCGACAGCCCGAGTGCCGCCGTCAGCCGGCTGGTGGCCGCATGGGTGCGCGCGTAGGCGATGCGCAGGTCGTGCTCGGCGTTCGCGTAGGCTCGGCGCGAGGTGTAGACCTCGTTCTCGGCGTTCAGCAGGTCGAGCAGGCTGCGCTGGCCGATGTCGAACTGCTGGCGGTAGGCATCGCGCGCCCGCTCGATCGCGCTGACGTTGCGCTGCAGGTAGCCCAGCTGGTCGGCCAGCTTGCCGGTGTCGTTGTAGGCGATCGACGCGGTCTGGCGCGCATCGCGGCAGGCGCGGTCCCGCTGGTCGGCTGCCTGGGTCACGAGATCGGCGAACTGGCGAACCCGCGCCCGGTCCGAACCGCCGCGAAACAGGTTCCAGCTGAGCACGATCTCGGCCGCCGTGTCGCGCGACTGGTCGAATTGGCCGTTGAGGTTGCGGCCGTCGCTCGTGCGGGCGCGCGCCTCGACGCGCGGCTGGAAGGCGCTGCGTTGCACGTCCGCTTGCGAGCGCACGGCGCGCAGGTTCTCGATCGCCGCGGTGATGGCCGCGTTGCGCGCCGTCGCCTGCCGTTGCGCATCGGACGCGCTGGGCGGCAGCCCGTCCTTCAGCCCGGCGTCGATCCGGGCCTGGACCGGCGGCGCCTCGCCGATAATCCGCTGGTAGCGCGCCGTGACGTCATGCAGGTTGGCGATCTCGGTGGCTAGGTTGGACTCGGCCAGGGCCAGCCGCGCGCCGGCCTGCTCGGTGTCGACGCCGCGTCCGACGCCGGCCTTGAAGCGGCTCTGGATCTGGTCGTACGAGGCCTTGTGCTGGACGTAGTTGTCCTCGGCCAGCTGCACCAGCCGGCGGTAGCGCAGCACGTCGTAGTAGGCACGCGCCGCCTCGAGGGCGACCTGCTCGGTGGCCTCGACGAACTCGAAGTAGCGGCTGCTGCGGGCGTGATCGAGCCGGCTGACGTCGTTGCGGGTCGCCCAGCCATCCCACAGCAGCTGGGTCACGCTGACGCCGACGCCGTGCCGCGACAAGCTCTGCTCGGGCGGCACGCGCGTGTCGAACCGGTCGCGCGAGCGGCCGACATCGGCGTTCAGGTCGACACGCGGGTAGTAGGCCCCGCGCGCCACGTCGATCTCGTTCTCGGCAGCCCGGAAAGAGTTGAACCGCGCCGTCACCTCCGGATTGGTCTGGATCGCCTTCTGAACGGCGGCCTTCAGCGGATCGGCGGCGGGTTGCGCCTGGAGACCGGCCGTGCCGAGCATCAGGGTCATCGTCAGCACACGAAGCTTCATCATCACCAAGCGTTGAGAGTGAATGAACGGGACACCCGGCATTGTCATGCTGAGGAGGCCCGGGACGGCGCGTAGAAACCGACATGCGCCCCTCGTCTGCGTGTAGGGCATCCCTGATCGCTGCCATCCAGCCGACGATCGCGTGACTTCTGCAACGACCGGTCGTTGCCGTGCCGTGGCAACGAGTCGACGCCGATGTCGCGTTGAAGAGCCGGGCCGATCTGCCGATAAGGCTCCGATGGTACCGAGCGTGGCCGCTGCCCCCCTTTTGCCGCTGACGTGGCCCGCCGCACCACCGGCCGGTGGCGCGGCCCGGCGCCTGGCACCGCTCCTGGCCCTGTGCTTGCTGCTGCAGACGGCCCTGCCGTGGTCCTGGGACCGCGACCGCATGCTGGCCGCCGGCCAGCGGCTGGGCGGACAGGGCCTGGCCGGTGTCACGGCCTTGCAGGCGTCGATCGCGTCGGCGCAGGGACGCCCCGAGGCCTCGCGCCTGCAAATGATCAACCGGCTCTTCAACGAGCGCATCGTGTTCGCCGAGGACGTCGACACGACCGGCCAGGTCGACCACTGGAGCAGCCCGATCGAGCTGCTGGCGCGCGGCGCCGGCGACTGCGAGGACTACGCCATTGCCAAGTACTTCTCGCTGATCGCCGCCGGCGTGCCATCGGCCCGGCTGCGCATGGTCTACGTCAAGGCCGACCTCGGCGGCAGCTTTCGGGCCCACATGGTGCTGGCCTACTACCCGCAGCCGAACGCCGAGCCGCTGATCCTCGACAACCTCGATCCCGAGATCCGACCGGCGTCGGCGCGCCGCGACCTGATCCCGGTCTTCAGCTTCAACGCCGAGGGCCTGTGGCAGGGCACAGGCGCCCAGGCCGCCGGTGATCCGGTGGCGCGACTGTCCCGCTGGCGCGACGTGCTCGCCAAGGCGCGGGCGGAAGGATTCGTATGAGCCGTTACCCTGTGAACGGACGGCGCAAGGAGTGCCCATGTCCCTGATCCGACAACTCTGGCTCCTGCTGCTGGCGACCGTGGTCGTCGGCGTGCTGGGGAGCGCGCTCGTCACGGTGGGGGCCGCCCGCGGCTACATCGAAACCGAGCTGCGCCTGAAGAACAGCGACAACGCGCAGGCGCTGGCGCTGACGATCTCGCAGCAGGGCGGCGACCTGGCCCTGGCCGAACTCGCCGTCGCGGCGCAGTTCGACACCGGCTACTACGAGCGCATCCGGCTGGTCTCGCCGGAAGGCAAGGCGCTGATCGAGCGGCAGGCCGAGCCTCAGGCCCACAGCGCGCCGGCCTGGTTCGTGCGGCTCGCGCCGATCGCCTCGCAGCCCGGCGTGGCGCAGGTGTCGAGCGGCTGGCGCACGCTCGGCACGCTCGAGGTCGTCAGCGCCTCCAGCTTCGCCTACGCCGACCTGTGGCGCGGCAGCCTGCGTTCGGCCGGCTGGCTGGCCCTGGTGGGCCTGCTGGCCGCGGCGATCGCGACCCTGGTCCTGCGGCGCATCCGCACGCCGCTGGACGCCACGGTCGAGCAGGCCCAGGCCCTGGTCGATCGCCGCTTCGTCACCGTCGACGAGCCCCGTGTGCCCGAGCTTCGGCAGCTCAGCCGCGCCATGAACACGATGGTGCAGCGCCTGCGCGCCGTCTTCGCGGAGCAGGGCGCTCAGCTGGAGTCGCTGCGCCGCCAGGCCCAGACCGATCCGCTCACAGGCATGAGCCACCGGGCGCACTTCATGGCCCAGCTGGGCTCGTTGCAGGATCGCGACGATGCGCCGGCGGCAGCCAGCCTGCTGTTGTTGCGCGCCCAGCCGCTCGCCGCACTGAACCTCCGGCAGGGCCACGCCGAGACCGACGCGATGCTGCGTCGCCTGGCCGACACGCTCGGCGCCCAGGCGGCGCGCCACGGCCTCGGCCTGGGCGGACGGCTCAACGGCGCCGACTTCGCGCTGCTGCTGTCCGATGCGGACGGGCCCGCCTGCGCACGTGACGTCCAGGCCGCGGTGCGGGAGGCGCTCGCGCCCTGGCCCGAGGCCAGTGTCGCGATCGGTGTCGTGCCCTGGCGGACCGGCACGTCGCCGGGTGCGCTGATGCAGGCGGCCGATGCTGCGCTGGCGCGCGCCGAGGCGCAGGGCGGCTTCGGCCTGGCGGCCGACGCCCCGGGGCCGGCCGAAGCCGCCGCGGTGCCTTCGATGGGCGAGGCCGCGTGGCGGCGCGTGCTGCAGTCGTCTCTGGACAGCGGGGCGGCCGAACTCGGCGCCTTTCCGGTGGTCGATCGCGATGGCCGTCTGATCCACCTCGAATGCCCGCTGCGACTGCGACTGCAGACCGGCGGGCCGCTCGAGCCGGCGGCGCGCTGGCTGCCCTGGGCGCTGCGCGGCCAGCTCAGCGCCCAGGCCGATCTGGTCGCCGTGGGCCTGGCCCTGGACCAGATCGACGCCGACGGCCGAGCGCGCGGTGTCAATCTCGCCGTCCATTCCCTGGGCAACAGCGCCTTCGTCGTCGCGCTGCTGACGCTGCTGGCCGGCCAGGCCGCCGCCGCACGGCAGCTGTGGCTCGAGGTCGGCGAGCGGGCCGCCGTCGAGCAGCTCGACGTGCTGCGGGCGCTGGCCCAGCAGCTGCGCCCGCAGGGTGTGAAGCTGGGCCTCGAGCATGCCGGGGAGCGCCTGGCACGCATCGACCGCCTCTACGAAGCCGGGCTCGACTACATCAAGCTCGATGCATCGCTGGCCGCCGGGCTGGGCAGCGACGCCAGCCGCGGCGAGTTCGTCCGCGGCCTGGTCTGGACCCTGCATGGCCTGGGCATGCAGGTCTACGCCGAGGGCGTGCGCAGCGCAGCCGACGCCGAGGCGCTGTGGGCCCGCGGCGTGGATGGCGTGACGGGTCCCTGGGTCGGCAGCCGCTGATCCGCCGGCGCACCGCGGGCCTGGGGCCCGCGGTGCGGGTACCGGTCAGGGTCCGCCGTCGGTGATCAGCTTGCCCTGCTGGAGCAGGTTCGTGATGATCTGGTTGTCGGTCGCGCCGCTGCCCAGGCCCAGGGCCGAGCGCAAGTCCACGCCGCTCAGCACGATGCGCTGATCCTCGCTGCCGGCCTGACCGGCCGACCAGCCGCTGCCCGGCGTGAAGCCCCCGTTGGTGCTGACGTGGATGATGGTGCTGCCCGGCGTGCTGGTGGTGTCGAAGTCCAGGTAGCGCTCCAGGTTGCCCGGGTCGGTGCCGGCGTGGGTCTCTCCCTGCAGCAGATCGCGCAGGTCGAGCAGGTCGCCGCCCGAGGCCGGCGCGGCCACGCTGAAGTCGGAGATCGTGTCGACCGCCGGCGTGCCCGCGGCGCCCCGATCGGCGAAGTTCCAGGCGAACACGTCGGCACCCGTGCCGCCGTTCAACGTGTCGTTGCCGGTCCCGCCGACCAGCACGTCGTTGCCGGCGCCGCCGCTCAGCGTGTCGTTGCCCGCCCCGCCGAACAGCCGGTCGTTGCCGTTGTTGCCGTTCAGCGTGTCGTTGCCGTCCATGCCGTTCAGCACGTCGGCGTTGCCGCTGCCGTTCAGCGTGTTCGCTGCCGAGGTGCCGTTCAGGATGTTGGCGCCGCTGACGATGTTGACGTACTGCGTGTTCACGTCGTCGGCGGTCGCCCCGGTCGCGGTGACGGTCAGCATCGCCTGGCCGCTCGCGTTCATCCCGGTGACCGACAGCAGGCCATGGTTCCAGCCGGTGATGTCGGCGCTGGTGACGCTGCCGCTGAAGGTGACGCTGTTCGTGCCGTCGGTCAAGGTCGCGCCGCTCGGCACGCCGGTGACCGTGATGCCGGTGTAGTCGTTGGCGGCGATCGCGAACCGGACGGCGCCGCCGTCGTTGTCCAGCACGTCGACCGCACCCAGGTTCTGGTTCTCGACCTGGTACATCGCCGTGACCTGGGCCGACGTCAGCACCCGGTCGTAGATCCGGATGTCGTCCAGCGTGCCGTTCAGGTAGCGATCGGCCGTGGTGGCGCTGGTGTCGTTGGTGACGCCGAAGCCGAGGAAGTTGTTGGGAATGATGCTGCCCGGCAGCAGCGTGCCGGTCGCGTTGGACGCGCCGTCCACGAACACCTGGGTCGCGCCGCTGGTGAAGTTGTGCGAGATCACGACGTGGTGCCACTGGCCGTCGTTCACCGGGTTGGTGCTCATGACGCCGGCGCTGTCGCCCTTGCCGAAGCCGATGCGGCCGGTGCTGTCGATCCAGCCCCACTGCACGTCGCCGATGCCGCCGTTGGCCTCGATGCCGATCACGCTCGGCGAATCCCAGCCGATCGCGCCGCCCGTCTGCGTGGTGCGGATCCAGAAGGCCAGCGTCGCGCTGCCCGTGCTGGTGGTGCCGCCGCGCAGCGGATCGGTGACGGCGGTGGACAGCGCCATGTAGCCGCCGTCGCGTGCCGCGCCGGTGGTGCCGTTGAACTGGATCGCGCTGCCCTCGTGGCCCGAAGCCGTCCAGGTCGGGCGCAGGTCGGTGCCTCCGGTGTTGTCGGTGATCGTGCCGGTCTGCGCGGTGCCGCTGTAGGAGTTCTGCGTCGTCGTGCCGGAGCCTTCGTTGAAGGTCCAGTGCTGCACGTCGACCACGCTCAGGTCCACGCGCGGCGTGACCGAGATCGTCAGCGTGTTCGGCGCGCTGTCGAAGGCGCCGCTGCTGTCCTGCACGCTGAAGCTGAAGCCGGTCAGGTTCGTGCCGCGCACGTTGGCCGCCGGCGTGAACACCAGGTCGTCGAGGCTGGCCGCGGCGATCACCTGGCCGCCGCTCACGGCCACGCCATTCAGCGTCAGCGTGCCGTTGGTCGGCAGGCTGTCGATGCGCACGGCCGTCGGCACGACGTTGCTGCCGTCCTCGACGTCGTTCATGCGGAACTCGGTGCCGCTGAACCGGTAGGGGACGTCCTCGCCGGTGCGGACGCCGGCGTCGACGCCCAGCGGCAGGTCGTTGACCGCGGCGACCGTGATCGCCAGCGTCGACGTGCGCGTCGTGATGCCGTCGCTGACCGTGTAGGTCGCCACCGGAACGCTGCCGTTCCAGTTGGCCACCGGCACGAAGCTGTAGGCGCCGCTGGCGGCGATCAGCAGCGTGCCGACGCCGGCGATCGTGGCCGTCGATCCCGCGGCGAAGGTGCCGGTCACGCCGGCCACGGTGAACTGCGTGACGCTCAGCGTCGTGCCCAGGTCGACATCGGTGTCGTTGGCCAGCACGTTGCCGGTTGCGCTGTTGTCCTCGTTGACGCTGCGCGTGTCGGCGGTCGCCACCGGCGCATCGTTGCTGCCGTTGACGGTGACGACGACGCTGCGTGTCGTGCCATCGGCGGTGACGACCGTGAAGCTGTCGGTCACCGAGGTGCCGGCGGCCAGCGATTGCACGTTGGCGGCCGCGTTGTTCAGCGTGTAGGTCCAGGCGCCGGCGGTCGTGATCGAGAAGCTGCCGTAGGTCCCGGCGCTGCCGGTCTGCGCCACGAAGCTCGACTGGCCGGCGTCCGGGTCCACCACCGTCAGCGTGCCGCTCGAGCTGAGGGTCGTGTCCTCGGTCACGCTGCCGGTGGAGGTGCCGGTGATCGTCGGCGCGTCGTTGGCGCCGGTCACCGTGAAGGTGAGGGTGGCGGTCGAGGTGGCGCCGGCCGTGTCGCGCACGGTGTAGCTGAACTGCTCGGTGACGACCTGGCCGGCCACCAGCGCCTCGGCCGCCGGGCGACTGGCCACGTAGCTGTAGGAGCCGTCGGCGTTGAGGGTCAGCGTGCCGTAGGTCCCGTTCAGCGCCGTGCCGACCGTGCCGCCCGTGCCGCCGAAGCTCACCGCCGAGACGCTGCGTGCGTCGCCGCTGTCCACGTCGGTGTCGTTGGCCAGCACGCCGGTGGCGGCGGTGGTGGTCAGGGTGGCGTTCTCGGTCAGCGCGCCGGTGTCGACGACGGCCACCGGCGCATCGTTGGCGCCCTGGATGGTGACGGTCAGCGTGGCCGAGCTGGTCGCACCGGCGGCGTCGCGCACGGTGTAGGTGAAGGCCTCGGTCAGCGTGCTGGCGGTCGTCCGCAGGGCCTGGACCGCGGCACTCGCGTTGTTGACGACGTAGCTGTAGCTGCCGTCGGCGTTGAGCGTCAAGGTGCCGTAGGCACCGGCCAGGCCCGAGCCGACCGTGCCGCCGGTCGAGCCGAAGCTGATCGCCGAGACGCTGCGGGTGTCGCCGGCGTCCACATCGGTGTCGTTAGCCAGCACGTTGCCGCTGGGGTTGGTGCCGGCGGTGGCGTTGCCCACGCCACCTGCTTCCAAGGCCGTGGCGGTGTCGGCCACGGCGACGGGCGCGCCGTTGACCGGGGTGACGGTGACGTTGACGGTCGCGGTCTCAGCCACGCCACCGGAGGTGACCGTGTAGCTGAAGCTGGCGGCGCCGGTGTAGTTGGCGGCCGGCGTGAAGATCAGCTGGCCGCTGGCGTCGAGGCTGACGCTGCCGTTGGCGACCGCCACCGGCGCGCCGCCGGCCGTGATCGCCGTGCCGTTGACCGCGCTGATGCTGCGGCCGGCGTTCTCGAAGCTGTCGTTGGCCAGCACGCTGATCGTGATCGGGGTGTCCTCGCTGGTCGTCACGCTGTCGGCCGTGATGTCCACGACCGGGTTGACCGTGATCGCGACCGTGTCGGTGTCGCTCAGCGTGCCGTCGCTGGTGGTCAGCGTGAGGGTGGCGGGACCGTTGTAGTCGGCCGTGTTGGCATAGCTGCTGCCGGCCAGCGCAGCGTTGATCGCCGCGGCGCTGCCGACCAGCTGCACGCTGCCGCCGCCGTTGCCGGTCACGGTGACGCCGGCGGTCGAGCCGAGCGTGAACGTGCCGTTGGTGACGGCCACGGTGACCGTCAGGCTGCCGCCGTCGACATCGGCGACGCTCAGCGCATTGCCGTTGGCGCTGGAGAAGACCAGCGCCGAGTCCTCGGCCGTGGTCTGCGCCGCCGGCACCGTGTTGACCGGCGCGTCGTTGACCGCGACGACGGTGACGTTGACGGTCGCGGTCGAGGTGCCGCCGTTGCCGTCGCTGATGGTGTAGGTGAACGAGGCCGGCCCGTTGTAGTTGGCCGCCGGCGTGAAGACGACGTTGCCGCCGACCAGGGCGACCGTGCCGTTCACGGCGCCCTGGACCGACTGGATCGTCAAGGGGTTGCCGTCGGCGTCGGTGTCGTTGGCCAGCAGCGCGGCCGGGGCGATGGTGAGGGCCGTGTCCTCGTTGGTCGTCGCCGTATCCGCGGCGGCCACGGGGGCGTCGTTGACCGGGCTGACGGTGAGGGTGAGGGACCCGGTGGCGGTGGCCGTGCCGTCGCTGACGGTGTAGGTGGCGACGGGAACGCTGCCGTTGTAGTCGGCGGCCGGGGTGAAGGTGTAGGCGCCGCTGGCGGCGATGGTCAGGGTGCCGACGCCGGCGATGCTGGCGGTGGAGCCGGCGGTGAAGGTTCCGGCGACGCCGGCGACCGTGAACTGCGTGACCGCCAGGCTGGAGCCGGTATCGACGTCGGTGTCGTTGCCGAGCACGTTGCCCGACACCGGCGTGTCTTCGGGCGTCGAGCCGACGTCGGCGACGGCCACTGGCGCGTCGTTGGTGCCGGTGATCGTGAAGGTCAGCGTCGTGGTGCTGGTGGCGCCGGCCGCATCGCGGGCGGTATAGCTGAAGACCTCGGTGGCGGTCTGGCCGGCCGCCAGCGCTTGGCTGGCCGGGCGCGTGGCGACGTAGCTGTAGCTGCCGTCGGCGTTGAGGGTCAGCGTGCCGTAGGTGGCGACGAGCGCCGAGCCGACGGTGCCGGGTATGGCGCCGAAGCTGACCGCCGAGACGGTCCGCGTGTCGCCGGCGTCCACGTCGGTGTCGTTGGACAGCACGCCGGTGGCGGCGGTCGCGGTGAGGGTCGCGTCCTCGGAGACGGCGCGCGTGTCGGCCACGGCCACTGGGGCGTCGTTGACTGGCGTGACGGTGACGTTGACCGTCGCGGTCGAGCTGCCGCCGTTGCCGTCGCTGACGATGTAGGTGAACGAAGCCGGGCCGTTGTGGTTGGCCGCCGGCGTGAAGACCACGTTGCCGCCCACCAGGGCGACCGTGCCGTTGACGGCGCCCTGCACGCTGGTGATGGTCAGCGTCGTGCCGGCATCGACGTCGGTGTCGTTGGCCAGCAGTGTGGCCGGGGCAATGGTGAGCGCGTTGTCCTCGGCCGTCGCGGCGCTGTCGACCGCAGCCACCGGCGCGTCGTTGGTGCCGGTGACGGTGATGACGAGGTTGGCGGTGGAGGTGGCACCCTGGTCGTCGGTGACGCGATAGGGCACCGTGATGACCTGGGACTGGCCCACGCCCAGCGACTGGTAGGCGGCGTTGGACGGATCGAAGCTGTAGCTGCCGGTGCTGGCGAACACCAGGCCGGCCGGCGCCGAGCCGGTCAGCGCGAAGCTCAGCACCGCATTGGCGTCCACGTCGGTCGCAACGACCGAGCCGCTGATCGGGGCGGCGTCCTCGGCCACCGTGCGGGCAGCCGCCTGGGCGATCGGCGCATCGTTGCTGCCGGTGATGGTGAAGGTCAGCGTGGTGGTGCTGGTGGCGCCGGCCGCATCGCGGGCCGTGTAGCTGAAGACTTCGGTGGCGCTCTGGCCCACACCCAGCGACTGGGCGGCGGCGCCGTTCGCGACGTAGCTGTAGCTGCCGTCGGCGTTGAGGGTGAGCGTGCCGTAGGTGGCGACGAGCGCCGAGCCGACGGTGCCGGGCGTGGCGCCGAAGCTGACCGCCGAGACGGTCCGCGTGTCGCCGACATCCGCGTCGGTGTCGTTGGCCAGCACGCCGGTGCCGGCCGTCGCGGTGACGGTCGCGTCCTCGGCCACGCTGCGCGTGTCGGCGACTGCCAGCGGCGCATCGTTGACCGCGCCGACGCTGAGGCTCAGGGTGCCGGTGGTGGAGGCGCTGCCGTCGCTGACGGTGTAGGTGGCGACCGGGACGCTGCCGTTGTAGTTGGCGGCCGGGGTGAAGGTATAGGCCCCGCTAGCGGCGATGGTCAGCGTGCCGACGCCGGCGATGGTGGCCGTGCTGCCGGCGGTGAAGCTGCCGGCGGCACCGGCGACGGTGAACTGCGTGACCGCCAGCGTCGTGCCGGCGTCGATGTCGGTGTCGTTGCCCAGCACGTTGCCGCTGACGGGCGTGTCCTCCGGCGTCGTGCCGACGTCCGCCACCGCGACCGGCAGGTCGTTGGTGCCGGTGACGGTGATGACGAGGTTGGCGGTGGAGCTGGCGCCCTGGTCGTCGGTGACGCGATAGGGCACCGTGATGACCTGCGACTGGCCCGCGGCCAGCGACTGGTAGGCCGGGCTGGACGGGTCGAAGCTGTAGCTGCCGTCGGCGTTGAACGTCAGGCCGGCCGGGGCCGCGCCCACGAGCGCGAAGCTCAGCGCGGCGTTGGCATCGACGTCGGCCGCAACGACCGTGCCGCTGACCACCGGCGCATCCTCGGCCACGCTGAAGCTGGCCGCCTGGGCGACCGGCGCGTCATTGCTGCCGGTGACGGTGATGACGAGGTTGGCGGTGGAGCTGGCGCCCTGGTCGTCGGTGACGCGGTAGGGCACGGTGATGACCACCGACTGGCCGACGCCCAATGACTGGTAGGCCGGGTTGGCCGGATCGAAGCTGTAGGCGCCGGTGCTGGCGAAGCTCAGGCCGGCCGGCGCGCTGCCGACCAGCGCGTAGGTCTGCGAGGCATTGGCGTCGGCATCGGTGGCAACCACGTTGCCGGTGATCGCCGCGGCGTCTTCGGCCACGCTGAAGCTGGCGGCCTGGGCCACCGGAGCGTCGTTGCTGCCGGTCACGGTGATGACCAGGTTGGCGGTCGAACTCGTCCCCTGGTCGTCGGTGACCTGGTAGGGCACGGTCAGCACGGTCGACTGACCCACGCCCAGCGACTGGTAGGCGGCCTGGGCCGGATCGAACGAGTAGCTGCCGTCGGCGTTGAACGCCAGGCCCGCCGGAGCCGCGCCGACGAGCGTGAAGCTCAGCACCGCATTGGCATCGGCGTCGGTCGCGCTGACGGCGCCGGAGATCGCGGCCGCGTCTTCGGCGATCGTGAAGCTCGCGGCACTGGCCA
>CAZUUU010000100.1:0-11568 GCA_964622685.1 uncultured Methylibium sp.
CGAGCCAGGCCGCGCCTTGCACGTCCAGGATCCCCTCGACCTGCCGGTACAGCGCATGCGCGCGATCGATGGCCGGTTGCGCATCTTCGGTCAGCTTGAACAGCTGCACGATGCGCGCCCGCGCCGCGCCGAAGGCCAGCGGCCCGGCCGCGACCGACAGCCAGCGCTGCACCGCCGCCGCCCCCTGCGGATCGCGCGGCAGCCACGAGGGCGCCGCGTAGCGCAGCGCCAGGTAGACCAGGATGGCGTTGGAGTCGGCGACCACCACGCCGTCGTCGTCGATCACCGGCACCTGCCCGAAGGCGTTGAGCGCCAGGAACTCGGGCCGCCGCTGCTCGCCGCGTGCCAGGTCGACCGGCACGATCTCGAAAGGCAGGTCGAGCAGGCGCAGGAACAGCTCGACGCGGTGGCAATGACCCGACAGCGCAAAGCCGTGCAGCCGGATCGGGCGGGAGGGACGTTGCGGGGTCATGGCGGTCTCCATCGATGAAGTGCAGTGAGATGCGTGGGGTGTGGAGGCATTCTTCGACGAACGCCCGCCGACATAAAGACGGCCACGAGGATTTGACTACTCCGCGGCACGCAGCAATCATCGGGCGATGGACAAGCTCAAGGCACTGCAGAACTTCATCGCGATCGCCGACCACGGCAGCCTGACGGCGGCCGCCGCGGCGCAGGACCTGTCGCTGCCGGCCGTCGTGCGATCGCTGGCCGCGCTGGAGGCCTCGCTGGGCGTGCGGCTGCTGCAGCGCACGACGCGGCGCCAGTCGCTGACCGAGGACGGGCGCCAGTACCTCGAGCGGGCGCGCCGCATCGTCGCCGACGTCGACGAGGCCGACCGCCTGCTGGGCGAGCAGCGCACCGACGCGAGTGGGTCGCTGAACGTCACCGCGCCGGTGCTGTTCGGCCAGTACCACGTGGCGCCGGCCGTCACGCGCTACCTCCAGCAGCACCCGCGCATGCGCATCGACCTCGTGCTGCTGGACCGCGTCGTCAACCTCGTCGAGGAAGGCCTGGACGTCGGCGTGCGGATCGGGCCGCTGCACGACTCGAGCCTGATCGCGCAACCGGTCGGCGCGATCCGCCGCGTCGTGCTGGCCAGTCCGGCGCTGCTGCGCCGCCACGGCACGCCCCGCCACCCGCGCGAGCTGGCCGACGCGCCCTGCCTGCGCTTCAACGGCACAGACGGCTCGCACTGGAGTTTTCGCGACCAGGGCCGACGGCTCAGCGTGGCGGTGTCGGGGCCGCTCGACAGCAACCTGAACGCGCCGCTGCTCGACGCCTGCGCGGCCGGCCTGGGGTTCGCGCATTGCCTGCTGTACCAGGCGGCGGCGCTGGTGAAGGCGCGGCGCTTGCGCATCGTGCTGGCCGACTACGAGACCGAGCCCTGGCCGGTGAGCCTGGTCTATCCCAGTGCGCGCTGGATGCCGTCACGCACGCGCAGCTTCATCGACTGGATGAAGCGCGACCTCGGCGCGCTGCGCTAGGGCCTGTTGGCGCTGGTCAGGCCTTCCACTCCACCCATCCGCCCCAGGCGCTCAGCAGCACCAGGCCGCCGAAGGCGATGCGGTACCAGGCGAAGACTGTGAAGTCGTGGGTGGAGACGTAGCGGATCAGCCAGCGGATGCACAGCAGCGCGCTGGCGAAGGCGAACACCAGGCCGACGGCGAACACCGGCGCGTCGGACCAGGCCAGCAGCTCGCGCTGCTTCCACACCGAGTACGCGCCCGCGCCCATCAGCGTCGGAATGCCGAGGTAGAAGCTGAACTCGGTGGCCGCCTTGCGCGAGAAGCCGAACAGCATCGCGCCGATGATGGTGGCGCCCGAGCGGCTGGTGCCGGGGATCAGCGCGAGGCACTGCACCAGGCCGACCTTCAGCGCGTCGAGCGCGCTCATGTCGTCGACCGTCTCGACGCGCGCGGTGCGCTGCCCTTCCAGGTCGCGCTCGCCGAACAGGCGGCGGTGCCGGCGCTCGACCCACAGGATGATCAGCCCGCCGACGACGAAGGCCAGCGCCACCGGCACCGGATGGAAGAGATGCGCCTTGATGATGCTGCCGAGCGCCAGGCCGAACACCACCGCCGGCAGGAAGGCGATCGCCACATTGCGCGCGAAGCGCTGCGCGACGGGCTCGCTGGCGATGCCGCGCACGGTGGACATCAGGCGCACGCGGTACTCCCACACCACGGCGAGCATCGCGCCGGTCTGGATCGCGATCTCGAAGACCTTGACGACGTCGCCGGTGAAGTCGAGCAGCGAGGCGGTGAGGATCAGGTGCCCGGTGCTGGAGATGGGCAGGAACTCGGTCAGGCCCTCGACCACGCCCATGACGGCGGCCTTGACCAGCAGCAGGATGTCCAAGAAAGCGCGCTCCGTGTTGTGCTTCGCCGTGCGAAGCCGCGGATGTTAGCGGGGCGCCACCGGCTCCTTGGCCGCGGGCGGCGCGGGGCGCGGCCCGCCGCGCGTCAGCACCATCAGGATGTCGGCGTACCAGGCGCAGTTCAGGCCCAGGGCCTCGTCGAGGCCGAGGTCGCGGCCGTCGACGTCGAGCCGCGCCGAGTGCACGCCCAGCAGCAGCCAGGGCAGCTGAACCAGCGCGTCGTGCGCCGGATCGGTCGGCGCGGTCAGGCGCGCGACCACCGGGGCGCCGCTGGTGCCGCGGTGCGTGCGCGCGTCGGTGAGGAAGTAGCCCTCGCCCTTGAAGCGCATGCCGTAGGACGAGGCGATGACCGCCTGCCGCACCACGGGCAGGTGGTGCAGCGTATCGTGGAAGCCGAGCGGAAAGCCCACGATCAGCAGCGAGGTCCCGACCTCGACCGCGGCCGACTGCACCGCCTCCAGGTGCTGCGGCGTGAAGGCGCGGATGATTGCCGTGGGCGGCAGCGCGTCGCGCTCGAGCTCGACCACCGCGACGTCGATCTCGCCGGAGCCGTCCAGCCCCTCGATCCAGACGCCCTTGCCGTCGCGGTAGAGCGGGATCGAGAAGCCGATCGAGTCGGTCATGTTGCCGGCATCGGTGTGCAGTTCGATCTCCAGGCGGTCCGGGTGGTGGCCGCTGGGTTCGTCGAAGCAGACGTGCCGGCTGGTGACGAGGTAGAGCCGCTCGTCGCGCTGGAAGAAGAAGCCGCTGGCCTGGGTCAGCAGGCGCTGCTGCAGGAAGGTCGAGACGCGCGTCGCGGCCAGCAGCAGCGGCTCGATCGTGGGTTGCGCGGCCGGCGTTTCGGCAGGCGCCGGTGCGTCGTCCGGCGCGTCGTCCGGCGGTGAGGGCGCGGGCATCGCGGCGCCTGGGCGGGCAGGCCCTAGCGGAGGGCCACCTGGCGGCACACGTTGCCGCCGACCACCGTCAGCCGCAGGCTGCCGCCATGCCATTCGAGCCAGTCGAGCGCCACGTAGTCGGCGATGAAGCCGTCGCCGATCAGGTCGGCGCGGTGCGCCTTGAGGTGTTCGACGGCGCGTTGCAGGCCCTCGCGGAGCGCCTCGCGCCGCAGCACGGGCACGGCCAGCGACACGGCGGGGGCCTTGGACCGCTTCGAACGGCTCGCTCGCGGCGAGGAGGCGGGGCGGCTGGTCGGCGAGGGATCGTTGGCGATGGCGGGCTCCGTGGCTACCCCGACCATAACAGGCCGCCGTGTCCCGCCTCCCGCAGGGGCCGGGCGCGTCAGCGCGCCGTCGTCAGCACCAGGGCCGCGGCGGTGGCGGACGGCGGCGTGCGCGGCGGCGCGCCGTCGGCCAGCGTCGTCGTCGCCGGGCGGCGCGGGCGCGGCGGCTGCTGCAGCAGCGCGACGTGCGGACTCCTCAGGGCGATCGCCTGCGTCGTCACCGACTGCTGCTTGCTGTGCGGCAGCTTCTGGCGCGGGTTGGCGCCATGGGCCAGCAGGAACTCGATGCTGTCGCGCTGGCGCTCCGGGTCGTCCAGGAAGCTCGGTACCAGCACGCGCGCCAGCGGCAGCCAGGCGAGCTGGTCGCCCTGCAGCGGCGGCACGCTGTTGGCGAGCGTCGGCACGCGGCTGAACCACCAGTCCAGCGCCACCCAGTGGCTGCTGCGCAGGGCTTCCTCGAAGCCGGGCCGCTGCTTGCCTTCGTAGGGCGCGAGCGCGGCCTGCGCGGTGTGGCCGCCGGCCTCCAGGCGATGCGCGAACGGCGAATCCAGGTAGTCGGGATGCAGCGCACCCAGCACGCCGAAGCCGACGGCGTCGGGGTGCAGCGCGCCGGCGGCCTGCCAGCGCTCCAGCACCTGGTCCAGGCCGGCGCGGCGCGCGCCGGGGCAGCTGAAGGCACGCACGACGTCGTGGCGGATCGCGCGGGCATCGGCCTCGGCCATCCACGTCATCGCGCGCAGCACCTCGGGCGAGGCGGCCGCGAAGTCCGGGCAGCGCGGCTGCTGCGCCAGCTTGACCAGCGGCGACTGCAGGCAGCTCTCGGGCTGCGCGCCCTGGTCCAGCAGTTCGGGCAGCACCGGCCAGAGGCGCGCGTCCGCGGTGGCGATCGCGAGCGGGCAGCCCTGCAGGTGGACCTGCGCCACGGCGAGGTCCTCGCGCCGCAGGCTGCCGGGCTGGTACGGGCCGCAGCGCGGGCTGAGGGCACGGCTCACGCTGTCGAGCTTCATGCAGGACACCGGATCGCCGTCGGTCAGCTTGTCGTGCACGTGCTTGACGATGGCCCACGACATGCTGGTGTCGGTGGCGACGCCGACGGCGCCGAGCACCAGCGAGGTCGTGGTGCAGCCGCCCGCCATCAGCGTGACGACCAGGCCGGCCAGCAGGGCCGCTCGACGTTGCAGGTTCTTCATGGGCGGGGTAGGCCGGTGGAGTGGAGGTCGCGGCGGACGCGCCTCGACACAAGTGCGCAGGCACCCGCAACTAGCGAGCCAGCCCGCCCGGGCCGGCCGCCAGGTGCCAAGGAAGTCACGATCCGGCGGTGGCGACCCGCCGGCGGCCCGGCCTCGCGGGCCAGCGGCGGGAGCCGGGGTGACCAGGCTGCGACGCTGCCTCCCGGGCCGCCGCGCGGCGACTGCCGCAAATGGGCGCTCCGGCCGTTGCAATCGTGACTTGCGGTATCGGGCGGCCGGTGCGGGCGGGCACTGCACGGCCACTGCACAATCGGCCCACCCCGCCCTCCCACGGAGCCTCCTCGCGATGTCGCAGATTCCCACGCTCGAAGCCGGCAACACGTCCAAGGTGCACCTGATCGGCGGCGAGAAAGGCGGCGTCGGCAAGTCGCTGGTCGCGCGGCTGCTGGCGCAGTACTTCATCGACCACGAGCTGCCCTTCGTCGGCTTCGACACCGACCGCTCGCACGGCGCGCTGCTGCGCTTCTACAGCGGCTATGCCTCGCCGGTGCTGGTGGACCGCTACGAGACGCTCGATGCGATCGTCGAGTCGGCCATCGAGCAACCGGGGCGCCGCGTGCTGGTCGACCTGGCCGCGCAGACCCACGAGCCGCTGGTGAAGTGGATGGACGAGTCGGGCGTGCTCGACCTGGCGGACCTGTCGGGCGTGGCGATCCACTACTGGCACGTGATGGACGCCGGCAAGGACTCGGTCGACCTGCTCAAGCGCCTGCTCGACCGCTTCGGCCAGCGCCTGCGCTACGTGCTGGTGCGCAACCAGCTGCGCGGCGACGACTTCAGCCAGCTCGAGAAGTCCGGCGAGCAGGCCCGCGCGATGGCGCTCGGCGCCCGCATCGTCGACGTGCGCCGCCTGAACGACGCGCTGGTGCAGAAGATCGATGCCAGCAACAGCAGCTTCTGGGCGGCCAAGAACAGCCCCGGCAAGGAAGGCCCGTCGCTGGGCCTGCTGGAGCGGCAGCGGCTCAAGCTGTGGCTGAACCACGCCTACGGCGAGATCGCCGCAGCCGGGGTCTGAAGCCGCAGCTTCGGGCTTTGGCTAGAGTGGCTCCAGCGCGATCCTCACGCCGCCGGCCAGCACCGTGATCGCGCCGGGGCGATAGCCCAGCAGTTCAGCGGTCTTCAGGTCCTCGGCCCGCGGTCGGTACACCGGCTGCCCCTCGAGCATCTGCTCGGCGAGCTCGCGGCCGATCCGGTTGACCGACGCGGCGAACTCGCCGGGCAGGCTGTCGAAGCGGAAGCTGCGCACGCGCGCTTGCACCAGGCGGACGGCCGGATCGGCCGCGTCGTAGCGCAGGCCGGCATCGAAGGCCATCTGCCCGCGATAGGCCGTGCCGAGCACGCGCTCGGTCAGCTGCATCTGCACGTCGAGCACCAGGCGGTTGGCCTGCGGCAGCAGCCGCAGGCGCGGCTGGGTGGCGCGCGCGTCGGCCAGGTCCGGCACGCGCCACTCGAACGGAAAGCGCTGCTCGACGAGCCGCGCCAGCTCCGTCTCGCCGACGGTGATGCTGCGCGCTTCGCCGAGCCCGGCGGCGCGTGCCGATCCGCGGAACAGCCACACCGCACCCAGGCCGCCGAGCGCGAGCGCGCGCCGGCGTGCCGGGTCCGCGGCGGGCTCAGTCGTCGTCCGACTCCTCGCCACTGCGATCCTTCGGGCCTTTCGCCTTGACCGGCCTGAGCCCGATCACCGTGCCCTCGCGCCGCAGGTCGGCGCCGCCGTACTGGCGGCCGCTGCGCAGGTCCATCACCACGCCCTGCACCGAGCCGATCGTCGCGAGGCAGCCGTTGCTGCCGGCCGCACCCAGGCCCAGGTGACCCAGCGCCCGCAGCGCGTCCTGCGTCGCGACGCCGAACTTGGGCTGCATGAAGGGCTCGACGCCCTCGCACGAGATCGTGCCGGCCGCGCCGGTGACCGACAGCCGCGGTGCGTTGATCGCCTGCTGGATGCTCATGCCGTGGTCGATCAGGTTCAGCGTGACGTTGAAGACCGAGTTGATGATGGTCGCCCCGCCCGGCGAGCCATAGGCGGCCACCGGCTCGCGGCCCTTGAAGACGATCGCCGGCGCCATGGAGCTGCGCGGCCGCTTGCCCGGCGCGACGTCGTTGGCGCCGGGGTTGCCGGCCGTCGCGTTGAAGGCCGGATCGAAGTTGAAGTCGGTCAGCTCGTTGTTGAGCAGGAAGCCGTAGCCCGGCACGGTGATGCCGGTGCCCCAGGTGGCCTCGATCGTGGTCGTGAAGCTGACCACGTTGCCCCACTTGTCGACCACCGAGTAGTGCGTGGTGTGCGAGGGACGGTGCTCGTCGTCGTCGTGCTTCGGCGTGAAGCGCCGGTCCTTGTGGCCGTCGGCCGCGGTGTCGTAGGGCAGCGGGTTGCCGGCCACCGGCGTGGCCATGCGCGAGCTGGTGCTGATCATGGCCGAGCGGCTGGCGACGTAGTCGGCGTTCAGCAGGCCCGTCTTGGGCACCGGCACGAAGTCCTCGTCGCCCATCCACACCGCGCGGTCGGCGAAGGCCAGGCGCATCGCCTCGGTCATCACGTGCAGCGTGGTCGCGCTGCCGAAGCCGAAGCCCTGCGCGGCGTCGCCGATCGGGAAGCGCTCGACCATCTCGAGCATCTGGCCCACGGTGAGCCCGCCCGACGACGGCGGCGCCATGTCGGCCACGGTCCAGCCGCGGTAGTCGACGCGGATCGGCTCGCGGATCACGGTGCGGTAGTCGGCCAGGTCCTTCAGCGTCATGCGGCCCGCGCCCTCGGCCGCGACCGGCGTGCGCGTGCGCTGCTGCGCGGCCACGATGGCCTCGGCGATCTCGCCGCGGTAGAACACGCGCGGCCCGTGTTTCGCGATCAGGCGGAAGGTCTTCGCCAGGTCGGGCTGGACCAGCAGCGTGCCTTCGGCGAGCGGCACGCCGCCTGGGCGGAAGATCGCTGCGGTCTCGGGCTGGAAGCTCGTGCGCCCGCCGTCGCCGGCGATGTTGGCGGCGAGGAAGCGATTGATCGCGAAGCCCTTCTCGGCCACCTCGATGGCCGGCGCCAGCGCCTCGGACAGGCGGATCGTGCCCCAGTGGCGCAAGGCATGGTCCACCGTCGCCAGCGTGCCCGGCACGCCGACCGCCAGCCCGCTGGTCGAGGCGAGGGTGAAGCGCTGCGCCGCGGGCACGTCGGTCAGCACGAACTGCGTCGGCGTCGCGGCCGCGGGCGCCTTCTCGCGGCCGTCGATCGCGAAGGTCTTGTTGGGCCGCGCCAGGTGGATCATCATGAAACCGCCGCCGCCGATGCCCGAGAACTGCGGCTCGACGACGTTGAGCATGAACTGGATCGCGGCCGCCGCGTCGATGGCATTGCCGCCGCGCGCCAGCACATCGGCGCCGGCCTTCGCCGCGAGCGGGTGCGACACCGACACCACGCCGCCCTTGTAGGCCACGCCGTCCCAGGCCGGCGGCGGCGGCACGGTTTCGGTGGTCGGCGGCAGCGTGATGCCGGGCGGCGTGCCCGGCGTCCGGAGCGGCGCCGGCCCATGCGCGCCGGCCGTGGCCAGCAGCGTCGCGGCTGCGGCGCCGAGCGCCAGGCGACGAAGCATCGTCGCGGGAGGAATCGACTTCATGCGGGGCTCCTCGATCGGTGGCGGCACGGGTCGTGTCGCGGAGGATGATCGGACGGCACCCGGGGGGCGTCAATGCGTGCGGCACGCCGCACGCGGGGCAGTCTGTAGGAAAGAGTAAGCCGCTGGCCTACTCGTAGCGCAGCGCCTGGATCGGCAGCAGCGCCGCGGCGCGGCGTGCCGGGTAGAAGCCGAAGAACACGCCGACCGCGGCCGAGAAGCCCACCGCCAGCGCGATCGCGCTCGGGTCCATCGCCACCTGCCAGCCGGCGAAGGTGGCCACGGCCCAGGTGGCCAGCGCACCGATGACGATGCCGATCGCGCCGCCGACGAGGCTGAGCGTCACCGCCTCGATCAGGAACTGCGCCAGGATGTCCTTGCTGCGCGCACCGACGGCCATGCGCAGGCCGATCTCGCGGGTGCGCTCGGTCACGCTGACCAGCATGATGTTCATGATGCCGATGCCGCCGACCACCAGGCTCACGCCGGCCACCGCGGCCAGCAGCAGGGCCAGCACGCGGCTCGAGGCCTCCTGCGCCTGCAGCACCTCGGTCAGGTTGCGGATGCTGAAGTCGTCATCCTGCCCCGGCTGCAGGCGGTGGCGCTGGCGCAGCAGCTCGCGGATGCCGTCCTCGGCCTGCTTCATCGAGACGCCTTCGCGCACCTTGACGCTGATCGAACCGACGCGCTTGAGCTTGCCGCCGCTCTGCCCCTGGATGCGGTTGCGGTAGGTCGAGATCGGCACCATCACGACATCGTCCTGGTCCTGGCCGAAGCTGTTCTGGCCCTTGCGTTCGAGCACGCCCACGACGGTGAGCGGCACCTTCTTGACGCGGATCACCTGGTCGATCGGGTCGGCGTCGCCGAACAGCTGCTGCGCGACGGTCAGGCCGATGATCGCCACCTTGCCCGAGCCGCTGACCTCGCTCATCTCGAAGTTGCGGCCGCTGGCGAGCGGCCAGTCGCGCGCTTCCAGGTAGTCGGGCGTCATGCCGAAGGCCGAGGTGGCCCAGTTGGTGTTGCCGGCGACGATCTGCACGCCGGTGCGCATCGTCGGCGCGGCGACCTGCACTTCCGGCACCTCGCGCGCGACGGCATAGGCGTCCTCCTCCACCAGCGCCTGGCCGGTCTGCGCGCCGAGGCGCACGCCGCCGGTGGTCTGCGCGCCGGGCATCACCAGCATGATGTTGGAGCCCAGGCCCTTGATCTGCTCGGCCACGCGCTGCTGCGCGCCGCTGCCGATCGCGATGGTCGTGATGACCGCAGCCACGCCGATGATGATGCCCAGCATCGTGAGGATGCTGCGCAGCAGGTTGGTGGCGAGGGCGCGCCACGCGGACCGGAGGGCTGCAAGTGCGTTCATTCGGACCGCAGGGCTGCCAGGGCGTTCACGCCGGCACCCGCTCGGGCTGGGCCACGTCCTCGACGACGTGGCCGTCGCGGAACAGGATGCGACGCCGCGCCCAGGCCGCGACATCGGACTCGTGCGTGACCAGGATGATGGTGATGCCGCCGGCGTTCAGCTCGGTCAGCAGCCGCATCACTTCCTCCGACGTCGCGCTGTCGAGCGCGCCGGTCGGCTCGTCGGCCAGGATCATCTGCGGGCGGTTGACCAGCGCGCGCGCGATGGCCACGCGCTGCTGCTGGCCGCCCGACAGCTCGGCTGGCGTGTGGTCGGCGCGCGCAGCGATGCCCACCTGTTCCAGGCAGGCCATGGCGCGCGGATGGCGCTCACGGGGCGGGACACCGGCATAGACCAGCGGCAGCTCGACGTTCTCGCGCGCCGAGGTGCGTGCCAGCAGGTTGAACTGCTGGAACACGAAGCCGATGCGGCGGTTGCGGATGGCGGACAGCGCATCGCCGGACAAGCCTTCGACGTTCTCGTCGGCCAGGCGGTAGCTGCCGCTGGTGGGCTGGTCCAGGCAGCCGAGGATGTTCATCAGCGTGCTCTTGCCCGAACCCGACGCGCCCATGATCGCGACGAACTCGCCGGCCTCGATGTCCAGCGACACGCCGCGCAGCGCATGGACCTCGTTGGCCGCGCCCTCATGGGTCGAGCCCATGCGATAGGTCTTGACCAGGTCCCGCGCCTCGATCAGCGCCATGCCGGCTCCTAGAACAGCGGCCGCGAGCCGCCCGGCCGGTTGCCCGCGCCGGTCGCACCGACGGTGCCGGTCACGACCTCCTGCCCGAGCTTCAGGCTGCTGCCCAGCAGCTCGGTCATGCTGCCGTCGCTGATGCCCAGGCGCACGGCCACGGCCTGCGGCTGGCCCTTGTCGTCCAGCACGTAGACGCGACCGCGCGTGCTGCCGCCGCCGCCGGCGGCGCCGGCACGGCGTTCGGTGGTCTCGGCGATGAACTGCTCGTACTTCGGCTTCTGCTCGGCCGTCAGCAGGCCCGCGACCTGGGCGCGCAGCTCGGCGCGCACGCGCTCGGCGGCCTTGCCGCGCTCTTCTTCCGGCAGCTCGCGCAGCGCGGCGAAGCGCGGGCGCAGGCCGGCGGTGATCGCGTCGACCTTCTCCAGCTGCTCGGCGCTCAGGCCCACCTGCGTCGCCAGGCCGTCGCGGAAGGCCTGCAACGGATTGCCGGGGCGCGCGGCCGGCGCGTTGCCGTCGGGCGGTGCGGGCTGGGCCGCGGGCGCCGACGCCGCGCCGCCTCGCGATCCACCCGGCGCGGCCGGCTCGGCCACGCCGGGCAGGCGCACGCGCAGTGCGGCATTGGGCAGCTTGAGCGCCTGCTCGCGCGTGTCGGTCACGATGCGCGCGTTCGCCGTCATGCCGGGCAGCAGCTGCGTGCCGCCGCGGCCGCTGTTGGCGAACTCGACCACCACCGTGTAGGTGACGACGTTGTTGGTGTTGAGGGCGGCCTTGCGCACCGCCGTGACCTTGCCCTCGAAGGTGCGGGTCGGGAAGGCATCGACGGTGAAGCTGGCCGGCTGGCCGGCGCGCACGCGGCCGATGTCGGCCTCGTCGATCGCCACCTCGACCTGCATGTCGCTGAGGTTGCGCGCGATGATGAAGAGTTCGGGCGCCTGCAGGCTGGCGGCGACGGTCTGGCCGACGTCGACGCTGCGCTTGACGACCACGCCGCTGACCGGCGAGCGGATCTCGGTGCGCGCCAGGT
>CAZUUU010000101.1:0-11537 GCA_964622685.1 uncultured Methylibium sp.
GCCGTGGAAACCAAGTGGCTCGAGGACTTCGTCAGCCTGGCCGAGACGCGCAGCTTCTCGCGGTCGGCGCAGTTGCGGCACGTCACGCAGCCGGCCTTCAGCCGGCGCATCCAGGCGCTCGAGGCCTGGGCCGGGACGGACCTGGTGGACCGCTCGTCCTACCCCACGCGGCTCACGCCCGCCGGCGAGACTTTCCACGCGCAGGCGCTGGAGATCCTGAACGCGCTGCAGGCCACGCGCAACCTGATGCGCGGGCATCGCGCGGTCGGGCAGGACATGATCGAGTTCGCGGTGCCGCACACGCTGGCCTTCGCCTTCTTCCCGCACTGGGTCATGGACCTGAAGCGCGACTTCGGCGAGCTGAAGAGTCGCCTGATCGCGCTGAACGTGCACGACGCCGTGCTGCGCCTGGCCGAAGGCAGCTGCGACCTGCTGATCGCCTACCACCACCCGGCGCAGCCGCTGCAGCTGTCGCCCGACCGCTACGAGATGCTGACGCTGGGCCAGGAGTCGCTGCGCGCCTACGCCAAGGCCGGGTCGGACGGCGAGCCGATGTTCCGGTTGCCGGCGCAGGCGCGCGACCGCGTCCCCTTCCTCGGCTACGCCACCGGCGCCTACCTGGGCCAGCTGGTCGACCTGATCATCAAGCAGGCCGGCGGCACGGTGCCGCTCGAGCCGATCTACGAGACCGACATGGCCGAGGGCCTGAAGGCGATGGCGCTGGAAGGCCACGGCCTGGCCTTCCTGCCGGCCAGCTCGGTGCGCAAGGAGCTCAAGACGCGCAAGCTGGTGCCGGCCGCGCCGTCGGGCAGCTTCGAGCTGACGATGGACGTGCGCATCTACCGCGAGCGACCCGAGGTCGCCAAGCAGCACGCCAAGCCGGGCGCGCAGGCGCTGTGGGCCTACCTGCTGGCGGCGGGGCCGGTGCCGGCCGCGGCGGCGGCGTGATCGGGCCCTAAGGCATCATCTCGCCCGCCGCGGCGGCGATCCCGCCCGGCCTCATCGCCCAGCCCCCCAAGAGGAGACTCCGCATGTCCCCGCAGTTCCCGTTGCCGCGCGCCGTCGTGTCCGTTGTTGCGCTGGCTTTCAGCCTGATCGTCGCGAGCGGCTGTGCGCCGACGCCGCCCGCGCCCGCCCCGTCCGCCGCTGCCGCGGCAGCACCGGCCGGCACCGCCGCGATCCCCGCCCCGCCGCCGACCGCGCAGCGCCCGGTGACCGACCGCCACCACGGCGTCGCGCTGACCGACTCCTACCGCTGGCTCGAGGACCTGAAGAGCCCCGAGACCGTCGCCTGGATGAAGGTGCAGGGCGCGTACGCCGATGGCGTGCTGGGCCGCATCGCGGGCCGCGAGAAGCTGCTGTCGCGCCTGGAGGCGCTGGACCGCGAGGCCGGGCCGGTGGTGGCCGACGTGACGCGCCGCCCCGGCGACCTGTGGTTCTACGAGAAGCGCGGCACCGGCGACAACCAGTACAAGCTCTACCTGCGGCGCGGCCTGAAGGGCGCGGAGAAGCTGCTCGTCGACCCCGACCAGTGGCAGCAGCGCACCGGCCAGCCGCACGCGCTGTCGTACTACAGCCCGTCGCCGAGCGGGCGCTACGTGGCCTATGCGGTGTCGGCCGCGGGCTCGGAGGCGTCGACGCTGCACGTGCTGGACACGCGCGACGGCAAGGAGCGCATCGCGCCCGTGGACCGCGTCGACTACGGCGGCATCTACTGGCAGGACGACAGGCACTTCTTCGTCAACCGGCTGCAGGAGATGAAGCCGGGCATGCCGGAGACGGCCAAGTACCAGAAGAGCGCGGTCTACGTGGTCGGCATCGACCGCGGGCTGTTTCCCGAGCCGGTGTTCGGCCCGGGCACGCCGGGCGTGACGCTGGAGCCGGACCACTACGGCTGGGTGCAGCCCAGCGGCGACGGCAAGCACCTGATCGCGCGCGTCTTCAACGGCGTGCAGCGCGAGATCGCGGTGTGGCTCGCGCCGGCGGCGCGCTCGGGCACGCGCAGCCCGGGCTGGCGGCGCATCGTCGATTTCAAGGACGAGGTGACGCTGATCGCACCGCACGGCGGCGCGCTCTACCTGCTGAGCCAGAAGGACGCGTCGCGCGGCAAGCTGCTGCGCCTGGACCTGGCCCGGCCCGACATCGCGAAGGCCGCGCTGTGGCTGCCGCAGAACGACCGCGTGCTGACCGGCCTGGGCGCCGCGGCCGACGGGCTGTACGTGGAGCAGCGCGACGGCAACGTCAAGCGCCTGCTGCGCCGCACCTGGACCGGCAGCAGCTTCTACCAGGAGATCGCGCTGCCGGTGGCGGGCAGCTTCACGCTGCAGGGCTTCGAGTCGCCGGACCTGGCCTACGACCCCGCGCTGCCCGGCGTGGTGATCGCTCTCCAGGGCTGGGTGAATCCGAAGCAGGTCTACGTCGTCGATCGCGCGCGCGGCGTGCGCAACACCGGCCTGCAGCCGCTGCCCGACCTGCCGGGACTGGCCGATCTGACGGCCACCGAGGTCGACGTGCCCAGCCACGACGGCGCGAAGGTGCCGCTCTCGATCGTGCACCGCCGCGGCGTCAAGCTCGACGGCAGCAACCCGGTGCTGCTGAACGCCTATGCCTCCTATGGCCTGACCATCGACCCGCGCTTCACGCCGCTGTCGCTGGCCTGGCTGGAGGCCGGCGGCGTGCTGGCCTACGGCAACCCGCGCGGCAGCGGCGCGCGCGGCGAGGACTGGTACCGCGCCGGCAAGGGTGCGAACAAGCCCAACACCTGGAAGGACTTCATCGCCTGCGCCGAGTGGCTGATCCGCCAGGGCTGGACCAGCACGCCGCGGCTGGCCGTCAGCGGCGGCAGCGCCGGCGGCATCACCGTCGGGCGCGCGCTGACCGAGCGGCCGGACCTGTTTGCGGTGGCGCTCCCGGCGGTGGGGGCGCTGGACATGATCAACGGCGAGAACACCGCCAACGGCATGACCAACATCCCCGAGTTCGGCACGATCGCCAAGGCCGACGAGTTCCGCGCGCTGCTGGCGATGAGCAGCTTCCACCAGGTGAAGGACGGCACGGCCTACCCGGCGGTGCTGCTGACGCACGGCGTGAACGACCCGCGGGTCGACGTCTGGAACTCGACCAAGATGGCGGCGCGCCTGCAGGCCGCCAGCTCGAGCGGCAAGCCGGTGCTGGTGCGTCTGGACTACGACGGCGGCCACGGCATCGGCGCCACCAAGCGCCAGCAGCTGGCCGAGCGCGCCGACATCTACGCGTTCTCGCTGTGGCAGATGGGCGTGCCGGGCTACGGCCTGCGGCCCTGAGCCCGGGCCGCCGATGCGCCGGCGGTATGGCTACGGTCCGCGATCGGCATTGGCCCGGCGCCGGCCTGGCGGCTACAGTCCGCGCCGACCGCGGCCTGGCACGGCACCTGCTGGGCTCTTGCGAGCTAAGTATTTCCCGGGCATACCCTGATGCCCGAGTCCTGTAGATTGCGTTTTCGTTCTACCCTCATCGTCAGACGAAGGAATCCCATGAAGAAGACTTTGCTCGTTCTGGCCGCTGCCCTGGCCGCGACCGGCCTGGCCCAGGCCCAAGACACCCTCGCCAAGGTCAAGGAGTCAGGCTCCATCACGATGGGCGTGCGCGAATCCTCGGGCGTCCTGTCGTACACCCTCGGCGGCGCCAAGTACGTCGGCTACCACATCGCGATCTGCGAGAAGGCCATCGAGAACATCGAGAAGGCCGTCGGCAAGAAGCTGACCGTCAAGTACCAGCCGGTCACCTCGCAGAACCGCATTCCGCTGGTGCAGAACGGCACCGTGGACCTGGAGTGCGGCTCGACCACCAACAACGCCACGCGCCAGAAGGACGTGAGCTTCGCCAACACCACCTTCGTCGAAGAGGTGCGGATGGCGGTCAAGGCCAACTCGCCGATCAAGTCGGTCGCCGACCTGAAGGACAAGACCGTCGCCACCACCACCGGCACGACCTCGGTCCAGACCCTGCGCAAGCACAAGCGCGCCGAGAGCGTCGAGTTCAAGGAAGTCTTCGGCAAGGACCACGCCGACAGCTTCCTGCTGGTCGACAGCGGCCGCGCCGACGTCTTCGTCATGGACGGCAGCCTGCTGGCCGGCCTGATCGCGCGCAGCAAGAACCCGGCGGACTTCAAGATCGTCGGCGAGGTGCTGTCGGTCGAGCCGATCGCCATCATGGTGCGCAAGGACGACGAGGCGCTGCTGAAGATCGTCAACGCGACCATCGCCGGCATGGTGAAGTCGGGCGAGATCAACCAGCTCTACGACAAGTGGTTCCTGCAGCCGACGCCGCCGACCGGCGCCAAGGTCGGACTGCCGATGAGCGACACGCTCAAGGACGCGCTGAAGAACCCCAACAACCGCCCGATGGAAGACTACGCCAAGAAGATCTGAGCGACTGGCGGCTCGGGGCGTCACTGAGGTAAGCCCTAGCGCCGGGCGGCGCAAAGCTTGCTTACCCTCGGAGCGCGGCGGAGGATCCCGCCGCGCTCCTTCGTTTGCAGAGGGCTCTCGGGCCGTCACGGGGTCAACGGGGTCAACGGGGTCAACGGGGTAAGGGGGTCGGACTTGGCCAGCTTCGATTGGCAGGTGTTCTGCAAGAACACGCTCGACGGGGAGGTGATGCCGCGCTGCTTCGGCAGCGGCGGCGACATCACCTACCTGCAGTGGATGATGTCGGCCTGGGGCTGGACGCTGTCGGTCGCGGTGCTGGCGCTGGTGGTCGCGCTGGTGGTCGGCTCGCTGATGGGCATCCTGCGCACCGTGCCCGACAAGCGCCTGCAGTTCATCGGCAACGCCTGGACCGAGCTGTTCCGCAACATCCCGCTGCTGGTCCAGATCTTCCTCTGGTACCACGTCATCCCGTCGATCTTCAAGAGCCTGCAGGGCGTGCCGAGCTTCGTGCTGGTGGTCTTCGCGCTGGGCTTCTTCACCTCGGCGCGCATCGCCGAGCAGGTCAAGGCCGGCATCCAGAGCCTGCCGCGCGGCCAGAGCTACGCCGGCCTCGCGATGGGCCTGACGCTGCCGCAGACCTACCGCTACGTGCTGCTGCCGATGGCCTTTCGCATCGTCATCCCGCCGCTGACCAGCGAGAGCATGAACATCATCAAGAACTCCTCGGTGGCCTTCGCCGTGTCGATCGCCGAGCTGACGATGTTCGCGATGCAGGCCCAGGAAGAGACCTCGCGCGGCGTCGAGGTCTACCTGGCGGTCACCGGGCTGTACTTCGTGTCGGCCTTCTTCGTGAACCGCGTGATGGCCTTCGTCGAGGACCGCATCCGCATCCCCGGAACGATGGGGAGCAAGGCATGACGGGTCTCGACTTCTCCTTCCTCACCTGGGACGTCGTCTCGGGCTTCGTGCTCAAGGGCCTGTTCTTCTCGATCCAGCTCACGCTGATCGCGATGGTCGGCGGCATCATCCTCGGCACGCTGCTGGCGCTGATGCGGTTGTCGGGCAAGAAGTGGCTGGTCGTGCCGGCCGCCTTCTACGTCAACACGCTGCGCTCCATCCCGCTGGTGATGGTGATCCTGTGGTTCTTCCTGCTGATCCCGCTGCTGATCGGGCAACCGATGGGCGCCGAGCTGTCGGCCATCATCACCTTCACGGTGTTCGAGGCGGCCTACTACTCCGAGATCATGCGGGCCGGCATCCAGAGCGTGCCCAAGGGCCAGGTCCACGCCGGCTACGCGGTGGGCATGGACTACCGTCAGACCATGCAGCTGATCGTGCTGCCGCAGGCCTTCCGCAACATGCTGCCGGTGCTGCTGACGCAGACCATCATCCTGTTCCAGGACACCTCGCTGGTCTATGCGATCGGCGCCTACGACCTGCTCAAGGGCTTCGAGGTGGCCGGCAAGAACTTCAACCGCCCGGTCGAGACCTACCTCTTCGCCGCGGTCGTGTACTTCGTGATCTGCTTCAGCCTCAGCATGCTCGTGCGCCGGCTTCAGAAGAAGATCGCCATCATTCGTTGAACCGATGACCCGTTCGGGCTGAGCCTGTCGAAGCCCTGGAGCTCAACATGATCGACATCAAGAACGTCTCCAAGTGGTACGGCAGCTTCCAGGTGCTGACCGACTGCACGACCAACGTCAAGAAGGGCGAGGTCGTCGTGGTCTGCGGCCCGTCCGGGTCGGGCAAGTCCACGCTGATCAAGACCGTCAACGCGCTCGAGCCCTTCCAGAAGGGCGACATCGTGGTCGACGGCATCTCGATCGCCAACCCCAAGACCGACCTGCCCAAGCTGCGCTCGCGCGTCGGCATGGTGTTCCAGCACTTCGAGCTGTTCCCGCACCTCAGCGTGACCGAGAACCTGACGCTGGCGCAGATCAAGGTCCTGAAGCGCAACCCCGACGAGGCCAAGACCCGCGGGCTGAAGATGCTCGACCGCGTCGGGCTGAGCGCGCACAAGGACAAGTTCCCCGGCCAGCTCTCGGGCGGGCAGCAACAGCGCGTGGCGATCGCGCGCGCACTGTCGATGGACCCGATCGTGATGCTGTTCGACGAGCCGACCTCGGCGCTGGACCCCGAGATGGTCGGCGAGGTGCTGGACGTGATGGTCCAGCTGGCCCACGAAGGCATGACGATGATGTGCGTGACCCACGAGATGGGCTTCGCGCGCAAGGTCAGCCACCGCGTCATCTTCATGGACGCCGGCAAGATCGTCGAGGACTGCAAGAAGGAAGACTTCTTCGGCAGCCCCGAAGCCCGCTCGCCGCGCGCGCGGGACTTCCTGTCGAAGATCCTGCAGCACTGAGTCACCGTTTCCCGGCGACCGGCGCGGTGATCCCGCGCCGGTCGCTTTTGTGCGACAGACCCCAGGAGACCGAGTTGAAGTTCCTCACCCTCCCGCACGGCCGGTCGCTGGCGCTGGCCGCTGCCACCGGACTGGCCTGCACCCTGGCCTGGTCCCAGCCCAAGCCCGCCGCGCCGCCGGCCGGCCCGCCGCCGATCGCCGACTACTGGAAGCTGCCGGCCTACGCCAACCCGGTGCTGTCGCCCAACGGCCGCTACTTCGCCGTGTCGTCGGAGATCGGCGGTCGCCTCAACCTGGTTGTCATCGACCTCGAGGAGCGCAAGGGCCTGGGCCTGACGCGCTTCACCGACTTCGACGTGCTGGGCGTGCGCTGGGTCGGCAACGAGCGACTGGTGTTCACGCTGGGCCAGTTCAACTCCCCGACCGGGCCGGGTCAGTTCGACGGGGCGGGGCTGTTCTCGGTCCACCGAGACGGTAAGGAGTCCCGCAAGCTCTCGCCGACGGTCCGCGAGCTGCGCAACAGCGGCAACTTCGTCTACCGCGGCTTCGACTACGCCGGCCGCGTTCCCGGCAGCGATGAGGAGATCCTCGCGGTCGCGCCCGACCGCACCGCCGACGGCCTGGACCTGTACCGCCTGAACGTGCGCACCGGCCGCAAGCAGCTGTTGACCGACAAGCGGCCCGAGCGGGTCGAGCGCTACATCCTCGACCGGGAGCGTGTGGCCCGCGTCGCGCTGGCGAGCATCAAGGACAGCCCCGACGTCGTCGTCCACTTCCGCGAGACTGCCGAGTCGCCGTGGCGCGAGCTCTACCGCTACAACGGCCTGCTGGCGTACGGCAACATCCCCGAGGCCTTCGACGACGACAACGTGCATCTGCTGGTGCGCTCCAACCTGGACAGCGACACGCATGGCATCTACCGCTACGACCCGCGCAGCAACAAGCTCGGCGAGAAGCTGGTGGCGCATCCGCGCTTCGACCTCGACGCAGGGGCCGTGCTGCTCGACCCCAAGACCCGCGCGGTGACCGGCTACACCGTCGATGCGGCCAAGCCCGAGACGGTCTGGATCGACCCGGTCTACGAGAAGCGGCAGAAGATGCTGGACCAGGCCCTGCCGGGACGGATCAACGACTTCTTCCCGACGCCGGACGGCAAGAAGCTGGTCGTCGCGTCGTATTCGGATCGCGAGCCGCTGCGCTGGTACCTGCTCGACGAAGCCCGCCTCGCGATGGAGGAGCTGTTCGCCAGCAAGCCCTGGCTGGGGCCTGACAAGCTCGTCGAGCAGCGGCCGTTCTTCTACAAGACTCGAGACGGCCTGGAGATCCTGGGCTACTACTTCCTCCCGCGCACCTACAAGCCCGGCGACAAGCTGCCGACCGTCGTGCACATCCATGGCGGCCCCTGGGCGCGGGCCGACAGCTGGGGTGCCGGCTTCGGCGTGACCGAGGGCCAGCTGCTGGCCTCGCGCGGCTACGCGGTCGTCGTGCCGAACTTCCGCGGCACCACGGGCCTGGGACGCAAGATCTTCGAGTCGCACGTCCGGCAATGGGGCAAGACGATGCAGGAAGACATCGAGGACGCCACCGATTGGGCCATCCAGCAGGGTTTCGCGGACGCCGGCCGCATCTGCCTGTCGGGCGCGAGCTACGGCGGCTACTCGACGCTGATGGGCCTGGCGAAGACGCCCGACAAATACAAGTGCGGCCTGGCTGGGCTGGCCGTGACCGACCTGGAGATGCTGATGACCTCGGTGGCCGGGGACATTCCGCAGAACGAGGTCGGCCTGCAGTACTGGAAGCTCAGCGCCGGCGACCCGGCCAAGGACCGCGCCGCGCTGCGCGCCGTCTCCCCTGCCTACCTGGCCGACCGCATCAAGGCCCCGGTGCTGATGTACAGCGGCACCGACGACATCCGCGTGCCGATCGAGCAGCCCCAGGCCATGCGCAAGGCGCTCGAGGCGCAGGGCAAGAAAGTGGTCTGGATCGCCAAGAAGGACGAGGGGCACGGCTTCGGCAAGCTCGAGAACAACGTCGACCTGTACACGCAGATCCTCGACTTCCTGAAGCAGCACATCGGCGACGGCGGGAAGTAGCGGCTTCAGGGCCGCGCCGGCTCGCGCGCGATGTCGGCGTTGGGCAGCGGCAGCTCGCGGCGGATCTCGGTCGCCGGCCGCTGCGGCAGTTCCTTGCGGATGAGCTGGGCGCGGTTGGTGCCGGCATAGAAGCGCGTGCTGGGGTCGTAGGCGCGGGGGGCCCAGGCGCGGAACTCGGATTCGATGCGATCGACGGGCTTGCCCAGCGCCTGCTCCAGCAGCTGGATCGCGCGCTGCTGCGCCGGCACATAGGTGTCGGGTGTGCTGCGCTGGCGGTAGGCGTCGAAGACCTTGTGCAGCGTGCCGGTCTCCTGCAGGTAGAGCGCGAACATGCGCGCGAAGGCCAGCAGGTAGGCCTGCTGGGCATCGTCGTAGACGCGCTCGCCGAGCTTGCGGTGGATCGCCGGCTCGTCCGAGAACCACGGCGCCGTGACCAGGTCGGCGAGCCGGATGCCGCTGCCGGGCCCGGACACCAGGTCGGCGTAGACGCGCGAGCGCCAGTTCGGCTCGCCGAAGTACAGGCCCTCGGCCGCGGTGGCGGTCTCGTAGAGGCTGGCGACGCCTTCGTCCAGCCACTGCGGGATGCCGCCGAAGGATTCGTGCACGACCGTGTGGAAGAGCTCGTGCAGCAGCGTGCCGGCGCCGGTGCCGGTCAGCATGCCGAGCACGGAGCGGTCGTTGCCGAAGGTGTAGCCCAGCGTCATCGCGTTGGCTTCCATGCCGTGCAGGCGCATCGCGGCCTGGCGCAGCGTCGGGATGTCGGGGTAGAGGTAGACGGCGATGTAGGTCGGCGGCGGCTTCAGGCGGTAGGACTCGGCCAGGAAGTCGATGAAGTCGTCGAGCCGGTCGCCGATCAGCTTGAGCGAGGCGGCGGTGTGCCCCGGCGAGGCGCTGGCGATCACGGTGCGGCGCGACACGTGGTGGCGCGAGGCGGGCGCCAGCTGGCGCACCATCGCCAGCGCCCGCTCGGGTTCGCCGAGCGGGATCAGACGGGCCTCCAGTTCGGCGGCCTTGATCGGCCGGGTGACGCGCAGCGGCGCGCTCGCCAGCAGGCCGTCGCTGCCGCCGACGGCGAACAGCTTGGGCGTGCCCTTCACGGTGGCGGTGCCGCCGGCCATCGCGATCAGCACCGGCGGCGCCGCGCCGGGCGCCGTGCCGGCCTGCAGCTGCTGCACGCACAGGCGGCGCTCGCCGTCGAGCGTGGGGCGCGCGGCCTCGGGCATGTTGCGAAAGCGCAGCGACCAGTCGAGGATGTTGGCGCCCTGGCCCAGCCGCCCGTCGGTGCGGCACAGGCTGGTGCCCAGCCAGTAGTCGACCTCGTAGTTGCCGCGGTCGTCGGGGTCGACCAGCGGGCGCAGCGCCTCGATCGCGCCGCCCCACTGGCGCTGCTGCCAGGCGTCACGGCCGGCGACGTAGGCCGGGTCGGTGGTCAGCTGCGCCGCACAGGGCAGGGCGATGGCCGCCAGCAGCGCGGCGAAGGCGAAGCGGCGGCGACGGGGCAAGGCGTTCATGGCGGCTCCTCTCAGCGTGTCGGCCCGAACGGCGAGGGAAAGCGCGGCACGCCGGAGGCGGCCGCCTGGGGCGACGGCAAGGGTGCGGGCGGCGCCGCCAGCGGCGCGGCGGTGGCCGGCGTGGCCGGCAGCTCGACGCGCGGCGGCAGGTAGATGGCGGTGTCGCTGGACTCGACCGAACCCGGCACCGCCAGCGCCAGGCCGATGATGATCGTGCCCAGCAGCGCCAGCAGCAGGCCGGGCGCGTTGGTGTCGAGTGCGCCCTTCGCGCCCTGCGCCTCACCGGAGAACACGACCTTGGCGCGCAGCTGGCCCAGCACGAAGACGCAGCCGGTCAGCGCCAGCAGCATGCCGGTCAGGAAGCCCATGAAGCGCGCCCACAGCCGGCCCTTGACGATGGCGATCTGCACGTTGAAGCGCTGCTGCAGGCCCATCTGCTCGAGCGTGGCGCGCACGTACCAGTCGCGGTAGCCGGCATCGGCCGGGCCGCTGGCCGGCTGGTCGGCGCGCGCGAGGGTGGCGCCGATCTCGGTGCGGTTGTACTGCAGCTCGGCCTGCAGCCTGTCGAAGAACAGGTAGGTCGTGATGCTGAAGAACACGCCGACGAACACCAGGCTGGCCAGCATGAAGGGCAGCAGGCGTTCCTGCCAGGTGATGCGGGGGGTCGGCGGGGCTTGCGACACGGTGGGGTGGCTCCGTGGGGGGATGAACCCACTCTAGGCGTCGCATGGCGCCACCTCAATGGGCAACCTGGGGAGGAAGCGCGGACCGGGGGGCACGCTGGCCGACAATGCAGGCCATGGCCGATCCGGACACGCTGACCATCACCCGCCCCGACGACTGGCACCTGCACCTGCGCGACGGTGCCGCGCTGGCCGCGGTGCTGCCCCACAGCGCCCGGCAGTTCGCGCGCGCGATCGTCATGCCCAACCTGCGCCCGCCGGTCACGAGCGTGGCGCAGGCGCTGGCCTACCGCCAGCGCATCCTCGCCGCGCGGCCCACCGACGGGCCCGGGTCGACGTTCCAGCCGCTGATGACGCTCTACCTCACCGACCACACCTCGCCCGACGAGATCCGCCGCGCCCGCGAGGCCGGCGTCGTCGCGCTCAAGCTCTACCCGGCCGGCGCCACCACCAACAGCGACGCCGGCGTCACCGAC
>CAZUUU010000102.1:0-11469 GCA_964622685.1 uncultured Methylibium sp.
GCCGCGGCGGCGGACTCCTCGACGAGGGCGGCGTTCTGCTGGGTCATCTGGTCCAGGTTGTTGACGGCCGTGTTGACCTGACCGATCCCGTCGGACTGCTCGGCGGCTGCGGCGGTGATCTCCCCGATGATGTCGGAGACCCGCTGCACCGAACCCACGATCTCGCCCATCGTCTGGCCGGCATCGGCCACCAGGCGCGAGCCCGATTCCACCTTCTCGACGCTGGCGCCGATCAGGCCCTTGATCTCCTTGGCCGCCTGGGCGCTGCGCTGCGCCAGGTTGCGCACCTCGCCGGCCACCACCGCGAAGCCGCGGCCCTGCTCGCCGGCGCGGGCGGCCTCGACCGCGGCGTTGAGCGCCAGGATGTTGGTCTGGAAGGCGATGCCGTCGATGACGCCGATGATGTCGGCGATCTTCTTGGAGCTGGCGTTGATGTCCTGCATGGTCGAGACGACCTGGGAGACCACCTGGCCGCCCTTGGCGGCGGAGGCCTGGGCCGAGGAGGCCAGCTGGTTGGCGGTGCGGGCCGAGTCGGCGGTCTGCTTGACGGTGCCGGTGAGCTGCTCCATCGACGAAGCGGTCTGCTGCAGGTTGCTGGCCGTCTGCTCCGTGCGCGAGGACAGGTCGGCATTGCCGGTCGCAATCTCGCTGCTGGCGGTGGTGATGCTGTCGGTGCTGGTGCGCACCTGACCCACCGTGTCGCGCAGCGAGACCGTCATCTTCTGCAGGCCGTCCATCAGGCTGCCGGCCGGGCGCGGGCGCTGCTCGATGGCGAGATTGCCGTTCGCCACCTCCTGCATGACCGCCATCGCCTCGGCCGGCTCGCCGCCGAGCTGGCGCAGCACGCTGCGCGCCACCAGCGCGCCGAGGCCGCCGATGGCCAGCAGCAGCACGATACCGAGCATGGCCTCGCCCAGCAGGGCCCGGCGCACCTGAGCGTCGACGTCGTCCATGTAGAGGCCGGAGCCGACGAGCCAGTTCCAGCCCTTGAGCTCCATCACGTACTGCAGCTTGGGCACCGGCGTCGTCTGGCCGGGCCGCGGGAACTCGGTCGGCACGAAGGCGCGGCCGTCCGGGCTGGCCTTGAGCTGGTCGACGAGATCGCGCACCAGCGAGCGGCCCTGGCCGTGCTTGATGGCATCCATCATCGGCTTGCCGGTCCACTCGGCCTTGATGGGGTGCATGACGCCGACACCATCCATGCCGAACACGTAGAAGTAATCGGACTTGCCTTCGGGCCCGCCGTAGCGCGAGGCCTTGATCGCCGCGGTCGCGGCCTGCTGTGCCGCCTCGGTGCTCATCGTGCCGGCCGTGGCCTGGGCCTGGTAGCCGGCGGCGATGCTGTAGGCCGACTCGACGGCGGTGCGCAGCGCATCGCGGCGCGCCGACTCGATCTCGTTCTTGGTCCGCACGGCCGAGGTGGCGGTCATCACCACCAGGCCGGCGAGCGCGGCGAACACCAGAGCCGCGACGCGGCGCTTGAAGGACCAGCGATTCAGCATGACAGTGTCGGTGGAGAGGGTGAAGGGGAAGACGGGTTCAGTGCGCTGCGGCGACGGCGATGTCGCTCAGCCCCATGTCGGCCGCGCTCAGCAGGGCCTGGATGTCGAGCAGGATCAGCGTGCGCTCGGGCAGGCTGGCCAGTCCGGTGATGTAGGCGGCGTCGATCGCGCAGGCGATGGCCGGCGCCGGCTTGACGGTCTCGGCCGCGAGTTCCAGCACGTCGCTGACCGAGTCGACGACGACGCCGACGGTGCGCTGACCGAGGTGCAGCACGATCGTGACCGTGAAGCCGTCGATGCCGGCCTCGGCGGCGCCGAAGCGCTGGCGCAGGTCGACCACCGGCACGATCACGCCGCGCAGGTTGATCACGCCCTTCAGGTAGGCCGGCGCATGGGCGATGCGCGTCGGCGCCTCGTAGCTGCGGATCTCCTGGACCTTCAGGATGTCGATGCCGTACTCCTCGGCGCCGAGGCGAAAGCTCAGCACCTCGCGCGGATGAGTGGTCACGGCGGCAGCGGCGCCGGCCAGGGAAGTAGCGTTCATCGTGGGCTCCGGGGTGCGGGACGGGGACGGACCGGCGAGCGCCCTCGCGAGCGGCGGCGTTCGCACGACGAAATTCTGCGAGCCGGCGGCGACGGCCAAACGACGAAAAGCGCCGTGAATCCGGCCCAGCCGTGCGTTGCGCCAAGCAGTCAGCGCATCGGTCGTCCGGCGTCAGCGCGTCGTCAGCGCGGAGCCCCTGGCGTCGCGGAGCATGGACGCCGATGGGTCGATGGCTGGCGCTACAGTGCTGCCGCGTCGCAGCTTTCCGCCCGCCCACCATGAGCCAGCGTCCCAAGACCGTCGCGCAAGACTCCAGCGCCATGCACATCCTTCTGGCAGAAGACGATCCGGCCCTGGCCGAATCGACGGCCCGCGCGCTGCGCTCGCAGGGCTGGGCCGTGGACCACACGCCGCGTGGCGAGCCCGTGCCCGGATCGGTCAAGACCGATCCCTACGACCTGCTGATCCTCGACATCGGACTGACCGGCATCGACGGTTTCGAGACGCTGCGCCGCGTGCGCGACCAGGGCTCGACGCTGCCGGTGCTGATGCTCACGGCGCGCGACGCCATCGAGGACCGCGTGCGCGGCCTCGAGATGGGCGCCGACGACTACCTGGTCAAACCCTTCGCGCTGGCCGAACTGGTGGCGCGCGTCAAGGTGCTGACGCGGCGCCACCAGGCCCGCCAGGGCAGCGTGCTGGAGATGGGCACGCTGCGCATGGACCTGGACGCGCGGCGCGCCTGGATCGGCGAGCAGCCGCTGGAGCTGTCGGCGCGCGAATGGGCGGTGCTCGAGTACCTGCTCGGCCGCGTCGGGCACGTGGTCGGCAAGGAGCAGATCCTGCAGGCCATCAGCGGCTGGGACGACGCGCTGTCCGAGAACGCCGTCGAGGTCTACGTGTCGCGCCTGCGGCCGAAGATCGAGCCGGCCGGCCTGCGCATCCGCGCGGTGCGCGGCTTCGGTTACCTGGTCGAAGAGGTGGACGCAGCCGCCGGCGCGGCGAACTGATGCTGTCCAGCCTCAAGGCCACCCTGATGCTCTGGGTGGCGCTGCTGATCCTGCTGACCGTTCCGCTGCGCGTCTACTTCGACCTGCGCGGCCAGCTGCGCAACACCGACGCGGCCTACGACGTGTCGCTCAGCGACTGGGCGCTCGCGATCGGCAACCTGGTCCATGCGGTCGACGGGCGCGTGCAGTTCGACATGAACGAGCAGACCGAGCAGTCGTTGCGCACCACCGCGAGCATCGACACGATCTACTTCGTCGTGCTCGGCCCCGACGGGCGTCGCATCGCCGGCGACGCGCCGCTGGCCGAGCCGCCGCTCGTGCTGGGGCGCGGCGAGCGCCGTACGCTGACCGCGCAGGTCGGCGACCGGCCGCTGCGCATGGCCGTGCACGCGGTGCAGTGCGGCCGCCAGCTCTGCCAGGTGCGCGTCGCCGAGACCCTGGGCAAGCGCGATGCGGCGCGGCGCGCCTCGGTGACGCTGACCGTGACGCTCGGCGTCGGCTTCACGCTGCTGTTCGCGCTGGCGATCTGGCTGGCGACGCACGCGGCCATGCGCCCGCTGCTGTCGGTCAACGAGCAGCTGGCGCAGCGCTCGCTCGACGACCTGCGGCCGCTGCGGCGCGGCAAGGTGCCGGCCGAGTTCCGGCCGCTGGTCGATGCGGTCGATCAGCTGCTGCAGCGGGTGGCCGGCGACGCGGCACGCCAGCGCCACTTCATCGCGGATGCCGCCCACCAGCTGCGCACGCCGCTGACCGCGCTGCGCACCGAGGCCGAGCTGGCGCTGCTCGAGGCCCATCCGCCGGCGGTCCACGCGACGCTGTTGCGGCTGCATCGCTCGGCCCAGCGGGTCGCGCGCGTCGCCGACCAGCTGCTGGCCCTGGCGCGCAGCGAAGCCAGCAGCCACGACCCCAAGGGCCCGGAGCTCGTCGACCTGAAGTCGATCGCGCAGGATGCCGCGCAGGACTGGGTGCCGCGGGCCCTGGAGCGCGGCGCCGACCTCGGCTTCCAGCTCGACACCGCACCGGTGCGCGGGCGCCGCCACCTGCTCGGCGAGCTGCTGGCCAACCTGATCCACAACGCGCTCGAGTACGGCACCGGCGACGCCGCGCGCCCGGCGCGCATCACGGTGCGCACCGGCCTGCAGGTCGACGCGGCGGGAGCGGCCCGGTCGCTGCTCGAGGTCGAGGACAACGGCCCCGGCATCGACGCCGTGCAGCGCGAGCAGGTCTTCGAGCGCTTCTACCGCCTGCCCGGCTCCAGCGGCACCGGCAGCGGCCTGGGGCTGGCTATCGTGCGCGACATCGCGCAGTCGCACGGCGCCACGGTCAGCCTGCTCGATGTCGACGAGGGCCCGGGGCTGCGCGTGCGCGTGCTGTTCCCGGCCGCGTGAACCGCCCCTAGCCGAAGCGCGTCGTCAGCTGCGACAGCTGCTCGTCCAGCACGGCGAGCATCTCGTCGACGGCCACCGGCTTGGTGACGTAGCGCGTCGCGCCGGCCCGCAGCGTGGCGGCGATCTGGGCCGGCAGCGCGTCGGCCGAGACGACGACCACCGGGATGTCGGCGGTGCGCGGGTCGGCCTGCAGGTGCTGCAGCAGGGCCATGCCGCCGATGTCGGGCAGGTTCATGTCCAGCAGCACCAGGTCCGGCGGCGCGGTGCGCACGGCCGCCAGGCCGTCGAGGCCGGTGGTGGCGACCGTGAACTCGACCTGCGGCCGCAGGTTGAAGATGCCGCGCATCACCTCGACGTTGGTCTCGTTGTCCTCGATGTAGAGCACCTGGCGCCGGTGATAGGCCGGATCGTCCGTGGCCACGGGCCGCTCGGCCGGCGCCAGGTCGCTGGCCTGGGTGTCCAGCGGCAGCCGCAGCGTGAAGGTCGAGCCGACGCCGACCTCGCTGCGCACGTCGAGCGAGCCGTCCTGCCGCTCGGCCAGCAGCTTGGCGATCACCAGGCCGATGCCGGTGCCCTCGGTCGCGCCGCGCTCGCGACCCAGGCGGTTGAAGGGCTGGAACAGCTGCGACAGCTGCTGCGCGTCGATGCCCAGGCCGGTGTCGACCACGTCGAGCTCGAGCACCGGCGAGTCATCGGCCGCCTTGCCGACGCGCGTGGCCACGCGCACTTCGCCGCCGTCGCGGTTGTACTTGACCGCATTGCTCAGCAGGTTCGTGAGGATCTGCTTGACGCGCGTGACGTCGCCCATCACCTGCAGCGGCGCGTGGTCCGCCATGGCGCGCACCAGCGTCACGCCGCGCGCCTGCGCCTGCGGCTCGACCAGCGCCATCGACGCCGCGATCAGCGGCTCGACCGCCAGCGGCTCGATCTGCAGGTTGAGCGTGCCGGACTCGATGCGCGACAGGTCCAGCACGTCGTTGATCATCTCCAGCAGGTGCCAGCCGGCCTGCTGGATCTGCGTGACCCACAGGCGATGCCGCTCGTGCAGCGGCTCGCCGCGGTCGAGGTCGAGCAGCTGCGCGAAGCCCAGCATCGCGTTGAGCGGCGTGCGCAGCTCGTGGCTCATGCGCGACAGGAACTCGTTCTTGGCGCGGTTCGCGTTCTCGGCCGACTCGCGGGCGCGCTCGGCCTCCGCGAGGCGCAGGTGCTCGGAGATGTCCTCGACCAGGCCCAGCAGGCGGTGCGGCTCGCCGCGCTCGTCGCGCAGCACGCTGATCGTCACGCTGACCCACAGCGGCTGCCCGGCCTTGGTCATGTAGCGCTTGCGGCGGCGGTACAGCGGCGTGCGGCCGGCGACGAGGTCGCGCTTGAGCACGGCGTCCTCGGGGCGATCGTCGCGATGCGTCAGGCTCGTCACCGACAGGCTCAGCAGTTCCTCCTCGGTGTAGCCCAGCATCGCGCAGTAGGCGGCGTTGGGCTGCTTGATGCGGCCCTGCAGGTCGGTGTAGACGACGCCGATCGGCACCGCGTTGAAGATGCCGCGGAAGCGCTGCTCGCTGACGCGCAGCGCCTGTTCGGTCAGCTGGCGCTCCGCGATCTCGTGCTCGAGTTGCTCGGTGCGCTCGCCCACCGCGGCCTCGGTGAGCCGCGTGCGGCCGGTCACCAGCAGCAGCAGCACCCCCATCAGGCCGGTGGCCGCGAGCCCGGTGATCGAGAACAGCCAGGTCGTCGCGCTGTCGCTGGCCAGCGGGCCGACGACGGTGGCCGGCACGCCGTGCGGCGCCGTCAGGCGCAGCTCCCAGGCGCGACCGGCGAAGGGCATCGCGACCCGCTCCTGCAGGACGCCGTCGGCCGCGGCCTGCTCGCAGGCCGCGGGGCCGGCGAGGTGAAGGGCCGGCCCCGTGCCGCCCTGGGTGTCGACCAGGCAAGCCTCCAGGTAGCTCGGCGCGCCGGCCATCAGGGACTGCAGCGCATCCGCCATGCGCAGCGTCAGGAACACCAGGCCGACCAGCTGGCGCTGCGGCCCGTCGTCGCCGTGGATCGCACGGTAGACGACGACGCCGGTCTGCTGCCCCGTCTCCTGTGTCAGACGGAAGCTCGTGGTCGCGACCGGTGCGTCGTCCTGCCGCGCCTGCGCGATCGCCTCGCGGGCGGCGCGGATCGACAGCACGTTGACGCCGAGCGCGCTGTCGTTGCCCCGGGTCGGCTCGACGAAGCGCATCACGATCAACTCGCCGTCGGTGGCCGTCAGGCTGGCATCGCGTTCGAAGACGCGAAAGCCGCGGTTGCCGCTGTCGCGCACCTCGGCCTCGAAAGCCGCGACGCGCTCGCGCGGCACGCGCTGGTGCCAGCCCAGCGCCTGCACGCTGGGCAGCTTGCGCAGCCAGGGCACGCTGGCGCGCCGGAACTCCTCCGGTTCGACGCTCGACGAGGCGATGAAGACGCCGTACAGCGCATCGAGCGCGTCGAGGTGGGCACCGAGGCGCAGCTCGACGCCGCGGCTCACGCCGAGCGCATCGCGCTCGAACCGCGCCGCGCCGCGCTGCGTGTCCCAGCGCGTGACCTGCAGGATCGCCGCGGCCAGCAGCAGGGTCGCCAGCGTCAGCGGCAAGGCCACCGTGTTGCGGCGCGGGCGCCAGGCCGCGCGCGGGCGGCCGATGAAGCTCAGCATCACGGGCGTCGCGATGACGACGCCCAGCACGTCGCCGCCCCACCAGGTCCACCAGGTGTAGGCAAGCTGCGCCGGGCCGATGGCCCCGGCCAGCCACAGCGCGAGGCTGGCGACGGTCGCGTTGATGATGCAGGCCAGCATGCCCCCGAGGCCGAAGAGGCGCCCGATCGATGCCGGACTGTCCAGCGTCAACGGCCCGCGTTCGACGCGCCGGGCCAGCCAGGCGCCGGCCGCGGCCTGGGCGACGGCACCGAGCGCGATCACCAGGGCCAGCGGCAGCACGTTCGGCCCGGCGGCGTCCGGCCCGGCGATGACGTAGCGCACGGCCTGCACGCCGAGGCTGCCCAGCAGCACCGCCGGCAGTGCCCGCCACCCGAACACCAGCGCCGCCGCGAGCGCAACGCCGGCGGGCGGGAACAGCGGCGAGGCATAGCCCGGCGGGATCGCCAGCTGCAGCGCCGCCGAGCCGGTCAGCGCATAAGCCAGCGCGACGAGCAGCAGCGCGCCGGCCGACACGCCGCCCGGCGGCGGAGCATCCGTGGAGGCAGCGGCGGCGGGGTCGGCCATGTCGGGGCGTCGGCTGGCGGCGAGCCTAACACCGGCCATCAGCGGCCGATCGACCGTCAGACGTTGAACAGGAAGTGCAGCACGTCGCCGTCCTTGACGACGTAGTCCTTGCCTTCGGCGCGCATCTTCCCGGCCTCCTTGGCGCCCTGTTCGCCATTGCAGGCGATGAAGTCGTCGTAGGCGATGGTCTGCGCGCGGATGAAGCCGCGCTCGAAGTCGCCGTGGATCACGCCGGCCGCCTGCGGCGCGGTGTCGCCGATGTGGATGGTCCAGGCGCGCACCTCCTTCACGCCGGCGGTGAAGTAGGTCTGCAGGCCCAGCAGCTTGAAGGCGGCACGGATCAGGCGGTTGAGCCCCGGCTCGTCCTGGCCCATCTCCTGCAGGAACATCAGCTTGTCCTCGTCGGCCATGTCGGCGAGCTCGGCCTCGGTCTTGGCACAGATCGCCACCACCGGCGCGTTCTGCGTCGCGGCGTAGGCGCGCAGGCGCTCGAGGTGCGGGTTCCCCTCGAAGCCGCCTTCGTCGACGTTGCCGACGAACATCGCCGGCTTGGCGGTGATCAGGCACAAAGGCTTGAGGATCGCCAGCTCCTCCTTCGAGAAGTCGATGCTGCGCGCGGGGCGGGCCTCGTTCAGCGCGGCCTGGCACTTCTGCAGCACGTCGACCAGCTTCGCGGCCTCCTTGTCGTTGCCCGACCTGGCGGCCTTGATCGAGCGCTGCAGCGTCTTCTCGACCGTGGCCAGGTCGGCCAGGCAGAGCTCGGTCTGGATCACCTCGATGTCGGCGATGGGATCGACCTTGCCGGCGACGTGGATCACGTTGTCGTCGTCGAAGCAGCGCACCACGCCCACGATCGCGTCGGTCTCCCGGATGTGCGCGAGGAACTGGTTGCCCAGGCCCTCGCCCTTGCTGGCGCCGGCCACGAGGCCCGCGATGTCGACGAACTCGACGATCGCCGGCACGACCTTCTCGGGCTTCACGATCCCGGCCAGCGCCTGCAGCCGCGGGTCCGGCAGCTCGACGATGCCGACGTTGGGCTCGATGGTGCAGAAGGGGTAGTTCTCGGCGGCGATGCCGGCCTTCGTCAGCGCGTTGAAGAGGGTGGACTTGCCGACATTGGGCAGGCCCACGATGCCGCATTGGAGGCTCATGGCAGGACTTTCGGGGTGGGGCGGGCCGGCAGTGCGGCAGGCGCCGCGAGGGCTCGAATCAGTCCTGATTTTAGGGCCGGTCGTCCCGCCGCGGCTCAGGCGGCGATCCGGGCCGCGAGGTCGTCGAGCACCTCGTCCAGCCGGCGCAGCGCGCGCGGCGCCCGGCCGGCCACGGCGGGCCGCAGGTCGAGCAGGCTGCGCCGCTCGTCGTCGAGCGTGGCCTCGAAGGCGAGGCCATGGCGCGCCAGCTTCGCCGTCAGCTCGCCGCGGCGCGAGCGCAGCTGGGCCCGCGTGGCCTGGTAGGCGTGCTCGGCCATGGCGCGGCGCTGCGAATAGCTGAAGGGATTGGTGAAGAACACGCTGGCGTCGCGCTCGTCGGGCTCGAACAGCAGGATGTCCGTGCCTGGGTAGAGGCTCTCGTAGCTGCGCATGCCCAGCTCCATGCGCGAGCGGATGATGGCGCGGAAGGTCTGGCTCAGCACCTGCGGCAGTCCGCCGTCGACCAGTCGCGATACCGGCGCGGCGCCGTGGCGGCCCGCCACGCCGCGCGGCGCCTCGCGCCGCTCCGCACCCTGCCGGTAAGGCACCAGCGGATTCAGGCAGATGAGCAGGTCCAGGCCTTCGTCGAGCAGCACCGAGGCATGCAGTGTCTTGCGCAGTGCGCCGTCGACGTAGCAGCGCCCGTCGATCTCGACCGGCGGGAAGAGTCCCGGCAGCGCGGCGCTGGCCTGCACCGCCAGCGAGATCGGCACGGCGTCATGACCCGGCAGGCCGAAGAGCGTGGCTTCGCCGCTGTCGAGGTCGACCGCCACCAGCACCAGGCGACGCTGCAGCGTGCGGAAGTCGTTGCTGCGGCCGGGGGCGCTGAACACGCGGCTCAGGTGCTCGTGCACCGTGCGGTTGGAGAACAGCCCGGTCGGCACGGCGCGGCCCAGGCGGTCCAGCACCATGCTGCGCGTCGCCAGGCCCAGCGCGTATTCGAGCGCTGCGCCGCTTGCCAGGCCCGGCAGGCGGGCCAGGCGACGGGCGTACTCGCCCCAGGCCGGGCGCGTCAGGATCGCCGGGTCGAAGACGTCGAGCGCCGGCCCTTCGTTCTCGATGAAGGAGCGGCACAGCTCGCGCGGACCGATGCCGTTGGCCAGCCCTGCGGCCACGAAGCCGCCGGCCGAGACACCGACGTAGCCATGGCAGTCGGTGAAGCGCAGGCCCGCGATCGCGTCTTCGAGCGCGCACAGCGCGCCGATCTCGTAGATGGCACCCAGCGGTCCGCCGCCTGCGAGCGCGACACCGATGCGGGGGGACTTCACCGCGGCGCGCGTGGAAAGGGGCGCCGCAGCGCCCCCGGGACCCCGACGGGTGGCCAACTCAGGCCGCGGCGCGCTTGCGCGGTGCGGCGCGCTTCGTGGCCGCCTTCACCGGCGCGGCCTTCGTTGCGGCCTTCTTCGCGGCCGGAGCCTTGGAGAGCTTGGCCACGCTGGCCTGCAGCGCGTCGATGCGTGCGATCAGGGCCGACACGTCCTTGCTCGAGGGCACGCCCAGCTTGCCGAGCGCCTTGGCGACGCGCTCCTCGAAGATCGATTCCAGCTTGTCCCACTGCTGGCCGGCCTTGCTCTGCACGTCCTCGGACAGCTTGGTCATCTTGCCGCTGACCTCGCCGAACTTCTCTTCGGCGACGGCCTGGGTCTTGCGCTGGATGGACATGCCTTCCTTGACCAGCGCGTCGAAGACCTTGCTGCCTTCGCCCTGGGCCTTGGCGAACGCGCCGAGACCGGCCTGCCAGATCTGCGCGGCCGAGCCCTTGATCGAACCGGCCAGCTCGCTGTCGAACAGCTGGGCCATCGACGGGGCGCCGGCGGAGCTCTTCTTGTCGGCGAGTTTCTGCAGCTTCTTGACCATGGGTGTCTTCCTTGAGTGGGTCGGTCGGCGCTCCCCTGCGAAGCGACCTGCGATCCACTATAGGAGCCGCCCGCTAGAACCGGCGACCTAAAACGCTAGGGTCGTTTCCCTATGTGCGCTGCGGTGCGCGCCCCGGGAAACTACCGAGCGGCATGCGGCCCTGCGCAGCGGCTGGCTTGGTCAAGAATCGAAGCGCTCATCGAGGGAACACAGCAAGGAGACCCGCATGCAGTATTTCGTCACCGGCGCGACCGGCTTCATCGGCAAGCGCCTCGTCAAGACACTGCTCGAGCGCAAGGGCTCGACGGTGCACTTCCTGCTGCGGCGCGAGAGCGAGGGCAAGCTGCCCGAGCTGCTGGACTATTGGGGCCTGCACGGCGCGGCCAGGAGTCGCGCGATCCCGGTGTTCGGCGACCTGACGGCCAAGAAGCTCGGCGTCGCCGCCGACGACATCAAGGCGCACAAGGGCAGCATCGATGCGGTCTACCACCTGGCCGCCGTCTACGACCTGTCGGCCGACCAGGAGTCGCAGATCCAGGTCAACATCGAAGGCACGCGCAACGCGGTCGAGTTCGCCCAGGCGATCGGCGCCGGGCACTTCCACCACGTGTCGTCGATCGCCGCGGCCGGTCTGTACGAGGGGGTGTTCCGCGAGGACATGTTCGACGAGGCCGAGGGCCTGGACCACCCGTACTTCATGACGAAGCACGAGTCCGAGAAGATCGTCCGCAAGGAGTGCA
>CAZUUU010000103.1:0-11461 GCA_964622685.1 uncultured Methylibium sp.
TCGGTGAACTTCTGGCGCGGCAGGATCTTGCCGCGGGCCACGCCGGTGAGGTCGGGCACCAGGCACTCGATCTCGGTCACGCGCCGTTCATTGAGCCACTGCTCGAGTTCGCTGAAAGTGAAATTGTCTCGGACCACCATATGTCACCTGTTCGGTTGCTGCGCGCTGTGCAGGGAAGGGAGGCGGCGCGCCATCGCATCGCACCCCGGCCGGGCCGGGGTCGCCAGGGACCTAGGGCACGCGGGGACGCTCGCGCACCGACTCTCGGTTCAGCTCACGGAAACTGCGGCAGGCGTCGCCGAAGGCGCGCAGCAGGGTCATCGAGACCGGGTTGTCACGGGCCTGCCACTCGGGATGCCATTGCACGCCGAGGTTGAATCCCGGTGCCGAGGGGCGCGAGAAGGCCTCGACCACGCCGTCGGGTGCCAGCGCCTCGACGCGCAGGCCGTCGGCCAGGCGCTTCACGCCTTGGCCGTGCAGGCTGTTGACCTTGAACTCCGTCTCGCCGAGCAGCGTGGCCAGCAGCCCGCCCGGCTGCACATGCACCGGGTGGGCCGGCCCGTACTGCACCTCGACCGGATCGTCGTGGCGGTCGCGGTGGTCCATCAGGCCGGGCTGCTCCTGCACGGCCTGGTGCAGGCTGCCGCCCAGGGCCACGTTGGTCTCCTGGAAGCCGCGGCAGACGGCGAACAGCGGGATGCCGCGCTCCAGCGTGCGCGGGATCAGCGGCAGCGTCCAGTCGTCGCGCGCCGGGTCCAGCGGCAGCGCGGGGTCGTGGACCGCCTCGCCGAAGTGGCGCGGATGCACGTTGCTCGGCGAGCCGGTGAGGAAGACGCCGTCGGCCAGGTCCAGCAGTTCGTCGATCTCGTGGGCCTGCGCCGACGGCACGACCAGCGGCAGGCAGCCGGCGAGCCGCACCGCGTCGACGTACTTCTGGCCGGCGATGTGGAAGGGGTGGTGGCCGATCCGGCGGTTGCAGGCTGGCACCAGCACGACCGGGCGAGCAGGGGAGCCCATGCCCGGGTCTCGTGCAAGCGGCATGCCACGCAGGGCTTCGGGCTTGTTCACAGCGCGTCCTTCAGCCGGTAGTAGGCCATGCCCAGCACGAGGGCGGGGGTGCGCAGCAGGCGGCCGCCCGGAAAGCGGCGGTGCTTCAGCCGCGCGAAGGTGTCGAAGCGCGAGGCGTCGCCGGCCATCGCCTCGGCCACCAGCTTGCCGGCCAGGCCGGTCAGCGCCAGGCCGTGGCCCGAGAAGCCCTGCAGGTAGTAGACGTTCGCCGCTTGCCCCGGCAGCCGGCCGAAGTCCGGCGCGCGGTTCATCGAGATGTCGACGAAGCCGCCCCAGGCGTGTTCGATGCGCGTGCCCTGCAGCTGCGGGAAGGTGGTCGCCATGCGCTGCTGCATGCCGCCGGCCAGGTGTATCGGCGTGACGGTGCTGTAGCTGACGCGCCCGCCGTAGAGCAGGCGGTGGTCCGCGGTCGGGCGGAAGTAGTCGAGCACGAAGTTGGTGTCGCAGACGGCCGAGCGCGACGGGATCAGCGACGCGCACAGCGCCGGGTCCAGCCGCTCGGAACAGACGATGTAGGTGCCGACCGGCATGATGCGCGCACTCAGCTGCGGCGCGATCTGCGGCGCCAGCTCCTGCAGGTAGACGTTGCCGGCCAGCAGCACCTGCCGGGCCCGGACGCTGCCTTGCGCCGTGCGCACGAGGTTCGAGGTGCCGGGCGCGCCGGCGGGCTCGAGCGCCGTGACGGCCGAGCGCTCGAAGATCTGCACGCCGAGCGAACGCGCCGCCTTCGCGAGCCCCAGGCTGTACTTCAGGGGATGCAGGTGGCCGGAGCGCGGGTCGTGCAGGCCGCTGTGGAAGCGCGGGCTGGCGATCCACTGCGGCAGCTCGTCGGGACCGATCCAGCGCAGCGGGTAGTCGTAGACCGACACGGTGCGCGCGTGCCAGCGCTGCAGCTCGGCGGCCTTGCGGGCGCCCACCGCCACGCCGAGGTAGCCGTCCTGCCAGTCGCAGTCGATCGCGAAGCGGCGGCAGCGCTCGCGGATCAGGTCCAGCGCCTCGATCGACATCGACCAGACGCGTCGGGCCTCGTCGAGGCCCAGCTGCGACTCGATCTCGTCCTGGTCGCAGGCCAGGCCGTGGATCGCCTGGCCGCCGTTGCGGCCCGACGCGCCCCAGCCGATCTGCTGCGCCTCGAGCAGCGCGACGCTGAAGCCGCGGTCGGCCAGTTCGATGGCGGCCGACAGCCCCGCGAGGCCGCCGCCGACGACGGCCACGTCGGCGCTGATGCTGCCTTCGAGCGCCGGAAAGGTCGTCTCGCGCGGCGCGGTGGCCACGTAGTACGAGTCTCGCGTGAGGTCCTGGTCGGCGCGAAGGAAGCTCATAAGGTAGGCGCTAGGCAATGCCCTCGTGCTGGGTTCGTCGGGTGCGGCGCGGGGCGATCGCTCAGGCCGCGCGCTGGAGCGCCGCGCCGAGGGTACCGATCAGCTGATCGACCTGCTGTCGATTGATGATCAGCGGCGGCGACATCGCGACGGTGTCGCCGGTGGTGCGGATCAGCACGCCCTGCTCCCAGCAGGCGAGGAAGATGTCGAAGGCGCGCTTGCCGGGGCTGCCGTCGATCGGCTGCAGTTCGACGCCGCCCACCAGGCCGATGTTGCGGATGTCGATCACGTGCGGCATCCCCTTCAGGCTGTGCAGCGCTTCGGCGAAGTAGGCCTCCATCTCGCTGGCGCGCGTCAGCAGGCCCTCGTCGGCATACGTGTCGAGGGTGCCGATCGCCGCGGCGCAGGCCAGCGGGTGGCCCGAGTAGGTGTAGCCGTGGAAGAACTCGATGATGTGCTCGGGGCCGTTCATGAAGGTGTCGTGGATGGCCTGCTTGGCGAACACCGCGCCCATCGGCACGCAGCCGTTCGTCAGGCCCTTGGCGACCGTCATCAGGTCGGGCGTGACGCCGAAGCGCTGCGCCGCGAACGGCGCACCGGTGCGCCCGAAGCCGGTGATGACCTCGTCGAAGATCAGCAGGATGCCGTGCTTGTCGCAGATCGCGCGCAGGCGCTCGAGGTAGCCCTTGGGCGGCAGCAGCACGCCGGTGGAGCCGGCCACCGGCTCGACGATCACGGCGGCGATGGTGCTGGCGTCGTGCAGGGCGACCATGCGCTCCAGATCGTCGGCGAGCTCGACGCCGTGCGCCGGCTGGCCGACCGAGAACAGGTTGCGCGCGTCGTGCGTGTGGCGGATGTGGTCGACGCCGCCCAGCATGGTGCCGAACATCTTGCGGTTGGCGACCATGCCGCCGACCGAGATGCCGCCGAAGTTGACGCCGTGGTAGCCGCGCTCGCGGCCGATCAGCCGGGTGCGCTGGCCTTCGCCGCGGGCACGGTGGTAGGCGATCGCCATCTTGAGCGCGGTGTCGACCGACTCGGATCCCGAGTTGGTATAGAAGACCTTGTTCATGCCGGCCGGCGCGATCTGCACCAGACGCTCGGCCAGCTCGAACGCCTTGGGATGGGCCATGTTGAAAGGCGGCGCGAAGTCCAGTTCGCCGGCCTGCTTGCGGATCGCCTCGATGATCTTCGGGCGGGCATGGCCGGCGTTGACGCACCACAGGCCGGCGATGCCGTCCAGCACCTGGCGGCCTTCCGGCGTCCAGAAGTGCATGCCTTCGGCGCGCGACAGCAGCCGCGGCGCCTTCTTGAACTGCCGGTTCGCCGTGAAGGGCATCCAGTAGGCATCGAGATCGGTCGTCATCGGGTCTTCCTCGTGAAGCAGCTCACGTCACTGCTGCAGGCTGTGACAGTGCATGCGATCCAGTCTAGTCGGGCCGGGACGCAATGTGATTGCGCAATGACTGGGTAGAAGCCCCCGAACGCGGCATAAGATTGCGCCATACAGCCATCAATGCGGAAGAAAATGCCACCCAAGACTGTTCGTGCGCAATCGGATGCGCCGCTGGATGCCATCGATCGGGCGATCCTGCGGGAGTTGCAGGTCGACGGGCGCGTCTCCAATCTGGAGCTGGCGCAGCGCGTGCACCTGTCGCCCTCGGCCTGCCTGCGGCGCGTCAAGCAGCTCGAGGAGGGCGGCGTCATCGCGGGCTACGTGGCCCTGGTCAACCCGCGTGCCGTGGCCCAGCCGGGCACCAGCTACACCATCGTCAACCTCGAGCGCCTGACCAGCGCGGCGATCGAGGCCTTCGAGAGCGCGGTGCGGGGCGTGCCCGAGATCCTGGACTGCTTCTATGTCGCCGGGACCAACGACTACCTGATCCGCTTCACCTACCACGACGCCGACGACCTGGAGCGCTTCCACAGCCAGGTGCTGATGCGCCTGCCGGGCGTGCTGCGCTCGAACTCGATGCTGGTGCTGCGGACCATCAAGAAGACCACGGCGCTGCTCGTCTGAGGCGTGTCGTTCCGGGACGCTCCCGGGGAAAGCCCGCAGCTTGTGTCGGGCCGCCGGCTTTGCGATGCTCGACCGACACGGCTGCGACGGTCGGCAAGGAGACGCATGGATTCGAACGACGGCCTGCTGGCCGACTGGCGCGGGCGGGCGCTGGAGCTGGAGGCGCTGGCGGGTCGCGCGGTGATCGGCCAGGCCCGTGCGCTGCGACTGATCACCATTGCCGTGTTCGCGCGCGGCCACGTGCTGCTGCAGGGCGATGTGGGCGTCGGCAAGACGACCTTGCTGCGCAGCGTGGCGCGGCTGATCGGCGGTGCCTTCGGCCGCACCGAGGGCACGGTGGACCTGATGCCGGCCGATCTGGTCTACCACACGCACATCAACGCCGACGGGCGCCCGCAGGTCGATCCGGGTCCGCTGACCGAGCACGGCGACGACCTGGCGATCTTCTTCTTCAACGAGATCAACCGCGCCCGCCCGCAGGTGCATGCGCTGCTGCTGCGCGTGATGGCCGAGCGCAGCCTGACCGCCTTCAACCGCGAGTTCCGCTTCCCGCACCTGCTGGTGTTCGCCGACCGCAACCGGGTCGAGCGCGAGGAGACCTTCGACGTCTCGGCCGCGGCGCGCGACCGCTTCATGATGGAGATCGCCATCGACGCGCCGGCGAGCGACGCCGACCGCCGGGCGCTGATGTTCGATCCGCGCTACCACGACACCGATGCGCTGGTGGGCGAACTGCCCTTCGGCATGTTGCCGTACCGCGAGCTCGGCACGGTGGCGGCCGCGGTGCAGCGCGGCATCCAGGCCTCCGACGCGCTGCGCGACTACGCGCTCCACCTGTGGCGCGCCACGGCGGCGCCGGCCGACTACGGCGTGGCGCTGGAGCAGGCCGACACGCGCGACCTCATGCTGGCCGGCGCCAGCCCCCGCGGCATGAGCCTGATGCTGCGGGCCGCCCGCACCGCGGCCTGGCTCGACGGCCGCAGCTACGCGACGCCCGAGGACCTGCGCGCCGTTTTCTACGAGACCATCGCGCACCGGCTGTGCCTGCAGCCGGTGTACGAGCTGCGTCGCACCGAGATCATCGACGCGCTGATGGACGGCATCGTCTCGCGCGTCGCCGCGCCCTGAGCCGATGGCCGTCCCCGAGTTCCACTACCGCGTGCGGGGCCGCGCCACCGGCCATGGTCCCGGCGCGCACCGCAGCCGCCGGGGCGAGGCGGGCCTGGAGTTCCGTGGCCATGTCCCGCTGCTGGACGCCGCCGACGTGCGCCGCATCGACGTGCATGCGAGCCTGCGCGACGCCTTCGGGCAGTGGCAGCTCAAGGTGTTCAGCGAACCCCGGGCGGTGTCGGTGGTCGTGGTCGCGGACCTGTCGGCCTCGATGGGCTACCGCGGCGAGCGATCCAAGCTGGAGGTGCTGGCCGACTTCACCGAAGCGGCGGCCCAGTCGGCCTGGCGGCACGGCGATCCTTTCGGCTTCGTCGGCTGCGACGACGCGGTGCGCCGCGACTGGCTGGCACCGCCGACGCGCCGCCGCGGGCAGGGCGGCTTGCTGGCGCAGCGCCTGCGCGCCCTGCAGCCGCGCGGATCGGCGCTCGGCCTCGCGCAGGCGGCGCGCGCGCTGCCGCAGCGGCGCAGCCTCGTGTTCCTGGCCTCGGACTTCCACCTCTCGGTGCCCGACCTGGACCGCGTGCTGGCCGGCCTGGCGCATCACGAGGTCGTGCCGGTGCTGTTGTGGGACCGGCACGAGTTCGAGCCGCCCCGCAACGGCATCCTGCAGCTGAGCGATCCCGAGACCGGCCAGCAGCGCCTGGTCTGGATGCGCGCCGCCCTGCGCGAGCGCTGGATCGCGGCGCAGGCCGCGCGCCGCTCGGCCCTGCAGGCCCTGTTCCATCGCCACCGTCTGGACCCGCTGGTGCTGGACGACGGCTACCGCGCCGACGCGGTCAGCGCACATTTCGTGCGGGCCTGAGATGACGACGCGGTGGCAGGGGCTGTTGCTGGGCCTGGCCTGGGGTGTGGCGGCGGTCTCGGCCGCGGCCACCGAGCTGGAGCCGATCGGTGTGCAGATCATCGAGCCGCGCGCCTTCGGGCACATGGTCGGCGATGTCGTCACGCGCCGCATCGTGCTGGACGTGCCGGGGCGGCTGAAGCTGGTCGACGGGTCGCTGCCGACGCCCGGTCGCGTCGGCCAGAGCTTCGAGCTGCGGCGCGTGCGGCACGAGCGCGACCGGACGATCGCCGGCGTGCGGCATGTGCTCCAGCTCGACTACCAGGTGTTCCGCGCACCGGGCGAGCCGCGCGTGCTGGACCTGCCGAGCTTCGTGCTGCGCTTTGAGGGCCAGCCGCGCGGCGAGGAGCTGCGCGTCGACTACGCGCCGGTCGGGGTGGTGCCGCTCGCACCGGTCGAGCCGGTGCTGCGTGCCGGCTTCGGGACGCTCCGGCCCGACCGCCCGCCGTCGCTGGCCGACACGTCGCCGGAGCGGTTGCGCCTGATGCTCTATGCGGCGCTTGCGCTCGGTCCACTGGCCTACCTGGCGTATGTCCACGTCGGCTGGCCGTGGTGGCGGCGACGGCAGCGGCCCTTCGCGATCGCCCAGCGCCAGCTCGCGGACTTGCCGCTCGACGCGCCGGCGGAACGCTGGCTCGGTGCCTGGCGGACGCTGCATGCCGCGCTGGACGCCAGCGCCGGCCGCGTCGTGCAGGCCGACGGCATCGAGCGCTTCGTCGTCGAGCGGCCGCGCTTCGCGGCCTTGAGCAGCGACCTCGGCCGCTTCTTCGATCGGTCCCAGGCCCTGTTCTTCCGCAACAGTGCGCTGGTCGAAGCCGACCGCCGGTGGCTGCGCGACTTCTGCCGGCGCTGCTTCGACGTCGAGCGGGGGGCCGCATGAGCGCGCCGGGGCGCTCCCAAGCGCGAATCCCGGAGCGCTCTGCGCGGAGGGTCGTTCAGTGAGCCTGCCGGGGCTGTGGTCGTCGATCGGCTGGGCGCACCCGGCGTGGCTGCTGTTGCTCCCGCTGCTGCTGCTGCCGCTGTGGCGCGACGGCCGTGCCGAGCGCGTGCATTCGTGGCTCGGCTTGCTCCCGGCCGACCGGGCGTCGGACGTGCTGCACTGGCTGCTGCGCCTGGTGGGCGCGCTGGCGGTGGCGGCGCTGGTTGTCGGCCTGGCCGGGATCTACCGCGCCGAGTACGAGGTCGAGCGCGTCGGGCAGGGCGCCGAGATCGTGGTGCTGCTCGACCGCAGCCGCAGCATGGACGAGCGCTTCGTCAGCAGCGCGCCGCGGGGCCGCGTTCCGGCACCCGGCACGGCGGCCTGGTATGCCTACAACCAAGCCGACGACAGCGAACGGATCACCAAGGGCCAGGCGGCGCGGCGGATGCTGTCGGAGTTTGCGGCGGGGCGCAGGGAAGACCGCTTCGCGATGGCGATCTTCAGCACGCTGCCGATGCGCGTGCTCGACTTCACCCAGAAGCCCGAGATGGTCCAGGCCGCCATCGCTGCCGGCGAGATCGGGCGCGGCCTCGGCGAGACCGACATCGCCACCGCGCTGCTGCACGGCCTGAGCTTCTTCGATGACCGCCCGTACACCGGTTCGCGCATCGTCCTGCTGGTGTCCGACGGCGGCGACCACATCGATCCGGGCGTGCGGCAGACCATCACGGACCGGCTGCGCGAGCAGCGGGTGTCGCTGTACTGGATCTACATCCGCTCGGCCCGCAGCCCGGGCCTGAAGGCCGCGGCCGGCGACGCCCCGGGGAAGGCCGACACCGTGCCCGAGGTCTTCCTCGACCGCTTCTTCGCATCGGCCGGCACGCCCTATCGCGCCTACGAGGCCGAGAACCCCGAGGCCCTGCAGCGCGCCATCGCCGACGTGGGCCGGCTCGAGAACCTGCCGATCACCTACCGCGACGTGGTGCCCCGGCGCGATCTGTCGTCGACGGCCTATGCGGTCGCGCTGGCGGCGTTGTTGCTGCTGCTGGGCAGCCGCTGGATGGAGCATCGGGCATGGCGCTGATGACACCCCGGCAACGGCTGGCCTCGGCCTGGCTGCTGCTGGGCCTGCTGGCCGTCGCTGCGGCGCTTGACGGCTGGCGCTGGCGCGACAAGGCGGCCGACAACGCCCGCATCGCAGCCGGCGTGCCGACGCGCCCGCCGCCGTCGGCGCGCGAGGAGATCCGCTTCGCGCATGCGAGCGCGCTGGCCACGCGCAAGGAACACGAGGCCGCTGTCGACGCCTACCGGCTGCTGCAGGGGGATGGCGAGTTGGGACAGGCGGCGCGCTACAACGCCGCCAATCAATTGCTGCTGCAGGCGCTGGCCCTGCGCGAGTCGCCGCTGCCCGGTCAGGCGCTGCCGTTGATCGAGCTGGCGAAGGCTGGCTACCGGGAGGTGCTGCGCGTCGATCCGCAGCACTGGGACGCGCGCTACAACCTCGAGCGCGCGCAGCGCCTGCAACCCGATCCCGACGACGCGCCGGCCGATGCCGGCGGACCGCCCGAGAACGCGGAGCGGGCCGCGACCACGATGCGCGGCGTGTCGCGCGGACTGCCATGAACTGGCGCCCGCCGACCTGGCGTGGCGCGGCGACGAGCCTGCGAGAAAGCGGCGCGCGAGGGCTGCTGCTCGGCGCGGTGCTGGCGCTGCTGGTCGGCCTCTGGGGGCCGACCATCACCTGGCCGCGGCAACGGCACGACCTGCTCATCGTGCTGGACGTGACGCAGAGCATGGAAGTGGCCGATCTGCAGCGCGAGGGCGAACCGGTGACGCGTCTCGAGCAGGCGCGCTGGGCCCTGGCGCAAACGCTGCGCCGACTGCCCTGCGGCAGCCGGATCGGCTGGGGAGTGTTCACCGAGTACCGATCCTTCCTGCTGCTCGAGCCGGTCGAGGTCTGCGAGCACCAGCGCGAGTTGCTGGCGATGCTGGGTCGCATCGACGCGCGCATGGCCTGGACCGGCAACAGCGAGGTGGCCAAGGGGCTGTACAGCGGGCTGAAGATCGCCAAGGCCTTGCCGTCGAAGCCGGCGCTGGTGTTCGTCACCGACGGCCACGAGGCTCCGCCGGTGCATCCGCAGTACCGGCCCAGCGACGAGGGCGCCGTGCGGGTCGTCCCGGGGCTCGTCGTCGGTGTCGGCGGCGACCGACCCGCGCCGATCCCGAAGCTCGACCCCGAAGGCCGCACCTACGGCTACTGGGCCGCCGACGAGGTCATGCAGCGCGACCCGCGCAGCTTCGGGCGCGGCGGCAGCGTGGCGGGTGAGCAGATGGTGGAGGACCGGCCCGGCGTTGCGCCGGCCCTGGTGGGCGCGACGCCGGGGACCGAGCATCTGTCTTCGCTGCGCGAGCCCTACCTGCGCCTGCTGGCCGGGGAGACGGGTCTCGACTACCACCGACTGGGCGATCCCGAGGCGCTGTTCCGCGCGCTGACCGACCGCCGCCTGGCCCATCCTGTCGTCTCCCGCATGGACGTCGGCTGGATGCTCGCCACCGTCGCGCTGGCCGCTCTGTTGGCGGTCTACCTGCCGTGGACGGCCTGGAAGGACCGGATCAGCGCGCTGCGCGCCGGCCGTCGCGAGCGGCGCGACCGCTCAGGTAGGTCCACACGAAGCTCGCTGCCGCGTAGCTGGTGAGCTCGGCATGGTCGTAGGGCGGGGCGACCTCGACGCAGTCCATGCCGACGAAGTCGAGGTCGGCCAGTTCCTCCAGCACCGTCAGCACCTGGTTGGTGTTGAGCCCGCCGGGCTCGGGTGTGCCGGTACCGGGAGCGAAGGCCGGGTCGAGGCAGTCGATGTCCAGGCTCAGGTAGACCGGAGGATGGCCGTGCGTGGCGAGGCGCGTGCGGATCGCCGCCAGGACGGGCGCGAGTTGGGCCGGGCTCTCGAGGCCGCGCAGGTCGCGCGCCGTGAAGATCTGTCCGCCCTGGTCACGGACGTATTCGCGCGCCTCGCGGGCCCCGGCCGAACGGATGCCGAGCTGCGTGAAGCAGGGCGCGACCACGAGGCCCTCCTGGATCGCCTCGTAGACCCAGGTGCCGTGGCCGCTCGGCTCGCCGAAGTGGTCCTCCCAGGTGTCGCAGTGCGCATCGAAGTGGATGACGGCCAGTGGTCGGCCCAGCCACTCCACGTAGGCCCGCAGCAGCGGCAAGGTGATCGAGTGATCCCCGCCGAGCCAGGCGACGTGGTGCTCGCGCAGGAGGGGCGTCACCAGCGGCTGCATCGCGCTGCGCATGCGCTCGAGGCTGGTGTTCGGCAAGGGCAGATCGCCGACGTCCGTCAGCACGGCTTCCGGACTGACGTCGAAGTGAGGATGCGTGCCTTCGCAGAGCATGTGGCTTGCCTCGCGGATCGATCGAGGCCCGAAGCGGGCGCCCGGGCGATTCGTCACCGACCCGTCCCAGGCGACACCGGCGACAGCGTAACGGCGGCCCGGGTCGCGCGGCGGTGACTTCAGGAAGGTGGTGTTGGAGAGGTAGGCGAAGCTGCTCATGTTCGGATGATGCAATGGAGCCGGTGCGGCGTCTGCCCGACCGACGACTCGGCGGTGTCGAAGGTCAGGGCATCTTTCGATTCCGCATTACGGAATCAGCGTTTCTTATCGAGAAATTTCCTGTTGTTGCGTCGCCGCAAAATTTTTCATTGCGATGGATGACATTTCGCATACGGAAATTCAGCTCCTAAACCGTTGTTTTATAAGTAGATAATTTCTACTCTTCTATAAGACATAAGTCTTGCCGTGCGGTCTGTGCGCGCTTAGGCTACGAGCATCCGTTTCCTCATCACTTCTCATCCAACCGGAGTCCGACATGAGCCAACCGACCCGTGAACAGCAAGCCGCCGCCCTCGAGAAGGACTGGGCCGAGAACCCGCGCTGGAAGGGCATCAAGCGCGGCTACAGCGCCGCCGACGTGGTGCGCCTGCGCGGCTCGCTGCCGATCGAGCACACGCTGGCCAAGCGCGGCGCCGAGAAGCTGTGGAACCTGATCAACACCGAGCCCTTCGTCAACTCGCTCGGCGCGCTGACCGGCAACCAGGCGATGCAGCAGGTCAAGGCCGGCC
>CAZUUU010000104.1:0-2193 GCA_964622685.1 uncultured Methylibium sp.
CAGGCCGGCGCAGGCCGACGCGGCCGCGCCGACACAGGCGGCGGCCCCGGCAGCCACCGGCGCGGCCGCTGCCGCCGCGGCCGCGCCGCGACGCTCGTGGATGGGTCCGATCGCCGGCCTGGCCGCCGGCCTGGGCATCGCCGCGCTGATGAGCCATCTGGGCCTGGGCGAGGCCTTCGGCAACTTCCTGATGCTGGCGCTGCTGGCGGTGGCCGCGGTGTTCGTGATCCGCTGGATGCTGCGGCGCTTTGCCGGTGGGCAGCCGACGGGGCAGCTGGCGATGCAGGGCGCGGGTGCGGCGGGCACGCCGGCACGGCCGTGGCCGGCTGCATCACAAGTCGAGCAGCCGCTGCAGCGGCACGCCGAGGTAATCGGCGCTACGGCACCGATGGCAAGTGGCCTGGCGCCGCGTGGCACGGCAGCGACCGCATCGGTCCCCGCTGACTTCGACGCCGCGGGCTTCGAGCGCATCGCCAAGATGATCTTCATCCGGCTCCAGGCAGCCAACGATTCGGGCGACCTGAACGACCTGCGCGAGTTCACGACGCCCGAGCTGTTTGCGGCGATCCGGCTCGAGCTGCAGGAGCGCGGCGCCACCACCCAGCGCACCGACGTGCTGAAGATCGACGCCGAGGTGATCGACGTGACCCAGGAGAACGGCCGCCAGGTCGTCAGCGTGCGCTTCCACGGCCTGGTGCGCGAAGAAAACGACGCCGCCGCGAGCGACTTCGACGAACTCTGGCACCTGAGCAAGCCCGACGACGGTAGCCGCAACTGGGCGATTGCGGGGATTCAGCAGACGGTCTGAGCGCGCTAGCGATGACTAGGCTGGCGGGGGCCGGGCGCACGCGCTCTGCCTTCGTAATCGTCGCGTTGGCGCTGGTGGACTGAACGGGCCGTCCGCCCTTTGGATCGCGACGAGCGCCACAGGCGCGATATCGGTAAGTCCACGGGAAGAGTCGAACAAGCGCACCCGTTGCGGAAAGTCGTGCGGTCGAAGATGGCAGCAGCAGACTGGTTGCCCTCTCTCGACTTCGGCAGTTGGATGACGCCAGTCGATGAAACCGGACGCTGAACTCTAGTCGGCTGTCTGCCCTCAGTGCTTCGATCGGACCACTTTCTAAGGTTGCGGCTACGGCCTTCTAGACGGATCGGATCGCAGCACTCGCAGGTACTCCCGCCAAGATTCAACGTGCTGCTTCCGAATGAACACGTACTTCAGCAACTCGTCCAGCATGTCAGGGAAAAGATAGAGCGGCGCGTTGAAGGCTTGCATCACATCGCGCGCCTTCACGGTCTTTCGACTTCGCACTCCGTAGCAGGGGTTGTGCCAGACAAGCGCGTCTCGGGCGAGGTGGTTGGGCGTGTCGAGAATCACCTCCAGGTATCCGCCTGGAATCCGAAACGTGTACCGCGGGTTGGAACCACTTAGTCGCAATTCATCAAGCGCAATGTCCAGCATCTGCTGCTCTACCGGAATGAGCTTCTTGCCAAAGACGTCTAGAACTTGACAGTACCGGCGCAGCTCCCACACCGCGAGGTCCAAGTCGACCAATACGTGGCCAACGGCAAACGTCGACACGTCCAAGTAACGGTACTCACCGTAAGCGGCAACGTGGTTGATGAAGGTCTGTGAGCGGTCGCACAGTTCGACCTTGAAGGTCAACTTCTCAAGCAGTTTCAGCGCCTCATTGATGTCGTGCCCGACGTGCTTCGCTCGTATCCGGTTTAGTAGCAGGATGCACTTGAGGTACTTCTCGATGGCTTGTTGCGCCGACCAAAGGAACTGTGGGATCAGGTCAGCTCTGCACGCGAGGCGAGCTGTCAGGTAGTCACGGTCAGCCATGTCACGGAACGCCCGGATCGCAAAGTCGTTGATGCGACGATCAATCTCATTGTTGTCAATCGCTTTCGCGTCATCCGGGCTGAATGTCGGCCGCTTCCGCGTGCGCCTGATGGCCATAGTCCCTCCAATCGGACGGTTCACCTCTCCGACGATTGTGTCTACCAGATCCCCCACCTCGGTGGCCGGACTGTCAGCGTCTGGCTCTAGACCGGTTGTTCAACGACTTGCCGCGAACGACCGAAGCCGCTGCAGAGCGGCCTTCACCCAAATCAACCCAGCCCGATGCCAGCCGTGGTCGCCTGAACCCCGAGATCTCGCGGCCGGCGAACTCAGCGCATCCAGCGTGC
>CAZUUU010000104.1:2293-11350 GCA_964622685.1 uncultured Methylibium sp.
CGCCAGGCGGCACATCCAGTCGGTGGGCGACTCGAAGTCGCAATGTGACGCGCCGGCGATCAGCTCGTCGCGCCAGAGTGCAGGCAGCGCGGCGCCCCAGGGGGCGGCCACGGCGTCGGCGTTGCAACGCGACGGTGGTGCGCGCAGCAGCAGCGCCTCGGTCCGCAGCCGGCTGGCCGCCGCCAGGCCCAGTCGATCGGTCTCGCCGGGCATCGTGCGGTCGAAAGGGTCCAGCCCCACGAAGCCGACCACGCCGGGCGTGTCGGCCGCCAGCAGGCTGGACAGCCCGCCCGCGGAAAAGCCCACGAGCATGACCTTCTCCACCGGGTTGCCGAAGGCTCCGCCGCTGCGCAGTGCGGCCACCAGCGCGGCCAGCGCCCGGCCATTGCAGCGGAAGTCGAAGGTGCAGGGAAGGTCCGGCGTCAACGCCAGCACGCCCGCATCGGCCAGTGCCTGCGCATGGCCCGCCAGCGTCCTGCGGCTGCGCGTGAAGCCGTGCGAGAGGATGGCGGCCCCACGCGGCAAGCCGGCGGCGGGGTACATGTCCAGCGTCACGCGGTGGCCGTCGAGTGCCTGCACCATCGTCTGCACGGGCGGCGGCGCTGCAGGCTGGGCAGCGGCGGTCATCGCGAGCAGGGCCGCAGCCGCGCTCATCAGCGCGGCGCGGAGGCCCCTCGGCATTCGTGACCTGCCCATGATGATGGTGCTTCGCCGCGCTTCAGCGCACCTTCACCATCAGCTTCGGCCTCCACACCGCCAGCACGACGTTCACGACGCTGACGACGATCAGCAACCACAGCGTGTTGCGCTCGGACCGCAGCAGCGTGTCGAGCCGGGCCGGGTCGGCGATCGCCGCCACCAGCTGCGCCTGCGTCTGGCCCGAGGCGACGACCAGCACCGTGGCCTCGAACACGCTCAGGCCCAGCAAGGCCTTGACCCAGGCCCAGCCGGCGTCCTTGTAGGCCTGCGTCGCAGCCAGCGCGATCAGGCCGCTCACCACCACGACGGCCATCGATGGCACCAGCAGGTACTGCGCGATCGCGGCAAACAGCTGTCGGGCGGCCGCAAACTCCTCGGGCGACGACCGGTCGGCGACGGCGTTGATGACGAGGCAGGCCGCCAGCGCGCCGCCGTAGGCGATCGACGCCACGTCGTGCAGCGCCTTCATGTTGAATCGCAACCAGCGCGGGCCGTTCACTCGGTTCTCCCCACCACTTCTGCAGCGAGTGCCAGGCAGGCCGTCAGCCCCGGCGACTCGATGCCCAGCAGGTTGACGAGCCCGGGCACGCCATGCTCCGCCGGCCCGTCGATGCGGAAGTCGCTCGCGGCCTCGTGCGGACCGCCGAGCTTGGGGCGCACGCCGCTGTAGGCCGGCTGCAGTGCGCCGTCGGGCAGCGCGGGCCAGTAGCGGCGCACCTCGGCGTAGAAGCTGTCGCCGCGCCGCGGGTCCACGCGGTAGTCCAGCGCCTGCTCGGTCGTGCCTTCGTCGAGCCATTGCACGTCGGGCCCGAAGCGGGCCTGGCCGCCGAGGTCCAGCGTCAGGTGCACGCCCAGTCCGGCGGTGTCGGGCGCCACCGGATAGATCAGTCGCGAGAACGGCGCCCGCCCGCTCAGGCTGAAGTAGTTGCCCTTGGAGAATCGCCCGCGCGGCTGGAAGGCCGGCGCCAGGCCCTCGGTGCGCTGCGCGAGCGCGCAGGCACCCAGGCCCGCGGCGTTGACGACGAAGCGCGCCTCGACCTCGGTGCCCGCGGCCTGCACGCGGTGGCGCGCGCTGCCGCAGACGACGCGCTCCACCGGCGAGGCCAGGGCCACCAGGCCGCCCGCGGCCTCCAGGTCGGCCTGCAGCGCGAGCATCAGGCCGTGGCTGTCGACGATGCCGGTCGACGGCGACCACAGTGCGGCGCTGCATTGCAGCGCAGGCTCCATCGCCAGTGCCTCGTCGCGGCTCAGCAGCTGCGTGTCGTCATCACCGTCGACGCCGTTCGCGCGGGCGCGGGCCTGCAAGGCAACGAGCTTGGCGTGCTGCGCCGCGTCGGCCACCACCACCAGCTTGCCGCAGCGGCGGTGCGCCACGCCGCGCGCGGCGCAGTAGGCATACAGCGCCTGCTTGCCGGCCACGCACAGCCGCGCCTTCAGCGAACCCGTGGGGTAGTAGAGCCCGGCGTGGATGACCTCGCTGTTGCGCGAGCTGGTGCCGGTGCCGATGGCGTTGGCGCTCTCCAGCACCAGGGTCTCGAGCCCGCGCAGCGCCAGCGCGCGGCCGACCGCGAGGCCGATGACACCAGCGCCGACGACGACGGCATCGACCCGGTCCATGGCGGCGGCCAGGTGCGGGGGCTAGCCTTCGGCGACGCGCTTGGCCAGGTGCGCGAGCGCTTCCTCGACCTGGTCCACCAGCACCAGGCACAGGTCACCGGGCTTGAGGCGCGCAAGCGCCGTGTCGATGGCGAGGAACTCGCCGCGGATCTCGGCGACGTGGCGGGTGCGCACGGCGCCGGCCAGGCCCTGGCGCAGCAGCGCCATCACCTCGCCGTCGGCGCGGCCGCGCTGCGCGGCGTCCTGGTAGAGCAGCACCTCGTCGAAGGCACCGCCCAGGATCACGGTCTGCTCGCGGATGTCGTCGTCGCGCCGGTCGCCGGCGCCGCTGATGACGACCGAGCGCGTCTGCCCGGGGACGGCCGGCATCGCGTCGACGGCGGCCACCAGCGCGCGCATCGCGTCGGGGTTGTGGCCGTAGTCGGCGATCAGGGTCGCGCCCCGGTAGTCCATCACGTTGAAACGGCCGGGCGCGTTGTCGGCGTCGTTGACGAAGCTCGCCAGTCCGGCGCGCACCACGTCCCAGTCCAGGCCCACGCCCCAGGCCGCGGCGACCGCGGCCATCACGTTCTCGACCTGGAAGCCGATCGTGCCGTGGCGCGTGATCGGCACGTCGCGCAGCAGCACGCGCTCGCGCCAGGCGCCTTCGGCCGCGACCACCGCGTCGCCCTCGACGAAGACCGCGCGCTTGCCCTGCGCGCGGTGCGTCGCCATCACCGGGTGGTGGCGGTCGGCGGTGAAGAAGATGATGTCGCCCGGGCAGGTGTGGGCCATGTCCGCGACGATGGCGTCGGCCGCGTTCAGCACCGCGTAGCCGTGGTCGGCCACGTTCTGCACGATCACGCGCTTGAGCACCGCGAGGTCCTCGACCGTGGTGATGTAGTTCAGGCCGAGGTGGTCGCCGCTGCCGATGTTGGTGACGACGGCCACCTCGCAGCGGTCGAAGCCCAGGCCCTCGCGCAGGATGCCGCCGCGCGCGGTCTCGAACACCGCCGCGTCGACGTCGGGGTGCATCAGCACGTTGCGCGCGCTCTTGGGGCCGCTGCAGTCGCCGCTGTCGATCTGGCGGCCCTCGACGTAGACGCCGTCGGTGTTGGTCATGCCGACGCGCAGGCCGCTGGTCGCGAACAGGTGCGCGATCAGCCGCGTGACGGTGGTCTTGCCGTTGGTGCCGGTCACCGCGACCACCGGGATGCGCCCGTCGTCGCCGTGGTGGTAGAGGTGGCCGATGATGGACTCGCCGACGTTGCGACCCTTGCCGTAGGACGGCGAGAGGTGCATGCGCAGGCCCGGCGCGGCGTTGACCTCGACGACGCCGCCGCTCTGCTCTTCCAGCGGCCGCAGCACGCTCTCGCAGACCACGTCGACGCCGCAGATCTGCAGGCCCACCATCTGCGCCGCCGCGACCGCGCGCGCCGCGACCTCGGGGTGCACGTCGTCGGTCACGTCGGTGGCGGTGCCGCCGGTCGACAGGTTGGCGTTGTTGCGCAGGATCACGCGGCGGCCCTTCTCGGGCACCGAGCCCGGCTCCAGGCCCTGCGCGGCCAGGCGCGCGATGGCGATCTCGTCGAAGCGGATCTTGGTCAGCGAGGTCGCGTGGCCCTCGCCGCGCCGCGGGTCGGCGTTGACGATGTCGACCAGCTCGCGCACCGTGTGCACGCCGTCGCCGCTGACGTGCGGCGGATCGCGCCGCGCGGCGGCCGCCAGCTTGTCGCCGACCACCAGCAGCCGGAAGTCGTTGCCCGGCAGGTACTTCTCGACCATCACCGTGCCGATCTCGGCCGCAGCGCGGTAGGCGATGTCCAGGTGCGGGCGCTCGACGATGTTGACGGTGACGCCCTTGCCCTGGTTGCCGTCCAGCGGCTTCAGCACCACCGGCAGGCCGATCTCCTGCGCCACGGCCCAGGCCTCGTCCGCGCTGGACACCGGCCGGCCGATCGGCACCGGCACGCCGGCGGCGCGCAGCAGGTTCTTGCTGAGGTCCTTGTCCTGGGCGATGGCTTCGGAGACGGCGCTCGTGGTGTCGACCTCGGCGGCCTGGATGCGCCGCTGGCGCGAGCCCCAGCCGAACTGCACCAGGCTGCCCTGCGTGAGGCGGCGGTAGGGGATGCCGCGCGCGACGGCGGCCGCGACGATGGAGCCCGTGCTGGGCCCGAGGCGCACGTCCTCGTCGGTCTCGCGCAGCCGCTTGATCGCGGCGTCGACGTCGAAGGGCTGGCCGGCCAGCGCGGCCTCGATCAGCTCGCGCGCGATCGAGAAGGCCAGGCGACCGACCTCCTCCTCGCTGTACTCGACCACGACCTGGAAGATGCCGGGCTCGACCGTCTGCGAGGTGCGGCTGAAGGTCACCGGGCAGCCGGCCTGGGCCTGCAGGGCCAGCGCCACCGACTCCAGCACGTGCGCCAGCGCCAGCGAGCCGGTGTGGCCCAGCGGCTGCAGCGCGCCGACGGCGGGGAAGAGCGCACGCAGCCGGGCCTCGAAGGCTGCGCGATCGGGGATCGCGCATTCGGGCGTGGTGCAGGCGACGATCGCCTCGATGGCCGTGTGACGGCTCCACAGGTTGGGGCCGCGCAGCGCGCGGATGCGGGAGACTTGCATCGCTCGTTGTTGTTCGTGGTTCGATGTCGTCGGGGAGGCGCTGCCCTCAGCGGGGCGATTTCAGCTCGGGCTCGAAGGTCTCGATGCCGGCGGCAATCAGTTCCGGAGCGATGCCCAGGGCCCAGGCGGTGCCCACCGCCGCGAGCACGGTCTCGTCGGGCACCGTCGCCATGCGGCCGCGACCCAGCGCCACCGAGCCGGTGTCCATGCTGCCGGTCGCCAGCACCGCGCGGCCCTCGCGCAGGAACACGACGCGCCCGCCGGACTCGCGCTGCGCGGCCAGTGGCGCGCAGGCCGGGTCGCGGGCATAGAGGATGACCTCGCCGTCGCACAGCTCGGCCAGGCCGGCCACGCGCTCGTCGGCCGCGTTCAGCACCGCCACGCCGTCCGGCAGCACGACATCGACCTGGGTGCGCAGGACCTTGACCAGCTGGTCGGACTCGCGCACGTCGAATTCGCCCAGGGCCTCGGCGCCGCCCAGGTCGGTGACCACGCCGACCTGGCAGCGGTCGTAGGCCAGGCCGTCGCGCAGGATGGCCTCGGCGCCGTTCTCGAACACCGCGACCTCGACCTGGCGGTTGATCAGCAGGCGGTGGCCGGCGTCCCAGTGGGCGCAGTCGCCGCGCTGGACCTGGCGGCTGCCGAGGAAGAGTCCGTCGCGGCAGGCCAGCCCGACGTGGCGCCCGCTCAGGTGCACCAGCCAGGCCACCAGCCGCGCGATGGTGTGCGTGCCCTGCGAGCCGGCGACGCCGACGATGGGGATGCGGCCGCTCTCGTCCTCGGCGAACAGGTGGTCGACGATCGCGTGGCCGACCGGCCGCGGCACGCCCTCGGCCGGCCGCAGGTGCATCAGCAGGCCGGGGCCGGCATTGACCTCGACCACGGCTCCGCCCTGCTGCTGCAGCGGGCGCGAGATGTCCTCGGCCACCACGTCGACGCCGGCGATGTCCAGCCCGACCACGCGGGCAGCCAGCGAGACGATGTGGTCGACCTCGGAATGGACCTGGTCGGTGCAGTCGATCGAGACGTTGCCGTTGCGCTGGATCAGCACCTGGCGCCCGGCCTCGGGCACCGACGCCGGCGTCAGGCCCTGGCGCTGCAGGTCGGAGACGATGGCGCCGTCCTTGTCGGCCTCGACCAGGCCGAGCGGGTGGTCCTCGGTCTCGCCGCGCCGCGGGTCGGTGTTGATCTGCGAGGCGACCAGCTCCAGCACCGTCGAGCGGCCGTCGCCGGTGACCCAGGCGGTCTCGCCGCGCGCTGCCGCGACCACCCGGCCGCCGACCACCAGCAGGCGGTGCTCCTTGCCCGGCACGTAGCGCTCGACCATCACCTCGCTGCCGTTCTCGGCCGCGAAGGCGTAGGCGGCCTCGATGTCCGGCCGGCTGCGCAGGTCCAGCGTCACGCCGCGGCCGTGGTTGCCGTCGGTCGGCTTGACGGCGACCGGCAGGCCGATGTCCTCGGCCGCGGCCCAGGCGGCCTCGGCGCTGTCGACCACCTCGCCCTCGGGGATGGGCACGCCGCAGGCCTTGAGCAGCGACTTGGTCAGGTCCTTCTCGCCGGCGATGCCCTCGGCGATGGCGCTGGTGCGGTCGGTCTCGGCGGTCCAGATGCGGCGCTGCTTGCGGCCGTGGCCCAGCTGCACCAGGTTGCCGCTGTTGAGCCGGATGTGCGGGATGCGCCGGTCGGTCGCGGCGCCGACGATGGCCGCGGTGCTGGGCCCGAAGTAGCAGGCCTCGACCTGCTCGCGCACCTGCGCCACCGCGCCGGGCACGTCGAAGCCTTCGTCGTTGATCGCCGCCATCAGCAGGCGGTGGCCCTGGGCCAGCGCCGCGCGGGCCACCTGCTCCTCGCGGGCGCGGAAGACCATGCGGTAGACGCCGCGCCGCGAGGTGCTGCGGGTCTGGCCGAAGCCGGTCGGCATGCCGGACAGGTTGAGCAGCTCGATGACGACGTGCTCGAGCACGTGGCCGGACCAGGTGCCTTCCTGCAGGCGCTGCAGGAAGCCGCCGCGCTCACCGACGCCGCAGTGGTGTTCCTCCAGCGCCGGCAGCAGGGCGCACAGCCGGTCGTTGAAGCCGGGCAGCTGGTTGGACGGGAAGTCCTCGAGTTCGCCGAGGTCGAGCCAGGTTTCGAGTACCGGGCGATAGGTCCAGATGTTGGGACCGCGCAGGTAATTGATGCGTAGCAGCTGAACGTCGCTCTTCTTGCTCATTTCTTGCGGGGGCGATGGCCCCGGGCGGCCCAGGACCGACGCACGATTGTGCGCCCGGCGGGCTCCTTGGCACCATGCTCCGGCCCGCTCTCCATGCGGCAGGCCAGTCCGGCATCGGTCAGAATCTCGGGCCCTTCCGGGGGATAGTGGCCAGCCTTGCGGGCCTTGGCAAAAAAGTCTGAATGCATCATCACCATCCTGTCGACGAGGCGGCCGCCTCCGGGGCGGCCCGTGCGGCCTTGCAAGCCCGGCTTGCTCCGGACGAGAACGTGCTGGCCACCTTGGAGGTTGACCTCGACGCGAAGCTGCACTTCGCGCAGGGACTGCTGGCGCTGACCGACCGGCGGCTGATGGCACGGATGGCCGGCAGCGAACAGTGGCAGGACTGGCCTCTTGGCGCCCGGCTGACACTGCGGCACGCCGACCACGGCGGGGTCGGCAGCCTCGAGCTCCACGATGATCGCGCCCGCCTCGCGCTGTGGCGCTACACGCTGGGTAACAACGTGCAAGCCTTGCGTCTGCTGCGGCAGTTCGACCAGCTGCAGGCCCAGCGCCTGAATGGTGCGGCCGAGCCGATGGCGGACGAAGCCGCGGTCGAGCCGGACGAGCCGAACGGCGTCGAAGCCGAGGCCCAGCCGCCGTCGACCTGGGTGCTGTTGCGGCTGTGGCGCTTTGCCCGGCCCTACCAGCGCCAGCTGCTGGCCGGGTTTCTACTGACGCTGGCCTCGACCGCGGCGACCCTGGTGCCGCCCTACCTGACCATCCCGCTGATGGACGAGGTGCTGATCCCGTTCCAGAACGGCCAGCGCATCGAGCCGAGCTACGTGATGCTGCTGCTGTCGGGCCTGCTGGGCGCGGCGCTGCTGGCCTGGAGCCTGGGCTGGGCGCGCACCTGGCTGCTGGCGCTGGTGTCCGAGCGCATCGCCGCCGACCTGCGCACCGCCGCCTTCGAGCACCTGCTGCACCTGAGCCTGGACTACTTCGGCAGCAAGCGCACCGGCGACCTGATGGCGCGCATCGGCTCCGAGACCGACCGCATCAGCGTCTTCCTGTCGCTGCACGCGCTGGACTTCGCGACCGACGTGCTGATGATCGCGATGACCTCGGCGATCCTGTTCTCGATCAACCCCTGGCTGGCCCTGGCGACGCTGCTGCCGCTGCCCTTCATCGCCTGGATGATCCACCGCGTGCGCGACAAGCTGCGCACCGGCTTCGAGAAGATCGACCGCGTCTGGGGCGACGTGACCAACGTGCTGGCCGACGTGATTCCCGGCATCCGCGTGGTCAAGGCCTTCGCGCAGGAGCGGCGCGAGGCCGGGCGCTTCCGCGAGGCCAACAAGCTCAACCTCGCGGTCAACGACAAGCTCAACAAGACCTGGAGCCTGTTCTCGCCGACGGTGTCGCTGCTGACCGACATCGGCCTGCTGGTGGTCTGGGCCTTCGGCATCTGGCTGGTGGCCGGCGGGCAGATCACGGTCGGCGTGCTGACCGCCTTCATCGCCTACATCGGCCGCTTCTACACGCGGCTCGACTCGATGAGCCGCATCGTCAGCGTCACGCAGAAGGCGGCCGCCGGCGCCAAGCGCATCTTCGACATCCTGGACCATGTGTCCAACGTGCCGGACCCGGCGCAGCCGGTGAAGATCGAGCGCCTGCAGGGTCGCATCGAACTCACGGACCTGGGCTTCCGCTACGGGCCGCGCACGGTGATCCGCGGCCTGGACCTCGACATCCGCCCCGGCGAGATGATCGGCCTGGTCGGCCACAGCGGCTCGGGCAAGAGCACGCTGGTGAACCTGATCTGCCGCTTCTACGACGTGACCGACGGCGCCATCAAGGTCGACGGCACCGACATCCGGCGCTTCGGCGTGGCCGACTACCGGCGCCACATCGGCCTGGTGCTGCAGGAGCCCTTCCTGTTCTTCGGCACC
>CAZUUU010000105.1:0-11316 GCA_964622685.1 uncultured Methylibium sp.
TGCTGCTGCTCGACGAACCGACGAACGACCTCGACGTCGAGACGCTGCGCGCGCTGGAAGACGCGCTGCTCGAGTTCGCCGGCTGCGTGATGGTGATCTCGCACGACCGCTGGTTCCTCGACCGCATCGCGACCCACATCCTGGCCTGCGAGGGCGACTCGAAGTGGTTCTTCTTCGACGGCAACTACCAGGAGTACGAGGCCGACAAGAAGAAGCGCCTCGGCGAAGAGGGCGCCAAGCCGCACCGTCTGCGCTACAAGGCCCTGACGGTCTGAGTCCGCGACCGCGGCGCGGGTCACTCCCGATGGCCCGCTCCCGGGGCGCCGGGCATGCTTCTCGCAGGGCGGAGACCACCGCCGCTGCAGACGGCCGACCCGACCGGTCGGCCGTCGTCATTCAACGCCACCTCCGCCTGCCATGAGCCGTACCTCGTCCTCGTTCCTGTCCACCCCCTTGCTCCCGCTCGCCGCTGCCCTGGTGCTGGCGGGTTGTGCCACCACGCAGGCGCCGGGCCCGACGGCGGCGGTAGGCACGCCGGCCGCCGCCGCAGCGACGCCGGCCGCGGCCAAGCCGCCTGCCGGCGCCGCTTCGGCCGCCGCGCCGGCGGCGCCCGCACCCGGTGCACCGCCGGCCTTTGCGACGGTGATCAAGGACGCCAAATCCAGCGACGGTCTCCTCACGGTCTGGCGCAAGGACGACAAGATCTGGCTCGAGCTCAAGCCGGAAGACTTCAACCAGATCTTCTTCCTCAGCCCCAAGCTCGCGACCGGCATCGGCGAACGCATGCTCTATGGCGGGCTGATGTACGGCGGCTGGCTGCAGACGCCGGCCGGCGCGCAGGCCGTTCAGTTCCGACGCATCAACAACCAGATCCAGCTGGTGGCGGTGAACTTCGACTTCGCCGCCAAGGCCGGCACGCCCGAGGCGCAGGCCGTGAAGTCGGCCTTCTCGCCCAGCCTGGTCGGCAGCACGGCCGTGGCGAGCGGCGCGCATCCCGAGCGCAAGTCGGTGCTGGTCGACGCCAGCAGCCTGTTCGTCGGCGACTGGCCGGGGCTCGGCATCTCGCTGAACCGGCTGTACCGCCAGAACTACGGCTTCGATGCCCGCAACTCGGCCATCACGGCGGTGCGCGGCACAACCGACCAGCTGGTGATCGAGGTGCAGGGCCACTACGCGACCGCGGCCATCGCGGTGGCCCAGCCCAACCAGCCGCCCGGCACGCCCGCACCCAGCCTGCCGCAGACCCTGCCCGATCCGCGCAGCATGTTCCTGACGACGCACTACTCGCTGACCCGGCTGCCGGCCGAGCCGATGCGTCCGCGCAAGGCCGACCCGCGCATCGGCTACTTCCAGACGCTGGTGCAGGACTTCAGCGACGACCTCGCGCGCACCCCGAAGCAGCGCTACGTCAATCGCTGGCGGCTCGACAAGAAGGACCCGGCCGCGCCGCTGTCCGAGCCGGTCAAGCCCATCACCTTCTGGCTCGACCGCAACATCCCCGAGAAGTACCGCGGCGCGATCGCGGCCGGCATCCTCGAGTGGAACAAGGCCTACGAGCGCATCGGCTTCAAGAACGCGGTCGTCGTGCAGCAGCAGCCGGCCGACGCCGACTTCGACACGCTGGACACCAACCGCGCCTCGGTCCGCTGGATGACCAACGCCGGCGCCAGCTTCGGTGCCATCGGGCCCAGCCACATCGACCCTCGCTCCGGCGAGATCCTCGACGCCGACATCGGCTTCGAGAGCCTCAGTTCGCGCAACCTGCGCGCTGTGCGCTCGCAGATCCTGAGCCCGCTGGCCGGGCAGGGCGGCGCATCCGGCGGCGAGGGCTTGCCGCACGTCCATGATCCGCGCGTCTGCACCCACGCGGCCGAAGCGGCCGAGCAGCTGAGCTACGCGCTCGACGTGCTGGAGGCGCGCGGCGACCTCGAGCCCGACGGCCCCGAGGCCAACCAGTTCGTGCTCGACTACCTGAAGGACGTGACGATGCACGAGGTCGGGCATACGCTCGGCCTGCGGCACAACTTCCGCGCCTCGCGGCTGCGCAGCGAGACGCAGCTGAGCGATCCGGCGTTCACGCGCAGCCAATCGCTGACCGGCTCGGTGATGGAGTACTCGCCGGTCAACCTGGCCGCGCCGGGGCGCCCGCCGGTCGCCGGCTTCGAGGTGACGCTCGGCCCGTACGACTACTGGGCCATCGAGTACGGCTACAAGCCGATCGCGCCGCCCGCCGAGGACAGCGAGCTGGCCCGCATCGCCGGTCGCAGCGCCGAGCCCGAGCTGGCCTACGCGACCGACGAGGACAACATCCTCGGCGTCGACCCCGAGGCGGTGCAGTTCGACCTGGGCAACGACACCGTCGGCTTCGCGAAGAAGCGCTTCGCGATCGCCCGCGACCTGATGGCGCGGCAGGAGGCGCGGGCGCTGAAGCCGACCGAGGACTATGCGGTGCTGCGCCGCTCGGTGGCCTTTGCGCTGCGCGACATGGGCCGCGCCGCCAACGCGCTGGCGCGCCAGATCGGCGGCGTGGTCACGCTGCGCGACTACCCGGGCAGCGGCCGCGATCCGCTGCAGCCGGTGCCCGCTGCCACGCAGCGCGAGGCGCTGGAGCTGCTGTCGCGCAACCTGTTCTCGGCCGACGCGCTGCAGCTGTCGCCGGCGCTGCTGCGTCGCATGGCGCCGGACTACGCCGAGCGGCTGGAAGCGCTCGGCGCCGGCGACGCCTCGGTGACGACCGACTTCTCGCTGACGCAGAACCTGCTCGACCTGCAGCGCGGCCTGCTGGGCCAGCTGATGAGCGACGCGGTCGCGGCCCGCATCCTCGACAGCGAGGCCAAGACCGACAAGGCGGCCGGCGCCTTCCGCCTGTCCGAGCTGTACGGCCGGCTGACGCGCGATGTCTGGAGCGAGATCGGCACGGCCGGCGACATCCCCGCGGTCCGGCGCGGGCTGCAGCGCGAGCACGTGAACCGCCTGTCGGCGCAACTGCTGCGGCCGTCGCCGTCGGTGCGGGCCGATGCCCGCAGCCTGCTGCGCGCCGAGGCCCGCGAGCTGCTGGCGCGCGTCGACGCCGCATCGCGCCGCGGTGGCCTGAGCGCGGAGGCGCGGGCCCACCTGCAGGACAGCGCCGAGACGCTGCGCCTCGCGCTCGAAGCCAAGGTCGTGCGGCCGACCGCCTGAGTCCCGCCGGGGTCGAGCGGCGGCGGCGGCCGCCACTCGCTCCCCGGAACCCGTGCTTCGTCGCACGGCTCCGGCCCGGCGCTTGGCGCGCCTCGACGGCGAAGCTATCGTCGCGGCCATGCAGATCCCCGAGTCGAACGTCGCCCAGCGATCCTGGCGCGACTGGTTCGCCGGGCTGAGTGTCGAGCGGATCGCGCTCGTGCTGGGCCTGGTCACGCTGGTCGTCGCCGCGGTCAACCCGCTGTTCAAGAACACCTTCCTGGAGCTGTGGTCGCGCGGCTTGCTGATCGGCCTGGTGCTGATGTTGGCCTACACGCTGGCCGGCAACTGGCAGCAGACCTACGTGGCGCGCTGGCACGTGCAGATCCTCGCGGTCGTGCTGCTGGCGCCGCTGTGCGCGGTGATCGAGGCCATCGTCGACACGCACGGCAACATCGACGCGGTACTGAACGACCGTCACCGCGTCGCCGGCTTCTTCTGGGTGCTGTTCCTCTGCCTCGGCGTCGGGCTGATCGCGACGCTGGTGGCGCTGGTGCGCGAGCGCGAGGCCCAGGCCAACGCGCAGGCGCTGCGCTTCGCGCTCGAGAAGGAAACGCTGGAGCGCCAGGCGCTGGATGCGCAACTGCGCGTGATGACGGCGCAGATCGAACCGCACTTCCTGCTGAACACCCTGGCCAACGTGCAGGCCCTGGTCGAGACCGGCTCGGCGCGCGCCGCGCCGGTGCTGCGCAGCCTGATCGGCTACCTGCGCGCGGCCCTGCCGCGGCTGCGCGATTCCGAGGGCACGCTGGGCAGCGAGCTGGCGCTGGCGCGCGCCTACCTGGACGTGATGCAGATGCGCATCCCCGATCGCCTGCAGTTCGACATCGCCGTGCCGGCCGAGCTGGAGGCGGTGCGCTTTCCGTCGATGGCGCTGCTGACCCTGGTCGAGAACGCGGTGCGCCACGGCATCGACCCGGCCGAGCAGGGCGGGCGCATCGAGATCGGCGCGCGGCGCGAGGGCGAGGGCCTGCGCGTCTGGGTCGGCGACAGCGGCGTCGGCCTGAACCCGAGCGCGCCGCCGGGCAGCGGGCTCGCGAACCTGAAGCAGCGCCTCGCGGCCTTCTATGGGCCGGGTGCGCGGCTCGACCTGCTGGATGGCGACGGCCGCGGCGGCCGCGGCCTGCGCGCCGAGGTCGTGCTGCCATCGACGGAGCGACGGGCATGACCTCGAGGCCGCGTGCACTGCTGGCCGACGACGAGCCCCTGCTGCGCGAGCAACTGGCGGTGCTGCTGGGGCGGCTGTGGCCCGAGCTCGAGGTCGTCGCGCAGGCACGCAACGGGCGCGAGGCGATCGAGCTGTTCGACGAACACGAACCCGAGATCGTCTTCCTCGACATCCACATGCCCGGCGTCAACGGCGTCGAGGCGGCGCGCGCGATCGCGCGGCGCGCGCAGGTCGTCTTCATCACCGCCTACGACCAGTACGCGGTGCAGGCCTTCGAGCAGGGGGCGATCGACTACGTGGTCAAGCCGCTCGATGCGCAGCGCCTGGCCGATACCGTGCAGCGCCTGCAGCAGCGCCTCGCGTCGGCACCGGTCGACGGCGCCGCGGTCGATGCCGTCCTGGAGCAGCTGGCGGCCCGGCTCAAGCAGGGCGGCGGACCGGGCAAGCCGTGGCTGCAGTGGATCAAGGCGTCGGTCGGCAGCAACGTGCGGCTGATCCCAGTCGAGCAGGTGCACTACCTGCGCTCCGACGAGAAGTACACGCTGGTCGTCTGGGAGGGCGGCGAGGCCCTGATCCGCCGCTCGATCCGCGAACTGGCCGACGAACTGGACCCCGATCGCTTCGCGCAGATCCACCGCTCCACCATCGTCAACCTGCATCAGGTCGTGCAGGTGATCCGCGGCCCGAACGAGACGGCCGAGGTGCAGCTCAAGGGCCGCACCGAGCTGCTGTCCGTCAGCCGCAGCTACCTGTCGTTGTTCCGGCAGATGTAGCGCAGCGCGCCGCGTCGACCGACGCCGGTTCGCCCTGCGAGAGGCGCGCCACCGGCGCGTGACTCAGCATGCCGAAACTGGTGGCCATCGCAAGCACCAGGGCCACCAGCACGGTCGCGGGCAGCAGGGTGTCGAGCAGGCGCATGAACATGACGGGCTCCCTGGAGGTGAATGTCGTTGCGTGCACTTTAGGAAGCCGGTGCGCTCTGCGCGAGCGCACTGCGACGAACGGCCGCCTGCGCGTCGTGAATCGCCGTCGACGGCGACGGACCGGTGGCGATCAGGCCGCGACGTGGCCGCGCCCGAGCCAGGCCGCGCCCCGCACGCCCGACGCGTCGCCATGCAGTGCGCGGGCCAGGCGCGTGCGCAGCGGCAGGTCGTCGCGCGCGCCGAACACCCGCTCGGGCCAGCGCGCGGGCAGGCCTTCGACCAGGCCGGGCAGTTGCGACAGCCCGCCCCCGAACACGATCACGTCCGGGTCCAGCAGGTTGACGACCGACGACAGCGCGCGTGCCAGGCGCTCGGCATGGCGCTCCAGCGTGGCCTGGCAGGCCGCATCGCCGCGCAGCGCGGCCTGCGCGATCGCCGCCGCGTCGATCGCGTCGCCCCCGTGGCCTCGGTGGTCCGCGGCGAGCGCCGGGCCGCTGAGCCAGGCCTCGATGCAGCCGCTGGCGCCGCAGTAGCAGCGCGGCCCGGGCCGCTCGCCGTCGGCGGGCCAGGGCAGGGGGTTGTGGCCCCACTCGCCGGCCAGTCCGTTGGGGCCTTGCAGCACGTGGCCATGGACCGCGATGCCCGCGCCGACCCCGGTGCCCAGGATGACCGCGAAGACCACCGCGGCGCCGGCCCCCGCGCCATCGGTGGCCTCGGACAGCGCCAGACAGTTGGCGTCGTTGGCCAGGGCCACCGGCTGACCCAGCAAGGCGCGCAGGTCGGCCTGCAGCGGACGGTGGTTGAGGCAGGTCGAGTTGGCGTTCTTGATGCGGCCGTCGGCCGTCGTCGTGCCGGGTCCGCCGACGCCGATCGTGAGCGCGCCGGCGGCGGCTGCACGGGCCTCGCCGACCAGCGCGGCGATGGCCGCCAGCGTGGCCGCGTAGTCGCCTCGGGGTGTCGCGATGCGGCGCCGCCAGCGCTCCGTGCCCCGCGCGTCCAGCAACAGGGCTTCGATCTTGCTGCCGCCGAGGTCGATGCCCAGCGCCGGCAGCGTGGATGCGTCGCGGGTCATGAGGATGCCTAGTGTGCACGCCGCGACGGGCCGGCGCGTCAGGCGCGCCGCGGCGCCGCACCTAGAATCCGCCCTCCTTGGTGACGTCGGGGCCGTGTTGGATCGTTCTGGGTGCAAGAGACAACGCCGGCGCTTCGCGTCGATGGCGGGCATGGCGTGGTTGCTCGCCTGCGCGGCCGTGGCGATGCCCGCGGCGGCCAGCGAGCCGGCGCCGATCTTCGTGCTGAACTCGCTGGACGCGAGCATCAGCGTCATCGACCCTGCGAGCTTCACCGAGCTGCGTCGCCTGCCCACGGGCAAGGAGCCGCATCACCTCTACCTGTCGCCCGACGAGCGCTCGCTGCTGGTCGCCAACGCGATGGCCGACTCGCTGACGCTGGTCGATCCGAAGACCGGCCAGATCCAGCGCACGATCACGGGTGTGCCCGATCCCTACCACCTGCGCTTCTCGCCGGACATGAAGTGGTTCGTGACGGCGGCCAATCGCCTCGACCACGTGGCCATCTACCGCTGGAACGGCGAGGCCGAAGGCGCCGAACTGACGCTCGTGAAGAAGGTGCCGGCCGCCAAGACGCCCAGCCACCTGGCGATCGACGGCCAGAGCCGCGTGGTCTACGCCTCGCTGCAGGACAGCGACCAGCTCATCGCGATCGAGCTGGCGACGCAGCAGCCGCGCTGGACCGTGTCGACCGGCAAGCTGCCGGCCGACGTCTACCTCACGCCCGACGACAGGCATCTGCTGGTCGGCCTGACGGGCGACGAGTTCGTCGAGGTCTACGACGTCGTCGCCAATCCGGCCCGCTTGATCAAGCGCATCAAGACCGGCACCGGGGCGCATGCCTTTCGCGCCTGGGGCGACAGGCGCCACGTGCTGGTCAGCAACCGTGTCGCCAACACCATCAGCCGCGTCGACCTGCAGACCCTGGAAGTCGTCGACACCTACCCGGCACCGGGCGGGCCGGACTGCATCGACGTGATGGTCGATGCTGCGGGCAACAAGACCATCCTCGTCACCTCGCGCTGGGCGCGCAAGCTGACCGTGATCGATCCGGTGAAGCGCCAGGTGGTGCGGCAGGTCGCGGTCGGCCGTTCGCCGCATGGCGTCTGGACCCTGGACCATGCGCCACGGCGTTGAGACGGTGCTGCGGCGCGCGCTGCTCGCGCTGCTGCCGGTCCTTGCGGCGACGACAGCGGCTTGCGAGAAGCCGGTCTACCTCACCTTCGACACCGGCCACATGGGCGTCGCGCCGCTCGTGGCCGAGGTGCTGCAGCGCCAGCAGGTCAAGGTCACCTTCTTCCTCGCCAACGAGCCGACCCGCAGCGGCGGCGCCAGCCTCGACGACGATTGGGCTGCGTGGTGGAAGGCACGCGCGGCCGAAGGGCATGCCTTCGGCTCGCACACCTGGGACCACTGGGTCTGGCGCGCCGACGAGAAGCAGGGCTTCGCGGTGCGGCCGACCGCCGGGCCGCAGGCCGGGCGCACGCTGAAGGTCGACGCCGCGGCCTACTGCGAGGCCCTGCGCCGGCCGCTCGATCGGCTGCAGCAGATGAGCGGCGAGCGCGGCCTGCCGCTGTTCCGCGCGCCCGCCGGCCGCACGTCGCCGGCGCTGCTGAAGGCGGCCGAATCCTGCGGCTTCAGGCACGTGCCGTGGACGCCGGCCGGCTTCCTGGGCGACGAGCTGTCGAGCGAGACGCATCCGAACGCGGACCTGCTGGCCAAGGCCCTGCGCCAGGTCAAGGCCGGCGACATCCTGCTGGCCCACCTCGGCATCTGGTCGCGCCGCGACCCGTGGGCGCCGGCGGTGCTGGAGCCGCTGATCGAGGGCCTGAGGGCCCGCGGCCTGTGCTTCGCCACCCTGCGCGAGCATCCGGACTACCGCGCGTGGATCGCCGCGCACCCGCGACCCTGAGGCCACGGTGGAGACGCTGATCGACCTGTTCGGGCGGGCGCAGCAGGCGCTGTTCGAGGGCGTCGTGCAGCCGCTGCTGTTCGCCGCCGGCCTGGGCAACCTGCTCGAGGACGGCTACGACGCGACCGGCTGGCTGCTCGTGGGCCTGCTGCAGCTGGCGGTCATGCTCGCCGTGATCGCGCCGCTGCAGCGCTGGCGGCCGGTCGAGCCGCTCACCGATCGGCAGGCCGTGCGCGTCGACGTGATCTACACCTTGCTGCATCGCCTGGGGCTCTTTCGCGTCGCGATGTTCTTCGCCATCGACCCGCTGTGGGACGCGCTCTTCGGCACGCTCGGCCTTCGGGGCTACGGCGGCTGGCAGCTCGACCAGTGGGCCGCGCCGTGGTGGCCCGGCATCACCGACAGCGCCTGGTTCGCCTTCGGCCTGTACCTGCTGGTGTTCGACCTGGCCGACTACTGGATCCATCGGGGTCAGCACGGCCTGAAGGCCTGGTGGGCGCTGCACGCGCTGCATCACAGCCAGCGGCAGATGACGATGTGGAGCGACAACCGCAACCACCTGTTGGACGACGTCCTGCGCGACAGCCTGCTGGTGCTGCTGGCGCACGCGATCGGCGTCGCGCCCGGGCAGTTCGTCGCGGTGGTGGCGCTGACGCAGCTGCTCGAGAGCCTGCAGCATGCGAACCTGCGGCTCGACTTCGGTCGCGTCGGCAACCGGCTGCTGGTCAGCCCGCGCTTCCACCGGGTGCACCACGCCATCGGCGTCGGCCACGAGTCGCACGGGCCGGGCACGCTGGGTGGCTGCAACTTCGCGGTGCTGTTCCCGGTCTGGGACATCGTCTTCGGCACGGCCGACTTCCGCTCGCCTATCGAGCCCACCGGCGTGCGCGACCAGCTGCCCGAGGGCGGCGCACGCGACTACGGCCGCGGCTTCTGGGCGCAGCAGCGGCTCGGCCTGCTCAGGCTCTTCGGGCGCGCCTGAGGGCGGGCGCGGGCGCCGCTATGCTCGCCCCATGAAACCCCTCGTCGACGCCTTCTGGCGCGCCGCTGCCTACTGCCTGCATCCGCGGGTCATCTGGCTGTCGCTGCTGCCCTTCCTGCTGACCGGGCTGATGGCGGGCCTGCTGGGCTACTTCTTCTGGGAAGCCGCGCTGGCCATGGTGCGCGCGCAACTCGACGCGTGGGCGCTGACCAGCGCGGTGCTCGACTGGCTCGGCGGCATCGGCGGCGGCAGCCTGCGGACGATGATCGGGCCGCTGCTGGTGCTGGCGCTGACGCTGCCGGTGCTGGTGATCGTGTCGCTGCTGGTGGTGGCGCTGATCATGATGCCGCGGCTCGTGGACCTGGTTGCGAAGCGGCGCTTCCCGGCGCTGGAGCGGCAGCACGGCGCGGCCTGGTGGCAGGCCGTGGCGTGGTCGCTGGGATCGACCGCCATGGCGCTGCTGGCGCTGGTGGTGTCGGTGCCGCTGTGGCTGATCCCGCCGCTGGCGCTGGTGCTGCCGCCCTTGATCTGGGGTTGGCTCGGCTATCGCGTGATGAGCTACGACGCGCTGGCCGAGCATGCCTCCGCCGATGAGCGCCGCGAGCTGCTGCGCGAACACCGCCTGCCGCTGCTGGGCATCGGCGTCGTCACCGGCTACCTCGGCGCGGCCCCGGCGCTGGTGTGGGCGGTCGGCGCGATCGCGCTCGCGTTCGCGCCGCTGCTGATCGTGGTGTCGATGTGGCTGTACACGCTGGTGTTCGCGTTCTCCGCGCTCTGGTTCAGCCACTACGGGCTGGCGGCGCTGCAGGCGCTGCGAACGCGCCGGGCGGCGCAAGCGCCGGTCGCCGAGATCGTCGACGTGCCGCCGTCGGCGACGAGCGTGGCACCCCAGGGGTCGCCGTGAGCGCGGCGCCCATGCGGTTCGGCATCCTGATCGTCGGCGACGAGATCCTCTCGGGCAAGCGCAAGGACCAGCATCTGGCCAAGGCGATCGAGCTGCTGGCCGAACGCGGGCTGCAACTGGCCTGGGCCCGCTACGTCGGCGACGACCGTGCCGCGATCACCGCCGAGCTGCGGCAGGCCTTCGCCGGCGGCGCGGTGGTGTTCTCGTGCGGCGGCATCGGCGCGACGCCCGACGACCACACCCGCCAGAGCGCGGCCGCGGCGCTGGAGCGGCCGCTGCGGCTGCACCCGCAGGCGCGCGACTTCATCCTCGAACGCATGCGCGACATCGCGGCCGAACAGGGCCTGCCCTATGAGCCCGATCGCGACGACAACGTGCACCGCCTGAACATGGGCGTCTTCCCCGAAGGTGCCGAGATCATCCCCAACCCGTACAACAAGATCGCCGGCTTCAGCGTCGCGAGCCCGGGCGGGCAGGGTGCGGTGCACTTCCTGCCCGGCTTTCCGGTGATGGCCTGGCCGATGATGGCCTGGGTGCTGGACACGCTGTACCCGCAGCTGCACGGCAGCGCGCGCCAGGCCGAACGCTCGGTCGTCGTCTACGGCGCGATGGAAGCGGCGCTGACGCCGCTCATGGAGGCGATCGAGCTCGGGCATCCCGGCGTCAAGGTCTTCAGCCTGCCGAGCGTGGATCATCCCGAGCACGGCCGGCACATCGAGCTGGGCGTGAAGGGCGAGGCTGCCGCCCTGGCGGCCGCCTACCGCCAGTTGATCGAAGGTCTGGAGCAGCATGGGGCCCGACTTGGCCCCGAGATGGTGCGTTGAGTAGGCCCCATATTGGGGCTCGCACTGCATCGTTGAGGTGCCTGCGGTGGCCGATATGGCGGCGCGCCCCGGGCAGCTCGTGATCCAGGCCCTGGAGTCGCCCTCGTCTTGGGCATGCTTTCTGCTAAATTTCCGCGAGCCTTTCTGGCCATGTCCGGGGTCGCTTTCGCCCCCAAACCCCCCGAAACACCAACGTCCCGCTAGGAGAACCTGATGGCCAAGACCGTCGCCGACGTGATGAAGATGGTGAAGGAGAACGAAGTCAAGTTCGTCGACTTCCGCTTCACCGACACCCGCGGCAAGGAACAGCACGT
>CAZUUU010000106.1:0-11209 GCA_964622685.1 uncultured Methylibium sp.
ACCGGCATCAACGTGATGACGCGGCTGATGGGCCTGATCCTCGCGGCGATGGCGGTCGAGATCATGGCCGACGGGCTGGTGAAGTTGTTCCCCGTGCTGGCCAGCCACCTGAGCCGCTGATCCGACCCATGGGCGACGCGCCGAGCTTCGATTACGTCGTCATCGGCGCCGGGACCGCCGGCAGCCTGCTCGCCAACCGGCTGAGCGCCGACCCGACCCGGCGCGTGCTGCTGCTCGAGGCCGGCGGCCGCGACGACTACCACTGGATCCACATCCCGGTCGGCTACCTGTACTGCATCGGCAACCCGCGCACCGACTGGCTGTACAAGACCGAGCCCGACCCGGGCCTCAACGGCCGCTCGCTGCGCTATCCGCGCGGCAAGGTACTGGGCGGCTGCTCGAGCATCAACGGCATGATCTACATGCGCGGCCAGTCGCGCGACTACGACCACTGGGCCGCGCTGACCGGTGACGACAGCTGGCGCTGGGACGCCTGCCTGCCGGTCTTCAGGCAGCACGAGGACCATCACGCCGGCGCCGACGCGATGCATGGCAGCGGCGGCGAGTGGCGCGTCGAGAAGCAGCGCCTGCGCTGGGACGTGCTCGATGCCTTCGCGCTGGCGGCTCAGCAGGCGGGCATCCCGGCGACGGCCGACTTCAATCGCGGCAACAACGAGGGCGTCGGCTACTTCGAGGTCAACCAGCGCGCCGGCTGGCGCTGGAACACCGCCAAAGCCTTCCTGCGGCCGACCTGCTATGGCCGGCCGAACTTCGAACTGTGGACCGGTGCCCAGGTCACGCGGCTGCTGCTCGAGCGCCGCGCCGACGGCCAGCTGCGATGCACGGGTTGCGAGGTCGCGACACCGCAGGGCCTGCAGACGGTGCGGGCCGAGCGCGAACTGCTGCTGGCGGCCGGCGCGGTCGGCTCGCCGCAGATCCTGCAGTTGTCGGGGATCGGCCCCGGCGACCTGCTGCAGCGCCACGGCATCGGCGTGTGGCACGAGCTGCCCGGCGTCGGCGAGAACCTGCAGGACCACCTGCAGATCCGCGCGGTGTTCTCGGTGCAGGGCGTCAGGACGCTCAACACGCTGGCGAACTCGACGCTCGGCAAGCTGCGCATCGGCCTCGAGTATCTGCTGCGGCGCAGCGGGCCGATGAGCATGGCGCCTTCACAGCTGGGCGCCTTCACGAAGTCCTCGCCCGAGCGTGCCTGGCCCAACCTCGAGTACCACGTGCAGCCGCTCAGCCTGGATGCCTTCGGCGAGCCCTTGCACGACTTCGACGCCTGCACCGCCAGCGTCTGCAACCTCAATCCGACGAGCCGCGGCAGCGTGCGCATCCGCAGTCCGCGCTTCGAGGACGCGCCGGCGATCGCCGCCAACTACCTCGGCACCGACGAGGACCGCCGCATCGCCGCCGACAGCCTGCGCCTGACGCGCCGCATCGCCGCCCAGCCGGCCTTAGCCGGCTACCGGCCGCAGGAGGTGCGACCCGGCGTGCAGTTCCAGACCGACGATGAACTGGCGCGATTGGCCGGCGACATCGGCACGACCATCTTCCATCCGGTCGGGACCTGCCGCATGGGCCGCGCCGACGACCCGCAGGCGGTGGTCGACGCCCGTCTTCGCGTCCGCGGGGTCGGTGGCTTGCGCGTGATCGACGCCAGCGTGATGCCGACCATCACCAGCGGCAACACCAACAGCCCGACCCTGATGATTGCCGAGAAGGCGGCGGCCTGGATCGCCGCCGACCACGGACACCGGCGGCCGTGAAGGGCGAATCGGGCCTGTCGCGGCGGTGACTCGCCGCACCAACATGCTGCAGGAAAACCCCGATGCCGTGCAGCGGCGCACTCCCTACAGTTCGGCCACTCGCGGTGGGGTTCGCCCTGCCAGGCGGGGGATCGAGGAGACAAGCGAAGAGTGCGGCGGTCTGGACAACCGCCCGTTGTATGTCGATGAGCACAGCGCGGGCCGACCAGCCTTCGCTTGGAGAGCGCCAGTACCCCTGGCGCTCTTTTAGTTTGTGCTTCGCGTTGCGCTGTCCGCCATCCTGATCCCGCCCCCGCCCGCATGCTCGATCTCGTCACCGTCACCCTCGCATCCCTGTTCGCCGGCTTCGTCGATGCCATCGTCGGCGGAGGAGGGCTGATCCTCGTGCCGGCGCTGTTCGGCGTGTTTCCGGGCGCGGCGCCAGCGACGCTGTTCGGCACCAACAAGGGCGCGGCGGTCTGGGGCACGGCCCTGGCCACCTGGCAGTTCTCGCGCCGCGTGACGCTGGCCTGGCACGCACTGCTGCCGGCCGCCGTCGCGGCGCTGGCGGGCAGCTTCGCCGGCGCCTGGACCGTGACCCAGGTGCCGGCCGACGGCCTGCGTCGTGCGCTGCCCTTCGTGCTGCTGGGCGTGCTGCTCTACACGCTGGCCCGCAAGGACCTCGGCCGCGTCCACGCGCCGCGCCACGGCCCGCGTGCCGAGGCGGCCTGGGCCTCGCTGATCGGCGGCGTGATCGGCTTCTACGACGGCTTCTTCGGGCCTGGCACCGGCAGCTTCTTCGTGTTCCTGTTCGTGCGCCTGCTGGGCTACGACTTCCTGCACGCCAGCGCCTCGGCCAAGCTGCTGAACACCGCGACCAACGTGGCGGCGCTGACGGCCTTCGCGTGGACCGGGCATGTCTGGTGGCACATCGCGCTGGTGATGGCAGTGGCCAACGTGATCGGCAGCCTGGTCGGCACGCGCCTCGCGCTGAAGCATGGCGCGGGCTTCGTGCGGGTGGTGTTCGTCGTCGTGGTCACGGCGCTGATCGCCAAGACCGGCTACGACGCCTTCCTGCGATGACCTTCGATCACGCGCCGACGGCGATTCGTGCACGGCGGCGCGCCGTTCGTGAGCGGCAGCGTCGCGCGATCGATCGCGTCGCGCAGAATCGCGGCGCATGACGAGCCTGCCGATCCGCGCTGCCGCCGCCTGCTGCCTGGCCTGGGGCCTGAGCGCGGCCGCGCATGCGGCGGACGACGGCGCGCCCCGGCCCTGCCGCGTCGCGGGACTGAAGCACGAGGTGCTGTGCGGCAGCGTCACGCGCCCGCTCGATCCGGCGCAGCCGGACGGCCGGACGATCGCGGTGCACTTCGTCGTGGTGCCGGCGACCGCGCGCGAGAAGCTGCCCGACCCGGTCTTCTTCTTCGCGGGCGGGCCGGGCCAGAGCGCGATCGCGCTGGCGGGGTCGGTGCTGCCGCTGTTCCAGCGCCTGGGCAACCGGCGCGACATCGTCTTCATCGACCAGCGCGGCACCGGGCGGTCGGCGGCGCTGGAGTGCGAGCGCGACGACGCGCGGCCGCTGGCCTGGCAGCTCGATGCCGAGCGCGGGATCCAGCGCCTGGCCGATTGCCTTCAGCGACTGCGCGCGCTGCCGCACGGCGACCTGCGCTTCTACACGACCACGATCGCGATGGCCGATGCCGACGCGGTGCGTGCGCGCCTCGGCGCGCCTCGCGTCAACCTCGTCGGCGGTTCCTACGGCACGCGCGCGGCGCTGGAGTACCTGCGGCAGTTTCCCCGTGAGGTGCGTCGCGTCGTGATCGACGGCGTGGCGCCGCCCGACATGGCGCTGCCGGCCAGCATGGGCGAGGACGTCGCGGCGGCGCTGGAGCAGCTGTTCGCGGACTGCGAGCGCGAAGCCGCCTGCCGCGCGCGCCATCCGCGCCTGCGCGCGCAGTGGCGCGATCTGCTCGCGCGGCTGCCGGTGCCGGCCAGCGTGACCGACCCGGCGAGCGGGCGCCTCCTCTCCGTGACGCTGACGCGCGACGCCCTGGCTGCGGCGGTGCGCGGCCCGCTGTATGCGCCGGCGCTGGCCGCGGCGCTGCCCTATGCGATCGGCGAAGCGGCCGAGGGCCGCTACAGCGCCCTGGTCGGCTTGGCCGGCAGCCTGGGCATGGGCTCGCGCAGCCTGAGGCTGGCCGAGGGCATGCATTTCGCCGTCGTCTGCGCCGAGGACATGCCGCGCGTCGCGAACGCCCCGACGGTGCCGGGCCTCGGGGCTGCCCTGGCGCGTCCGTACGAGGCGCTCTGTGCCGGCCTGCCACCGGCCCTGGTGCCGGCGGCGTTCTATGCGATGCCGGCGAGCACCGCACCGGTGCTGGTGCTGAGCGGCACGCTCGACCCGGTGACGCCACCCCGCCACGGCGCCCGCGCGGCGCAGGCGCTGGGCCCGCTGGCCCGTCATGTGGTGGTGCCGAACGCCGGCCACGGCGTGCTGGCGATCGGCTGCGCGCGCGACGTGCTGCAGCGCTTCGTCGATGCCGCGAACGACGCCGAGGCGCTGGCGGTCGATGCCGATTGCCTGGCGCGCCTGCCGCGACCGCCGGCCTTCGAGCCGCCGCGGCCGGATGCGTCGGCGCCGGGGGCCGTCCGATGATCCGTGTCGAGGCCTTGCACAAGCGCTTTGCGGCGCCGCGCCGGGGGCTTTTCGCGCGTGCCGCGCCGGGCGTGGTGGCGGTCGAAGCCGTGACTTTCGCGGCGGCCGACGGTCGCATCACCGGCTTGCTCGGCCCCAACGGCGCGGGCAAGACGACGACGCTGCGCATGATCGCCGGGCTGGTGAGGCCCGATGCCGGCACGATCGCCGTCGATGGCCTCGACGTGCTGCGCGAGACGCAGGCCGCGCAGCGACGCATGGGCGTGCTGAGCGATGCGCGCGGGCTCTACCCGCGGTTGAGTGCGCGCGAGAACATCGTCTACTACGCGACGCTGCAGGGCATGGCGCGCGATGCCGCGCACGCGCGCGCCGAACGGCTGGCCGAGACGCTGGACATGAGGCCGCTGCTCGAGCGCCGCGCCGAAGGCTTCAGCCAGGGCGAGCGCATGAAGACGGCGTTGGCGCGCGCCCTGGTGCACGACCCCGCCAACATCGTGCTCGACGAGCCGACGAACGGGCTGGACGTGCTGTCGACGCGCGCCCTGCGCGACGCGCTGCGGCACCTGGCCAGCCCCGGCGGCGGCGGCAAGTGCGTGGTGCTGTCGAGCCACATCATGCAGGAGGTCGAGCGCCTGTGCGACGCCGTCATCGTCGTGGCACACGGCCGCACGGTCGCCGAGGGCACGGTGGCCGAGCTGTGCGCCCGCACCGGCGAAAGCGATTTCGAGGAGGCCTTCGTGAAGCTGGCATTCGCGCGCGAACTGGCGGTGGTCGAGCACGGGGCGCCTTCATGACGCGCAGCGCGTGGTCGGTGTTCGCGAAGGAGATCGTCGACGCCTTGCGCGACCGGCGCACGTTGATGACCGTGCTGCTGAGCTCGGTGCTGATGGGGCCGCTGGTGCTGGTGCTGCTGTCGGGCCTGGTGGCGTCGCTGGAAGAGCGCGCCGAGCGACGCGTCGTGCTTGCGGTCGGCATGGAGCACGCGCCGAGCCTGCGTAACTACATCGAGCGCCAGACCTTCCGCATCGAGGCCGCGCCGACCGATCACGAGGCGAAGCTGCGCGACGCCAGGCTCGGCGATCCCGTGCTGGTGGTCGAGGCCGGGTTCGAGGACCAGCTCGCCCGCGGAGAAGCGCCCACGGTGCTGATCGTCAGCAGCAGCGGCAACCGGCAGGCCGAGGTCGGGACCGGGCGGCTGGAACGGCTGCTGCAGGGGTTCAACCGCGAACGCGGCGCGCTGGCCCTGGCCTTGCGTGCCGTGCCGGCGACGATGCTGCAGGCGGTGGACGTCGAGGAACGCGACCTCGCGAGTTCGCGCAGCCGGGCCGCCCAGTTCACCGGCATGCTGCCGTTCTTCGTGATCATGGCGGTGCTCTACGGCGCGCTGAATGCCGCGCTCGACACGACGGCCGGCGAACGCGAGCGCGGCTCGCTGGAGCCGCTGCTGGCCAACCCGGTGGCGCCGATGGCACTGGTGCTCGGCAAGTGGGGCGCGGTGGCCGCGGTGAGCCTGCTGATCGCCCTGCTCAGCGTGCTGAGCTTCCTGCCGGCGCAGGAGCTGATCCGCAGCGAGACTTTGCGCGCGCTCTTCATCTTCGGACCGGGCGAGGCCGCGGCCTTCCTGGCCGTGCTGGTGCCGCTGGCCGCGGCGCTGTCGGCCGTGATGATGGCGGTCGCGATCCGCTGCAAGAGCTTCAAGGAGGCGCAGGCCAGCAACACGGTCGTGATCCTGGCGGTGTCGTTGTTGCCGCTGGTGGCGCTGTTCAACCAGGGCGGCGAGAAGCCCTGGTTCGTCTGGCTGCCGGCCCTCGCTCAGCACACGCTGATGAACCGGGTGCTGCGCGGCGACGCGCTGTCGTGGACCGACGTGGCCGTGCCGCTGGCGGTCAGCTCGGTGTTGGCGACGCTGAGCCTCTCCTACATCGCGCGGCACCTGCGCGCCGCGGCGACACGCTGAGCGGCCGGCCACCGAGCTCGGGGCTTGGCAAGGCCTTCCGGCATCGAATACGCTTGCCAGCCCGTGCCCGCCCCGAGGAGGCGCATGCGCCCCGATTGCCGCCGTCCCGCGCCTGCCGCGCGCCCGCCCGGATCAGCCGGGCTGCGTCGGCGCGCCGAAGTCCCGCAGCCGCAGCAGGCCTCGCTTGCGTTGCGCGACGGCGGGCTGTTGCGGCGGACGGGTCTGCTCGAGCGCGTGGCGCACCTCGGCCTGCCACGGCAGCCGATGCACGATGGCGTTGAGGTGCGGTGCGACCTCGTGCGCCGTCAACACCTCGCCCTCGCTGCCGAGCAAGCGCAGGTTGGTCGTCATCATCATCGGGTCGGCGATCGCGACGATGCCGTCGGCGACTTCGATCCAGTCCCAGGAGATGCCGGCCGCGGTATCGCCGGCTCGACCGCCCCACACCGACTGGCCCATGTTCGGCCAATCGGTGTTGAGTCGGGCCGACACATGTGTGCCAAGGTGCACGAAGTGCAAAGGCGTGTCGCGGCCGGGCTGCCACAATGCGGGCGGCCACGCGCTGATGGTCCATGCAGGCGTCATGATGGCGAATGGGCGATGACCCATGAACTGCTTCGATGCTTTGCAGTGTGATCAGCGCGAGCGGTTTTGACAGCTGTAAACCTTGTCAGGGACAACCAGTCGATTCCGTCACGGATCGGGATTGACAGCACGCGGAATCGATGAACGGCGGGATGCTGCAAGGCAGCTATCAATCGGTGCTCGACGCGCGAAACCGTGATGAGTTTCGCGGCGAAGTCGTGCGCTTCGCGAAGCAGCTCGGCTTCGAGACCGTGTCGGCGATCACCGTCGTCGACCATCCGGTCGGCGACACCGAGTTCGTCGCCGTCGACAACGCGCCCGATGCGTGGCGCGATGCGATCGAGGACGTCGAAGGCATGCGCCTCGACCCGGTGATGCAGCACTGCAAGCGCAACAGCGTGCCGATCATCTGGGACCAGAACACCTACGTGTCGGCCGGGCTCGGCGACATGTGGGAGACACAGGCGCGCTACGGTTTCCGGTCGGGCGTGTGCCTCGCGCTGCACATGCCGGAGGGTCGGCACTTCGTGCTTGGCGTTGACCGCGACCAGGCCTTGCCGAGGGATCGCGGCGAGGTCACACGCATCGTCGCCGACCTGCAGCTGTTCGCGGTGCATGCGCAGGACGCCGCGATGCGAGTGCTGGTGCCGGAGCGTCTGCAGCCCGAGCGACCGAAGCTCACGCCGCGCGAACTCGACAGCCTGCGCTGGACCATGGAAGGCAAGACGGCCTGGGAGGTCGGCTCGATCATGGGCATCTCGGAACGCACGGCGGTCCTGCATGTCAACAACGCCATGCACAAGCTCGAGTGCGCGAACAAGCACCAGGCGGTGCTCAAGGCCTTGCGACTGGGATTGATCCGCTAGCCCGGCTACGCGCTGTTACCAGGGTTTTCCCTTCCCCCTGTAAGACTTACCAGTACCCCTCGATCGCGGGGGCTGCTTCAATGCTGCTACTGCATCGCGAGTCGCGATGCGCCACCAGCCAGGAGCAGACCGTGCAAAACTTCCTCCAACTCGTCCTCAAGAGCGTTTCCGGCCAAGTCACCGCCCCGTCGGCCCCGACTCCCCTGCACCCCAGCATGCTCGGCAAGGTCGGTGGCGGTGTCGGCGAGGTCGGTGCCCCGCGCAACGGCTGGTAAGAGGGCGAGGTGCCGCGGGCGGGTCCCGCGTATCCTGAGTTAGCGAGAACGACCGAGCCGCCACGCTTGTCCGTGGCGGTCTTGCGCTGATGCCGTCCCTGTTCCGAACCGAGGTCGTCGACGCCCAACGCCAAGCCTGGCTGGGCGGCATGCAGCTCATCCGGCCGCTGTCCCTGACCGTGTTGACGGCCTGCGCGGTCGGCGCGGCCTCGTTGGTGCTGGCCTATCTGTGGATGGGCGAGTACACGCGCAAGGCGCGGGTGGCGGGCGTGCTGGTCCCCGATCGCGGCGTGATCCGCCTGGTGACGCCGGAGACGGCCACGGTCGTCGAGCGGACCGCCCGCGAGGGCGCCACCGTCCGCCGCGGCGATGTGATGTTCGTCCTTTCCGTCGATCGCGGGACCGCGACCGGCGATGCCCAGGCCTCGGTCCAGCAGAGCCTGGCCGCCAAGGAGCGCAGCCTGCAGGGTGCGCTGCAACAGCAGGCCGACCTGCTGGAAGCGCAGCGTTCGGCGCTCGAGCGTCAGCTGGCCGATCGCCGCGGCGAGCTGATCCAGCTGGAAATCGAGGCGAAGCTGCAGCGCCAACGACTTGCGCTGGCGCAGCAGGCGCTGGCCCGCCTCGAGTCGCTGCTGGCCGACAACTACATTTCCTCGGCCCAGGTGCAGGCCAAGTCCGAAGAGGTGCTCGCCGTGCAGGCGCAGCTGCAGGGCCTGGAGCGCCAGCGCGCCACCCAGCAGCGCGAGATCGGCACCCTCGAGGCGCAGCGGCGGGAGCTGCCGCTGCGTGCCCAGTCCACCAGCGGCGAGCTCGAGCGCGACCTGGCCACCGTGGCCAAGGAGGCCGCCGAGGCCGAGTCGCGGCAACGCATCGTCGTGCGCGCGCCGACCGATGGCGTGATCGGCGCCGTGCTGGCCGAACCCGGGCAGTCGGTATCGCCGTCGGCGGCCCTGGCCAGCCTGGTCCCGGCCGATGCGCGCTTGCAGGCGCATCTGTACGCACCGTCGAGCGCCCTCGGCTTCGTGCGGCCCGACCAGCCGGTGCTGCTGCGCTACGCGGCCTATCCCTACCAGAAGTTCGGGCACCAGCTGGGGCAGGTGCTGCAGGTGTCGCGCACCCCGCTGCAAGCCGGCGAGCTGAGCAACGTGCCGCTGGCCGGCGTGGCGAACACCTACTCGACCGTGAACGGCGAACCGCTGTACCGCATCACGGTCGCGCTCCAGCAGCAGACCGTCGATGCCTACGGCCAGGCCCAGCCGCTCACGGCCGGCATGCAGCTCGAGGCGGACGTGCAGCTCGACCGGCGCCGCCTGATCGAGTGGCTGTTCGAGCCGCTGCTCGGCCTGACGGGCCGGGTCACCGGCGGACGGGTCTGAGCGCGACGATGCTCGACGCGCTGCGCCTGGGCTTCGGCGGGTCGCGGCTGCCGATGCTGCTGCAGACCGAGGCAGCCGAGTGCGGCCTGGCCTGCCTGGCGATGGTCGCGGCCCATCATGGCCAGCGCAGCGACCTGCCGACGCTGCGGCAGCGCTTCTCGCTGTCGCTCAAGGGTGCGACGCTGGCCGACCTGGTCCGCATGGCCGGGCAGATGCAGCTGAACGCGCGGCCGCTGCGCGCCGAGCTGGCCCACCTGCCGCAGCTGAACCTGCCGTGTGTGCTGCACTGGGATCTCAACCACTTCGTCGTGCTGGCCGCGGTCCGCCGTGGCGTCGCCGTCATCCACGATCCGGCGCGCGGCGTGCGCCGCCTGCCGCTGGGCGAAGTGTCGCGGCACTTCACCGGCGTCGTGCTGGAGCTGATGCCGGGCACCGGCTTCGAGTCGCGCACGGAACGCCAGCAGGTCGGGCTTCGACAGTTGCTGGGACCGGTCAGCGGGCTGAAGCGCTCGCTGGCACAGATCTTCCTGCTGGCGCTGGCACTCGAGGTCTTCATGCTGCTGGCGCCGTTCTTCCTGCAGTGGGTGGTCGACGGCGCCCTGCTGAGCGCCGACCGCGACCTGCTGCTCACGCTGGCGATCGGCTTCGGCCTGCTCGTCTGCCTGCAGGTCGCGACCGGTGCCTTGCGCTCCTGGGCCGTGCTCTACCTGTCGAGCACCTTGAACCTGCAGTGGCTCGGCAACGTCTTCGCGCACCTGATGCGCCTGCCGGTCGCGTGGTTCGAGAAGCGCCATGCCGGCGACGTGATGTCGCGCTTCGGTGCGATCCAGAAGATCCAGCAGACACTGACGACGAGCTTCATCGAGGCCGTGCTCGACGGGCTGCTGGTCGTCGTGACGCTGGGGATGATGGCCCTGTACAGCGTCGGGCTGACGGCGATTGCGCTGGGCGCGGTGGCGGTCTATGCGCTGTTGCGCTGGACCTTCTTCCGGCCCCTGCGCGAAGCCACCGAAGAGGCCATCGTGCACGAAGCCAAGCGCTCGACGCACTTCCTCGAGTCCCTGCGTGGCGTGCAGGCGATCAAGCTGTTCAATCGCCAGGACGAGCGGCGCGCCCGCTTCATGAACCTCGTGGTCGATGCGATGAACGCGGACATCGCCACCCGCAAGCTCGATCTGGCCTTCGGCGTGCTGAACAAGCTGGTGTTCGGCCTCGAGCGAATCGCCGTCATCGGCGTCGGCGCCCTGCTGGTGATGCAGCAGCAGTTCACCGTCGGCATGCTGTTCGCCTTCCTGGCCTTCAAGGAGCAGTTCGCGCAGCGCATCAGCGGGCTGATCGACAAGCTCGTCGAGCTGAAGATGCTGCGACTGCAGGGCGAACGGTTGGCCGACATCGTGCTGGCGACGCCCGAACCGCTGACCGACGGGACCGAGCCCGCGCGCGAGCCCGTGCCGCGGATCGAGGTGCAGCAGGTCGCTTTCCGCTACGCCGACACGGAGCCCGAGGTGCTGAGAGATTGCAGCCTGGTGATCGAGCCCGGCGAGGCCGTGGCCATCGTCGGTCCGTCGGGTTGCGGCAAGACCACGCTGGTCAAGCTGATGCTGGGCATCCACGTGCCGCAGGCCGGCGAGATCCGCGTCGGCGGGATCTCGCTGGCGCAGCTCGGCCTGTCGCGCTGGCGCGCCATGATCGGCACGGTGATGCAGGACGACCAGCTGTTCGCCGGCTCGATCGCCGACA
>CAZUUU010000107.1:0-11130 GCA_964622685.1 uncultured Methylibium sp.
GCGCAGGCCACCGCGAGGAAGGTCTTGCCGGTGCCGGCCGGGCCGATGCCGAAGGCGATGTCGTGGTCGAGGATGTGGCGCAGGTACTGGGTCTGGTTGGTCGTGCGGCCGGCGAGGTCGGCGTGGCGGGTGCGCAGCACGATCTCGCCGTCCGCCGTGGCCGCGGCCTTGCCGTCGCCGCGCGCAGCCGGCTGGGCGGCCTCGACCAGCGCCAGCTGGAAGGCCTCGGGCGCGATCGGCTTCCTGGCGCGGTCGTACAGGCCCTGCAGCAACGCGGCCGCGCGCTCGGCCTGGGCTTTCGGGCCATCGATGCTGAAGGATTCGTTGCGCCGCGTGATGCCGACCCCGAAGGCGGCCTCGATCTGCCGCAGGTGCTCGTCGAGCGTGCCGCACAGGTGGGCGAGGCGGGTGTTGTCGAGCGGGATGAAGGCGTGGCGAAGGATCACGGCATCGGGCGAGGCGGGTGGAGCGCCGATTGTCGCGCGCCCCTGCTTCGGGGGTGCGGGCCGCCGTGGCCTGCGTGCCTCGAGGACGCATCCTGCACAATCGCCCGCCATGTTGCGCCTCGCTCTCCTGCTGGCCGCGCTGGCCGCGCTGGCCGGGCTCGCAGGCCCGGCCGGGGGGGCCGACGAGGCTGCGTTGTTGACCCTGCGCCAGGCCCAGGTGCTCAGCGTGCCGGCGCCGACCCTGGCGCCACCCGACGGCGGTCACTACACCCCGCAGGCACTGCCCGACGATTGGACCGGGCCCAGCGGGCCGGGCGAACAGGTCCGGTGGTACCGCTTCGACTTCGACCCGCCGCCGGTGCCGGCGGCCACGCTGCTGGCCGTGTACCTGCCGCGCGTCTGCTCCAACCTCGAGGTTCACCTGAACGGCCAGCTGCTGTACCGCGGCGGCCGGCTGCGCGAGCCGGTGACGCGCAACTGCTACCGCTCGCAGCTGATCGCGTTGCCGGCCGGCCTGCTGAGCGCGAGCGGCAACCGCCTCGACATCCAGGTGGTCGGCTTCGCCTTGCCGCGCGTGTCGGGCCGCCAGCGCGCGGGGGGGCTGTCGGAGGTGATCGTCGGGCCGCACGCGCTGCTGGCGGATCGCCACGAACGCCAGGTGTTCTGGAACGTCACGCTGGCGCAGATCATCGCGGCGACGCTGGTGATGGTCGGCGTGGTGATGCTGGCGCTGGCCTGGGTGCGCCGGGCCGGCTACCTGTTCTATTTCGGCGTCGTCGCCGTCGGCTGGGCGCTGCTGAGTTCGCGCGTCTGGTGGCGCGACATCCCGCTCGCCCATGGCACGCTCGAGCTGCTGAGCTGCATCGCCTTCGTGCCGCTGTCGGTGTGCGCGCTGCTCTTCCTGCTGCGCTATTGCGGCGTCACCAGCCGCAGGCTCGACCTCGCGCTGTGGAGCCAGTGCCTGCTGCTGCCGGCCCTGCTGCTGGCCTTGGGGCCGGAGCGGCTGTTCACCGGCGCGGCGATCTGCTATTCGCTGCTGGCACTCGAGGTCTTCGTCACCATCGGCTACTTCCTCGCTCATGCCTGGCGCACACGCCGCGAGGAGTTCTGGCTGCTCGGCAGCATCCTCGGCCTGGTGGCGGTGGTGGTCGCCATCGAGGTGGGCATCCAGGACCGCGTCTTCGACCTGCCGCAGGTCCACGTGATGCACTTCGCCATCCCCGTGCTGTTCTGCGCGCTAGCCTTCCGGCTGGTGCAGACCTTCGCGCAGGCGCTGACGACCGCCGAGGCCGCGCGCCAGCAGCTCGAGCAGCGTGTGCACGAGATCTCGGCCGAGATCGAGCGCAACTTCTCGCACCTGGCCGAGGTGCGGGTCGAGCAGGTGGCCGAGAAGGAGCGCAAGCGCATCGCCGCCGACCTGCACGACGACCTGGGCGCCAAGCTGCTGACCATCGTGCACACCAGCACCGACGAGCGCATCTCGACGCTGGCGCGCGACGCGCTGGAGGAGATGCGGCTGTCGGTGCGCGGCATCGCCGGCAAGCCGGTGCAGCTGGCCGACGCGCTGGCCGACTGGCGCGCCGAGACCGTGTCGCGGCTCGGCGATGCCGGCATCGAGATCGAATGGCAGAGCAGCGAGCCGGCGACGCCGCGCACGCTGGCCGCGCGCTCCTACGTGCAGACCACGCGCGTGCTGCGCGAGGCCACCAGCAACCTGATCAAGCACAGCGGTGCGTCGCGCGCCGTGGTGCAGGTCAAGGTCGACGAGGAGTTCCAGCTGGTGATCCGCGACAACGGCCGCGGCATCCCGCTCGAACTCGACGGCCGCCTGGACCGCGGCCACGGCATGGCGAGCATGAAGCAGCGCGCCAAGCAGATGCAGGGCCAGTGCCTCGTCGAGTCGGGTCCGGGCTACGGAACCGTGATCCGCCTCACGCTTCCGCTGTGAGTCCCTGGCCACGATCGCGCAATCCGGCATGGAAGTTTGCGCAGCGGCTGCTACGATGAAGGCGTGAGCGAGATGACCCATATCCTGTTGCTCGAAGACCTGCCGGAGATCCGCGTCTGGCTCAAGGCGCTGGCCTTGCAGGTGTTCCCGCAGGCCCAGATCACCGAGGCGGCGCGGGTGCACGATGCGCGCGAGCAGATCAGCGCGCAGCGCTTCGACTTGGCGCTCGTCGACCTCGGCCTGCCCGACGGCTCCGGCGTGGAGGTCGTCGCGGCCCTGCGCGAGGCCCAGCCCGAGGCGCAATCGGTCGTCGTCACCATCCACGACGACGACGATCACCTCTTCCCGGCCCTGCAGGCGGGCGCCTTCGGCTACCTGCTGAAGGAGCAATCGCGCGAGCAGCTGGCCGAGCAGCTCAAGCGCATCAGCCAGGGCGAGCCGCCGTTGTCGCCTTCGATCGCGCGGCGCGTGATCCAGTACTTCGCGGCCCAGCAGCGCAGCCAGTTCCGCGAGAAGACGCCGCTGATGCCGGGCGTCACGCTGACCGAGCGCGAGAACGAGGTCCTGCTGCGCGTAGCCAAGGGCTACACGCTGCCCGAGATCGGCGTCCAGCTGAACCTGTCGCGCCACACCATCGCCGACTACGTGAAGCAGATCTACCGCAAGCTCAACGTCAGCTCGCGGGCCGAGGTCGCGCTGGAAGCGCAGCGCCTCGGCCTGTTCCGCAGATAGCCCGCCGCGGCGCGCGGCCCGTCGCGGATACTCCGCGGCCATGATCGGACGCCTCACCGGCCTGCTGGCCGACAAATCCCCCCCGCAGATCCTGCTCGACGTGAACGGCGTCGGCTACGAGGTCGACGTGCCGATGAGCAGCTTCTTCAACCTGCCGGCCGTCGGCGAGCGCGTCACGCTGCTCACGCACTTCGTCGTGCGCGAGGACGCCCAGGTGCTGTTCGGCTTCCTGACGGCGGGCGAGCGCGACACCTTTCGCCAGTTGATCAAGATCTCGGGCGTCGGGCCGCGCACGGCGCTGTCCATCCTGTCCGGCCTGAGCGTGGGCGATCTCGCCCAGGCGGTGACGGCGCAGGACGCGAGCCGCCTGGTCAAGGTGCCCGGCATCGGCAAGAAGACGGCCGAGCGGCTGCTGCTGGAACTGAAGGGCAAGCTCGGCGCCGATCTCGGACCGGCCGGCGGTGCGCCGGCCAGCGATGCGCAGGCCGACATCCTGCAGGCGCTGGTGGCGCTGGGCTACAGCGAGCGCGAGGCGCAGGCGGCGGTCAAGGCCCTGCCGGCCGACACCGGCGTCAGCGAAGGCATCAAGCGCGCGCTGAAGGCGCTGGCGAAGTAGCGCCCAGCAACCGGGCCAGCGGCGCCGGGATGCCCAGGCCGCGCAGCGCGTCGAGCGCCACCCAGCGGCCGGCACCGAGCTGCAGCGCGAGGTCGAGGCGCTCGGGCAGCAGTGCACGCCGGGGATGCAGGGTCCAGTCGAAGTGCGTCAGCGCGTGCTCGATGCGCGGCTGCACCTCGGGCGCGATGCCGAGCCCGCGTGACGCGGTGTCGAGCGCCGCCTCGTCGTCGAACATCGGCAGGCTCCACAGGCCCGCCCAGACGCCGGTCGGCGGCCGCTGCTGCAGCCAGACCGCGCCCTGCGATTCCAGCCACAGCCACCAGTTCTCGCGCCGCGTCCGCTTGAGCTTGCGGGTCTTGACCGGATAGGCCTCGGGCCGACCCTCGCGCAACGCGACGCAGCGGTCCTGCAGCGGGCACAGCAGGCAGTCGGGCTTGCGGGTCAGGCAGACGGTCGCGCCGAGGTCCATCAGCCCCTGCGTGTAGGCGGGCATGTCGGCGCCATCGGCCGGCAGCAGCTCGCCGGCGCGGATCCACAGCGCGCGCTCGTACCGGGCGCTCGCCAGGTCGTCGCCGAAGCCCAGCGACCGCGCCAGCACGCGCTTGACGTTGCCGTCGAGGATGGCGGCGCGCTGGCCGAAGCAGAAGGCGGCGATCGCCGCGGCCGTCGAGCGGCCGATGCCGGGCAGGCCGGCCAGCGTCTCGGCGTCCTCGGGCCAGCGACCGCCGTGGCGGTCGACGACGACCTGGGCGCAGCGATGCAGGTTGCGCGCGCGGCTGTAGTAGCCCAGGCCGCTCCAGGCGGCCAGCACCTCGTCGAGCGGCGCGGCGGCCAGGGCGGCGACGTCGGGGAAGCGTTGCAGGAAGCGCGCGTAGTAGGCCAGCACCGTCGTGACCTGGGTCTGCTGCAGCATCACCTCGGACAACCAGACGCGATAGGGATCGCGCTGTCCCTGCCAGGGCAGGCCGTGGCGGCCGTCGCGGCGCTGCCAGGCGATCACGCGGGCGGCGAAGTCCCCGCCGGCCGCGTCGCGCGACGCCGGCCGATGCGGCACGGCGCTCAAGCGCGGGCCGGGTCGGGCTCGAGGTCGAGCAGCAGGTCGATGCCCGCGGTCGCTGTCGCCGACTCCTTCGCGTCGACGGGCTGCGTCTGCGCCGGGTCGGCATGCTCGCGCGCGCCGCGCGCCAGCTCGGCCAGGCGCTGCTGCAGCTGCTGCAGGCGCTGGTCCTGGCCCTCGAGCTCGGCGAGCCGGGACTCCAGCTCGCCGGCCGCGGTCTGGATGCGCTCCAGCGCCTCGCGGCGCTTCTTGAAGCCGCGCCGGCGGTCGCGCAGCTGGGTGTCGATCTGGGCCGAGGCGGTCTTGTTCCAGAGCTCCAGCTCGCCGCTGGCGCTTTCGAACACCACGCGCAGGCGCGACACCAGCATGCGGCGGAACTGCTCGAGGAAGCGCTCCTGGGTCAGCTTGAGCGCCTGGGTCAGGCCCAGGTACTGCACGTAGTTGCGCTCGATCAGGTCGAGGTCGGCGACGAAGCGGGCGAGGTCGGGCTTCGGCGCCGTCATCAGGCTGAAGCCGTACTCCGTGTTCAGCGTCTCGAACGAGGCCTGCAGCATCGCGTGGATCTCGTCGCCGCGTGCCTGGGCCCGCGTCATGCGCTCGCGCAGCTGGCTGCACAGGGTGAGGAAGGCCTTGCGCGCGCCCAGCTGCAGCAGCGAGCTGCGGATGCTGTCCTGCATCTCGTTGACATGCTCGCGCAGGCGGTCGCTGGCCAGGTCGAGCAGCGCGTCCTTCAGCATGCGCGTGTGGACGACGCGCATCGCCTGCAGCCGCGCGATGCACTGCTCGAACTCGGCCGCCTCGGTGTCGACGCGCTTGAGCATCAGCTTGACCTTGGCGCTGTTCTTGCCGCGCAGGCCGCGCAGCTCGAGCAACTGCTCGGCGAGCTGCCGGCGCCGGTCGGTCAGCCGGCGGCCGACCTGCTGCTCGACGCGCGCGATGCCCTGCACGCCGACCTGGGCCAGCATCTGCTGGCGCTGCGGCAGCAGGCGCTCGTTCAGCGCCGCTTCCAGGGCCGGCAGGCGGCTCAGGTCGAGCGCGGCATCGTCGCCGGCGACGCGCGCCGTCAGCGCCTGCTTGGCCGACAGCGGGAAGACGCGTTCGCGCGGCAGCTGCAGCGTGTTGGCCACATCGACGCATTGCCGTTCGATCTGGGCCTCGGTTTCCTCGGGCGTGCTCAGCGCGTCGGCCAGGGTGTCGATCTTGTTCAGCACGACGTAGCGGCTGACGCCCGGCGCATTGAGATGGTCGCGCCAGATCGCCAGATCGGACTTGGTCACGCCGGTGTCGGCGCCCAGCACGAAGACCGTGGCGTGCGCACCCGGCAGCAGCCCGACTGTGAGCTCGGGCTCGGCGCCGATGGCGTTGAGGCCCGGCGTGTCGAGCACGACCAGGCCGCGCTGCAGCAGCGGATGCGGCAGGTTGATCAGCGCGTGGCGCCAGGCGGGGATCTCGACCAGGCCCTGCGCATCGATCGGCGGGTTGTCGTCGGGCGCGTCGTCGTGCCAGAAGCCGAGGTCGCGCGCCGTGTCCAGGCTGACCTGGCGGGTCTGCGTGACCTGCAGCAGCGCCTGGGCCAGGCCTTCGGTGTCGCCCAGGTCCAGCGGGGTCAGCTTCCAGACCTTGGGCTGGCGGCGCAGCTCGGCCAGCGAGTGGCCCTGCAGCCGCGTCTCGATCGGCAGCATGGCCATGCCGGGCGGCTCGTCGGCCTCGTAGCCGAGTTCGACCGGGCACATCGTCGTGCGGCCGGCGGTGGCAGGCAGGATGCGCCGGCCGGTGTCGGCGAAGAAGATCGCGTTGATCAGCTCGGACTTGCCTCGCGAGAACTCGGCGACGAAGGCCACCACGAGCTTCTCGCCGGCGAGGCGCTGGCGCAGCGACTCCAGCACGTCGGCCGCCGGATCGTCGAGCAGTTCGTGGTCGCGCAGGAAGCGTGTCAGCTCCCGGACCCGCGCCTCGAGCTCGTTGCGCCAATGGCCGAGGGCGTCGACGCTGTGGGCAAACGAGGCAGACATGCGATGGTCCGAAGGCCTTACTGTCGAGAGAGTTTCATGGTATCCCAGGCAGCGCGCCGTGCCGGTGGACCGCGCGTCACTTGTCACGCTGCCGGCCGGTCAAGACGTGTGCAGATGTGACAGTGGCAGGTGCCTGCAACGGGGGTCAACGGCGCTGGCAGCGGGCGCAGAAGTAGGTCGAGCGCTGGCCCTGCACGATGCGCCGGATCGGCTGCCCGCAGACGAAGCAGGCGAGTCCTTCACGGTCGTAGACGCGTGCGGCGTCCTGGAACTCGCCGTTCATGCCGTGCGCGTCGCGGAAGTCGCGCAGGGTCGATCCACCCAGCGCCAGCGCCTGCGACAGCACCTGGCGCACCGCATGCACCAGGCGCTCGCAGCGTGGCCGACTCAGGCGATCGGACCGCAGGCGCGGGTCGATGCCGGCCAGGAACAGCGCCTCCGACGCGTAGATGTTGCCGACGCCGACCACGATGTTCCCGGCCAGCAGCGCCTGCTTCACCGCGACGCGCCGGCTGCGCAGGCCCTGGTGGAGCCACGCGGCATCGAAGGCGGCATCGAAGGGCTCGACGCCCAGGCTGGCCAGCAAGCGGCCGCTCAGGCCGTCGCCAGGCGCCGTGGACCAGACCACCGCGCCGAAGCGACGCGGGTCCGTCAGGCGCAGCAATCCCCGGTCGGTGACGAGGTCGAAATGATCCCAGGGCCCGGGTGCGGCGGCGGCCGGCGACAGGCTGAGCGAGCCGGACATGCCCAGGTGCACCAGCAGGCCGCCCTCGTCGAGAGCGAACCACAGGTACTTGCCGCGCCGCGCGACGTCGGCCACGCGCCGGCCCACCAGCGCCGCCGGCTCGCAGCCCAGCGGCCAGCGCAGCGGCTTGCCGAGCCGGACGGCATCGATGCGCGCGCCGCGCAGTCGATCGACCAGGCTCAGGCGCGTGACTTCCACCTCGGGCAACTCGGGCATGGCTGCGCACTGTAGCGGCGGGTGCATAGAATCGTTTTCGACTCTGGAGTTGCCGATGCCCGCCATTCGTCTTGCTGCGCTGACCCTCGCGGTCGCGGGCCTCTTCGCCACCGCGGCATCGGCACAGTCCGTCGCGGCGGCCCGTGCCGTCGAAGGGACCGAGAACTCCTCGCTCGACGCCCCGCTGTTCTACCAGCTGCTGATCGGCGAGATCGAGCTGAACCGCGGCGATGCCGGCAGCAGCTACCAGGTGCTGCTCGACGCGGCGCGCAAGACCCGCGACGAACGGCTGTTCCGGCGCGCCACCGACATCGCCCTGCAGGCCCAGGCCGGGGACCAGGCGCTCGAGGCCACGCGCGCCTGGCGGCAGGCGGTGCCGGGCTCGCTCGAAGCGCATCGCTACGAGATGCAACTGCTCGTCGCACTGAACCGCAGTGCCGAGACCGCCGCGCCGCTGCGCTCGCTGCTGACGGCGGTGTCGTCCGAGCAGCGGCCTGCGGCCATCGCCTCGCTGCCGGGCTACTTTGCGCGGGCCGCCGATCGCAAGGCGACGGCCGCCGTCCTGGACGAGGTGCTGCTGCCCTACGCCGAGGGCCGTGCGGCCGGCGAAGCGCCGGCGACGGCGGTGTCGGCATGGGTGGCGCTCGGTCGCGCGCGCCTCGCGGCCGGCGAGGCCGCACGGGCCTACGATGCCGCGCGGCGTGCGCAGGCCCTGAATGCGGGCGCCGAGGCGGTCGCGCTGCTGGCCGTCGAGTTGCTGCCCACCGAGCCGCGCGCCGAGGCGCTGGTGTCGGCCTTCCTGGACGCCCAGCCGCCGGCGCCGGTGACGACGCGCAGTGCCGTGCGCCTGGTCTACGCCCGCGCGCTGGCGATCGGCCAGCGCTACGCCGACGCGGCGACCCAGCTCGAGGCGGTCACCCGCGACGCGCCGCAGTTCAGCGATGCGTGGCTCACGCTCGGTGCCCTGCGCCTGGAGATGAAGCAGCCGGCCGAGGCCGAGGCCGCATTGCGCCAGTTCCTGGCGCGTGCCGAGTCGGCCGAGGCCGACTCCGGGCCGCCCGACGGCGACGACGAGGAAGCATCGACCCCGAGCCAGCGCATGGCGCAGGCCTACCTGATGCTCGCCCAGGCGGCCGAGCAGCGGCGCGACTTCAAGGGGGCGGAGGCCTGGCTGTCCAAGGTCGACGGCTCGCAGGCGCTGGCGGTCCAGTCGCGTCGCGCCTCGCTGCTGGCCCAGCAAGGCCGGCTGACCGAGGGGCGCAGCCTGCTGCGCAAGCTGCCCGAGCGCACGCCGGACGAGGCGCGCGCCAAGCTGCTGGCCGAGGCCCAGTTGCTGCGCGACCAGAAGCAGTGGTCGTCCGCGCTCGGCGTGCTGGTCGAGGCCAACCAGCGCTTCCGCGACGACACCGACCTGCTCTACGAGCAGGCCATGATGGCCGAGAAGCTCGACCGCATGGACGAGATGGAGCAACTGCTGCGTCGCGTGATCGCGCTCAAGCCGCAGCAGCCGAATGCCTACAACGCGCTGGGCTACTCGCTGGCCGATCGCAACCGGCGCCTGCCCGAGGCGAAGCAGCTGATCGCCAAGGCGCTGGAGCTCGCGCCCAGCGACCCCTTCCTGATCGACAGCATGGGCTGGGTCGAGTACCGGCTCGGCAACCGCGAGGAAGCCCTCCAGTGGCTGTCCCGGGCCTACCGTGCGCGACCGGACACCGAGATCGCCGCCCACCTCGGCGAGGTGCTGTGGGTCAGCGGCCGGCGCGACGAGGCGCGGCGCGTCTGGGCCGAGGGCCGTTCGCGCGATGCCGGCAACGACGTGCTGAAGGAAACGCTCGCGCGGCTCAAGGTCGATCTGTGAGCCGGGTGGGGCGCCTCGCGGCCGCACTGCTGTGCGCGCTGCTGTCGGCCTGCGCGAGCGTCGCACCGGGACCGGTGGCGGCCGACCTGCTCTCCGGCCGCCTGTCGGTGCAGGTCGAGGGCGATGCCAGGCGCTCCTTCAGCGCCGCCTTCGAACTCGAGGGATCGGCGGCCGAGGGCCGGCTGACGCTGACGTCTCCGCTGGGCACCCAGGTCGCCAACGCCGAATGGTCGGCAGGCCGGGTGCGGTTGCGCTCCAGCGACGGCGAGCGCCTCTATCCCGACCTCGACAGCCTGGCCGCGGACGCGTTGGGCGAACCGGTCCCGCTCGCCGCGCTGTTCGACTGGTTGCGCGGCCGTGCCTGGCCGGGGGCGCCCAGCGCGCCGGCCGTCGGCGGCTTTGCGCAACTCGGCTGGTCGGTCGACCTGTCCCAGCAGGCCGAAGGGCGGATCGAGGCGCGCCGCGCGTCGAGTCCCGCGGTGGTCGTGCGCGCCCGGCTCGACGGCTCCTGAGGCGGCGCCGTGAAGACGCTCTACGACGTTCCGGCGCCGGCCAAGCTCAATCTCTTCCTGCATGTCGTCGGCCGGCGCGAGGACGGCTACCACCTGCTGCAGTCGGTGTTCGCGCTGATCGACTGGTGCGACACGCTGCACTTCGAGCGTCGCGGCGACGGCCTGCTGCGGCGCCGGGACCTGACGGCCGCCTTGCCCGAGGACGACCTCAGCCTGCGCGCGGCACGCCTGCTGCAGCAGGAGAGCGGCTGCCGGCTCGGCGCCGACATCGCCGTCGACAAGCAGGTGCCCTGGGGCGCCGGGCTGGGCGGCGGCAGCTCGGACGCGGCCTCGACGCTGCTGGCACTGAACCGTCTGTGGGCGCTGGACTGGCCGCGCGAGCGGCTGCTGGCGCTCGCCGCCCGGCTCGGCGCGGACGTGCCGTTCTTCGTCGGCGGCCGCAATGCCTGGGTCGAAGGCATCGGCGACCGGCTGACTCCCATCGACCTGGCGCCGCGCTGGTGGGCGGTCCTGAAGCCGGCCGTGGCGGTGCCGACCGCGGCCATCTTTGCCAGTCCGCACTTGGTCCGGAACGGCGCCACTGCTACAATCCCGAGCTTTCTTGCAGACCCCGAGGGGTTTGGCCGCAACGATCTGCAGGCGCCCGCGGTGGCGTTCAGCGACGAAGTGGCCCAGGCCCTGGTGCTGCTGCAGGCCCGCTTCGGCAGCAGCCGGATGACGGGCTCGGGCAGTGCGGTGTTTGCGGATGCCGGCGCCGGTGATGCACCACGGATCGACATGGTGGAAGCCCGTGCGCTTCCGGCAGGTTGGGTGGGTCGCCTGTGTCGCGGCCTGGACCGCCACCCGCTGGCGGACTGGGCGGCCTGAGGCAGCTCGTGCGGGTGGGTGACAAGCGGTGGGCGACAAGTGTTTTCGGGGGTGGCGAAAGCCGCCTCCTGTGTAGGGGAGTCGCCAAGTTGGTTAAGGCATCGGATTTTGATTCCGACAT